>DKZT01000013.1:14479-40989 GCA_002493755.1 Ruminococcaceae bacterium UBA7067
AGCTTGGGAAGCTGATGTTCTACCGATGAACTATGTCCGCATTTGAGAGCGGAGTTTTGAGAGTGGAGAGTGAAGTGTCGGTTGTCGCCGCTTTGCGGCTCTTTGAATAAAAAAATACTCGTAACGGGTATTGCCTCCCTCTGAAGGGAGGGGGACCGCTTGCGGTGGAAAGATGTCGTTTGCTCTTATGAATTTTTGTACGTGTCCTCAACAAATTTATTATAAGTCGAGGTATTGTAAAATGTCAAGTGATTATTTTCTCGCTTCGGCAGGACTGCGGCAAGGTGTTTTGTTCAATTTATGCTTTACTGCTTTCAGCCCTCAATGCACCTGACAGTGCCGATAAAATCGTATAGATATTTTTTTCCGAGCGTTGACAACTTATGGAAAAATGAGGTAAAATTAATATGAATAAACATGCTAATGTTGAAGTTTTTTGTGTGTTCGCACAGCTCAGCGCTTATTCCAAACCGAACACAAGCTTCAGCCTGCAATTATTATTTTAAAGGATTTTTTGAAAGGACTGATAAGTATGAAACGCACCTCCCTGCGACTCACTGCAATTCTCTTAACCCTGCTGCTCTGCTTTACCTGCCTGCCTGCTGCGGCGGCTGATACAGCGGAAAGCTCCTCCTGCGTTTATCTGTCGGATATTCCGTATCACAGCGCCGGCATAGGCTACGGTACGCTGCACCTTGACGGAAATATGAACGACCAACAAAGCTCGCTTATCGTTGACGGCAGCCGACTCTATTTTGACAAGAGCATTACCGCTCACGCATCGTCAACACTCGTTTACAGTCTTACGGGCTATGAGCAGTACAAATACTTCACCTCGCAAATAGGTATTGACGCTTCACAAGGCTCAAAGGGTAATGCGATATTCCATATCTATACCTCGGCTGACGGCAGCGAATGGACTGAGGTATATGTCAGCGGTGCTCTGACAGCGGCAAGCGAGTCCGAGTTTGTGTCCATTGATGTATCGCAGGCTGCATATTTAAAGCTTTATACGGATTCAAACGGCAGCAACGGCAACGACCACACAACCTTTGCCGATGCAAAGCTCTCAAATTCACCTCAGGGCTTTGAGGACGGAAGTACGGTATTAAAGACCGTTGAGGAGTACGACGAAATACTCAGTACATATAAAAACGGCAGCACAGATTACCTCGCTCTGCTTGACAATGCGCAGTTTGTGCACACTCTGTTTCAGCGCACGTTCACGGCAAATGCAGGTTACAGAACACTCAGCGTTTTGTGCAGCCGTGATTCAAAGTATGAGCAGATTATCGACTGGCTGCTTAATGACGAGGAGGCTCTGTCACTGTATATAACAGGCGGTGAGCCTTGCGGCTCATATCAGAAATCCTTGGATGTTCTGTATGACCTTTACACAGCACACGGCGAGGATATGAACGATGCCGAATACGGCTGGCTCTACAAAAAGATGATAATAACATTGTCGCTCACTCATTCGGAAACTGTGTATGCGTGGTATGACGGCACAATGATTTCAGACCCTGTTTACCGCTATGAGATATACAAACAGCTCCACAGCGACGGACTTCTCTGGAACGATATTTTTGAAAACCTCACTGTCGAGGAAATGCGCTGGGTTCTGGGCGCGCTGATGAAAGATGACGAAATCGTGCCGCTCAATACTTATGTTCGGGAGAACAATTCCCTTACCGAGTTCACCTATGAGAAGTGGTGTACTATTAACGGATATAACTATATCGAGTACACCTTTGATTACGTATATCCCGAGCACGCAAGCATCTTTGATATTTTTGAGCAGGGCGCTGTCTGCGGCGGTATCTCAAAATCAAGCGTGAATATCCGTCAGGTGTTCGGTATTCCTGCGGCGGCAATCGGTCAGCCCGGTCACTGCGCTTGGCTCGATTACAGATTCACAGACAACGACTCAATCTGCTATATAGGCAACGATGTTTCAGGCTGGACAAAATCCGAACGAGCCGAGAGAATGCCGTGCGGCTGGGGCTCTGCCGCCTGGAAAACAAACGGCTATTCCGTATCCTACGCTCTGCTGTCGCAGTCCGCCCTGAACGATGAGGAAAACTACGACAAGGCTTTGAAGCTCAACGCAATCGCTGCCGCTTTCCCCGATGAGGCTGAGGCTATATCAAAGGCAGCTATCGGCGTTCAGAATATAAACCTCGACTCATTCTATAACTTAGTTATGGCTATGAGCAAACGCTCGGCAACTGAGAGCGAATGTCTTGAATTGATCAAGCTTATTGAGGATAATTTCTACGGCTATCCTCTGCCGATGTGGGATCTGATTAATCTTGTAAAGACGAACTGCAATGTTTCGTCTGATATTGCAACGGCTGAAATTATGCTTTCGTCACACGAGGCACTTCTTAAGGGTGCAAATATCACCGCAGAGGAGTCAGCTCAGCCTGCTCCCTGCAAGGTGATGGCTAACAGTATTTTAGCGAACAATTCGCTTGCCCTTGCGACATTCTCATTAAGCAGAGAAAATGCAGGAGCGCTGAGCCTTACCAACGCTTTCACAGACAGCGCAGTGCTTGAATACAGCCTTGACGGCGGCGCAAGCTGGAACAGCGCAAATTCAGGTTCAGCAGTATTGACAGATGAACAGCTTGCTCTTGTCAATGACGAGGATAATATTCTCGTTCGCCTTAATGGTATGGAAAATTACGATACAATCGACATTTCAAAGGCGGCAACTCCGACAAATCTCTACAACAACGACCTTGAAAACAGGGTTATCAACGCCGATGACACTATGGAGTGGAGCTTTGACCAGACCGAGTGGACTTCCTTTGCAGACTCAGCTCCCGACCTAAGCGGCGACAAGACGGTGTACGTCCGTGTTGCAACCTCTGGCACTGCCTTTGCAAGTGACGCTGTTGAGCTTGTCTACACAGCAGACGCTGTTGACCTTCAGAAGTCCTACATTACGCTTGACAGAGTTTCTGTTGTAAGCTGCTCGACTGAGGCAGCAAATCACGGCGAATACGCTTACAAATCTATTGACGGCGACATAAACACCTACTGGCACACAAACTGGACAAGTAACTCCGACTTGGACAGATATATTATCTTTGAGCTTGACAAGGTGACAAAGCTTTCGGCTATTGACTATGTTCCCCGTCAGGACGCAAACAACGGCAGATTCACAAGCTGTGAGGTCTATATAAGCCTTGACGGCGAAAGCTGGACATTGGCAGGCAGCGGCGAAGGCTGGGCGGTTGACAAATCAACCAAGACGATTGTGTTTGATGAGGCGCTTGATGCAAAATATGTCAAGGTTGTCGGCACAGCGGCTTACGGAAACTTCGGCTCGGCGGCTATGATAAACTTCTATGAGAGCCTGTCGTATACACTCGGCGATGTTAATCTGGACGGAAATGTAAATCTTTTTGACGCACTGCTGATTGCAAGGTATAACCTGCAATTTGAGGAGCTGACAGATGCCGCACTCCTTGCAGGCGATGTAAACGGCGATTCAACGGTAAACCTTGCCGATGCAATCCTCATTCAGATGTATGTCGCTAAAATAGATGTCAATTACCCAATCGGTTCGGTTGTCGGGTGAATGAATGTATGACAATGAGCGAAAGCTTCGCTCTGCTTTAGAAACCACAAATTCTTGATAAGCCTATAAGGGCAAACTGAAAAAGGACGGCGAATACTTCGCCGTCCTTAACTAATCTATCGGAGATTATCTGTTTTCTTTCGCTTTAACCTTTTTGAGGAATATTATATAAGCCGCCAAAGCTGACAGCATCAGCGCAATACCGATCACATAGAAGATTACAGTACTGAAACCGCCGGTAACCGGCATCTCAATCATACTGATGTTGGGAATATTTACTGTGTAATAACCGTCTCCGTCAACATCGTTATCGGCAAAATTAACCTTTACTGCCTCAACCAAAAGGTTGTATCCCGACGGTGCCGCAACCTCCACGAGATAATAGTCGTATTTATCGGCGTTTGCCTCGTACTTTTCAAAGACGGCTGTTCCGTTATCACCTGTTGCTTTGCTGCCCTCAAGCTTAATGCCATAAATATCAGTATGAGGGATTTTTACAGAATTACCTGCATCATGTGTTGCTGTTCTGTATAAATCAAACCTTGCATTGGCAAGCTTTGTATTCTCATTGCCGCTGTCATATTTGTTGATTTTTATTCCAAAGGTGTTCACATCAGCCGAAGCAGTTGTTTGTATATGCCTGCCTGTAAAATTAGGATCGATTGAGTAATCAAATGTGGCTGTGTTTGTTTCCTTTGAATTTACCGCTGTCGTATTATTATTGTTAAATGTAGCGGTGTAAGTAATAACAAGCTGCTTTCCGCCGTTTCCTGACCAGCCTGCGGCATACTGTGAAGTATCAACGCTCAGCTTAAAGGTGTATTGAGAAGTTGGTGTAGTGTCAAGAGTATAAGCATCGGTTAAAACATCCTCAACAACATTGGTTTCAGTATTCTTTACCTGAACTTTTATTGAAGCAGTATCAATCTTCAATCCATCGGGGAGCAGGTCTGAAACGTAAAACGATTTATCTGCTGCATTTGCAGGATATTTGGGAATGTCTACGGCTATTGTGTAGGCAACTTTATCTCCTTTTGTTACGCTTGTTTTATCAGCAGTCTTTGTGAAATGCATATCAGGCAGCAGATCATTTGCAATTTGTATACTGGATGCCCTGTTAGTAATTGTTGTTTTTGTGTCGTCAACATATGCGGCAGTTCCCGTGCTTCCTGAGCTGTCAAACGTAATTTTTTTAGGCTCAAATAACGGTTTGTATCCGTCCGGTGCTTTTGTTTCGATAAGATAATACTCATTTCCTGCTGTAAGATGGTCTGAATTTGAAAAGCTTACAGTACCGGAAGCTGGAGTTTTTTTTCAATAAGCACACATTTTACAGTTAAGCCTTTATAGCTGAGCGTTATCTTTGTAATACCACCGTCTGCCAATTCCTCGGCTGTGGCTTTGCTATAAAGGCTGAATTCGGCACCGGCAAGCGATTTGCTATTAGCGCCGTCTATTTTCTTGACATTAAGGATGTAAAGCGTTTCAAAACGTGCGTAATATGTTGCGTCAACCGTTGTTGTGTAGCTTATTGTCTTGCCGTTGTTAGTAAGCATATCACCGTTGACCTTATTACCATTGGAATCATACCAACCCAAGAATTTGTAGCCCGTTCCCACAGAAGAAACAGTGGAGCTTATCGGTGTACCTATTGCGTCGGTATAGCTGTAACGCCCGAGTGTTGCTATTTGATTATCGGTTGTATTATCCCAGCTGTCGCCATTCTTAAGCTGACGTATATAGGTTTGTGTAACGCTGTTTGAAAATCTTGCGTAATAGGTGTTTATGCTTTCCTTTGTTTCATTATAAAGGTATTCAGCATTAGTTGAAACAAGGTTGCCTTTATCGTCATACCAGCCGATAAAGCTCCAGCCGTTATTTGCAGTCGCTTTGATGACTACTTTTTCATCAGTTTCGGCAAAATAGGATTTTCCGCCGTTAGCATTATATTTCGGGTTATAATTTACGTCTGATGTATCTGTTACGCTGGTAATTTCAACCGTTCCGCCTGCATTAGAATCGATGTACTTACCGCTATCTTGGCGGCTCTGCGGAATAATAGCCTGTCGCCAACGCCACTGCGCAACCATGGTAAGACCCCTGTGGACATTTGCGTATTGTTTGTCGTATTGTACGCCTTCGTTTTCTTTCCAGAGTACACCTTTTACCTCGGTGTCCGTTTCTAATTGCTTTCCTTGCAGAGAAACATTACCGCCGTAAATTTTAAAATACTGCGCCGCCCGTTCTCCTGAAGCTCCGTCCAGAGAATAATCGCAGGCGATGGTATGTTCGGCAGGGAGTATCAGACTTCCTAATTTTTCTGCGTTTACCTTTTCGATACCAGCCGGAATATTATCAACAATATCACCCGTAAGCTTCCATCCTGTAAACCTCCAGCCGTCATTTTGACCCTCTGACGCCTTCGAAACATACGGAGGTATAAAGGTTGTGGTTGCGCCTGTATCCGATTGACCCACCTCCGGCTTAAAGCTGTAAACATTTTCGGGTTCATCTGTGTTATATATTCTATCACCGTTATAAGCTTTATAATCTTTTCCCCCGTTGGGGTCATAGGTGACTGTCGGGTTTTTAATAAATATAAAGTGCAAATCTGTCGCCGAGGTCATATCTTCAAGAATATAAGTATAAACAACGTCGCCGACTTCATTAACAGACCTTACCCATTTGCCCTTTTTTCCTCGTCGGTTAAGGACTCGGAAAATTCAATTTCATTTCCCGCCAATTGGATAAATTCAGTAACAGGATTGCCGTTTTCGTCCAGCTTTGTATAATAAACACCTACAAATTTACAACCTGTCTGCGCATCAATATTATTTATGATAGCCTGAATTATAAGAGGTTTACCATCGGGAACATAGGTCGCAAGCTTGTTGTCTACCGTAACCTGATGTCCCTCAGTTCCGCCCGCTCCGCCGGTTGTTCCGCCGCTTTCGCCGACAACCGCACTGCCGTGGGTTGTGGTGCTGCCCGAAAGAGGGTGGTAAATCTCGAAATTGATATTGTCGAGGAAATTACCGTAAGTCTTTGCTTTGTCCGCAGATGTCGGAGAATCTACATATCCGACAGAAACAAAGCCGAACAGTGTTTCGGTCTGACCTGCCGGAACGGTATAGAGATAGTATTTGCTTAAATCCAACGATGAATTATTTCCACTATCTCCGCTTTCATCGGAATTCTCGCCGTTTGAGCCGTAGGAGTTCCAAGGATTAGTACCGCTCTTAGCACTTGTGGACGCCATTATCCAGACGTGCCACTCCTCAGTGTAGATTGTACTCGGCTTAAGGCTGAAAGCGTTATTTCCTGCATTATCCTTAAAAGTACCGATTTCACCGAATTTTTTACTGTAAACCGTGAGCTTTTCACCTAAACCCGCAGAGGTTTTAATAGAAGTCTTTCCCTGGACCCTGAGCCAGTCAATCATCTGCATTAGCTGATCTCGCCCTGCCTTGCTTGGTTTTGATGGGTCAACGCTCTGTTTAGGTCCTATCACCAGTGCCATGGTATCCGCTCCGTTTCGAGCACCGTGATCTAAGCCCCATCTGTAAACACTTGACGGAGAGGTATTGACATTCTGATATAATGTACTCTCTTCATCGGCGTTTAACTCTGCGGCGTAATCTCCGTCCGTAGGAGCTAATGTTACATTATTTATATAAGTTCCCGTGTTTTTTCGGAATAATTCAATTTTGCCTTAAAATGCCGTTGTATTCCATGCAGGAACCTTGCTTTGATCAGGCTGCGAATAGGACGAAGTCCAAGTCTGCCCTTCTTCAAAGCTGCCGTTGAGCAGCTGATTGGTACCTGCGGTATAGCTTTCTTCCGCTGTCGCATTTGCAATTCCTACACAGGCTGCCGCTAAAAGGTAGACCATTGCAACAATAGAGATAATCTTTCTGGATATTTTCATTTTTCTCGTGCCGTCCCTCATAAATCTGTCACCCCTAACCTTTAAATTGTACATACATATAATTATCAATCTCGTAGTTATTCAATATTTAAATAGAATAGTAAAAATAAATACCAGCAGCAAAGGTCTTGCAGCAGAAACAAACTGCCTCTGATATTCTCTGAATATTATCATTATAGTTTAACACAAAGATGCATCTATCTCAACATTTACTTCTTAAATGAACAATGAATTTCGGATAAAGCTCGTAATTATAAGCGTTCAGGCATAAACAAAGCGTTTGATGGGTACGATATTCATTTTAACTATCTCGTATTCATAGCCAAACGTGAACCTCCCCACTCAAGCCTAACGGCTATGTATGGAAAGGTTCACAACTTTTGCCCCAAAAGCCAAGTTCTGCTCACGCCTTAATATTCTGATACCGTTTTCATACGAAACTCTCCATCAAATTTTGTTGCAGTCGAGCGAATACAACAAAAACAAAAAGTCTTAAAAACGGCTTAAATAAGCCATTTTTAAGACCTTGTAATGGAGCTGGAAAAGGGACTTGAACCCTCGACCTACGCTTTACGAGAGCGTCGCTCTACCGTCTGAGCTATTCCAGCATTCTACAGGATATTATATCATTTCAGCTCCTTTTAGTCAACTAAAATTTTTATTCGGGCATATTTTCCCCCGATTTTTTCTTTCCCAAGCCGCTTGCAGAACACACTCAGAGTCCGAGTGATAACTTTTCACAAAAATGCTTATAAAAAAAAGATTGCTCTATAATAAGTGTATAATCCTTTTTGCAGTCGATCAAGCCGACTGATTCGGAACAACTTTAAAAGGAGACTTATTATGAACGACTCTATTGCTTATCTGCTTAAGAGATACAGGCTAAACTGCGGATACTCACAACAGATGGTGGCAAACACGCTGAACATTGACCGTTCAACCTACACATACTACGAAACAGGCAAATCTATGCCAAGTCTCAGCACGATTCTGATTCTCAGGAATTTGTTTAACATTCCGTATGACGAGCTTTTAAAGTGCTTTGATTCCGGAGCGGCTCTTGTTGCCGAAAGGCTTAAGGACCCGACAGCCGACAAAAACAAAAAGCACGAATTAAGCGAGAAGCACAATAAAATAATCCTTGATAAAACAGCTATTTACGAGCTGCCCAAGGAGGAGCAGCAGCTTGTTCTTTTTTACCGTAGGCTGAACCCCGAGGATCGGGAAAAGCTTATGGAAAAGCTGCACGAATTCATTAAAGAAAATTATTAACTTTCTGCCGCCGCTTCGGCGGCAATATTTTTGTACGTTTTAAAGCATTTTACATATAAGTTGTTGATTTTGCAAGATTTTTATATTATAATTTACCTGTAACCAAAATTACGGAGGTAATAAAAATGAACAGAATAGTTTTAAACGAAACATCATATCACGGCAAGGGCGCGGTTTCGCAGGTTGCCGCCGAAATAAAGGCGAGAGCCTTTAAGAAAGCGTTTGTTTGCTCCGACCCCGACCTTATCAAATTCGGAGTAACCGCAAAGGTAACCTCGGTTCTCGATAACGCTTCAATCGACTACGAGCTTTATTCAAACATCAAGCCGAATCCGACTATTGAGAATGTTCAGTCGGGCGTAGAAGCATTCAAGACAAGCAACGCAGACTGCATTGTTGCAATAGGCGGCGGCTCTTCTATGGACACCGCTAAGGCTATCGGCATTATCATTGCAAACCCCGAATTTGCCGATGTAAGAAGCCTAGAGGGCGTAGCCCCGACAAAGAATCCGTCTGTTCCCATAATCACAGTACCTACAACAGCAGGAACAGCCGCAGAGGTTACAATCAACTATGTTATAACGGACGTTGAAAAGAAGCGCAAGTTCGTTTGCGTTGATGTTCACGATATTCCCGTTGTTGCCGTTATCGACCCCGATCTGATGTCGTCTATGCCAAAGGGTCTTACCGCCGCAACAGGTATGGACGCTCTCACCCACGCTATTGAGGGCTACATAACAAAGGGCGCATGGGAAATGACTGATATGTTCCATCTGAAGGCTATCGAAATCATCGCGCGCTCGCTCAAGGGTGCTGTTGACAACACGCCCGAGGGTCGCGAGGGAATGGCTCTCGGTCAGTATGTAGCAGGAATGGGATTTTCAAATGTAGGTCTGGGCATTGTTCATTCAATGGCTCACGCACTCGGCGCAGTTTACGACACGCCTCACGGTGTAGCAAACGCAATTCTTCTGCCCACCGTTATGGCCTTCAACGCTGACGCAACAGGCGAAAAATACCGTGAAATCGCCAGAGCTATGGGCGTTCCGAACGTTGACAATATGACTCAGGAGGAATACCGTGCCGCCGCAGTAAACGCAGTAAAGGAGCTTTCAATTTCGGTTGGCATTCCGGCTGACCTTAAGGAAATAGTTAAGGAAGAGGATATCGACTTCCTTGCAGACTCCGCCGTTGCAGACGCCTGCGCGCCGGGCAACCCGAAGGAAGCAACAAAGGAAGATATTATCGCACTGTATAAATCACTGCTTTAAGATTTAATAAGCGCAAAAAACAATATCGTTAACTTAAGCACGGAAACCCGAAACGAGGTCGTAGGGAACAAGCTCGTCTGTTCCGACTCACACCGCAGAGTGTTATACTCTATTCTGATTTTGTAGAGCATTGCAGTTACTGCGTCTATCCCGGAACGGTCAAGACCGTTCCCTACGAACTCTCTACCTCGTTGCGAAATTTGTCTCCACTCTCCACTCCTCACTCTCCACTCTGCGGCGAAGCCGCTCGGAGCCGCTTGCGGCGATAACCATAACATTTGCCAAGGTCAAATATATCAAAGCAAAGCTATATCACATTGCATAGCAATATATCATAAATCCCGTAGGGATTTATATCACTGCGGCTTAGCCGCATACAAAAACTGCCCCCGACAGGAAACTCTCGGTTTCCGTCAGGGGCGGTTTTATTATTAACTCTAAACTCAAAACTCTAAACTCATTTTATTCTGCCGCCGAATCAGCCGCAAGAGTAACCTCTTGCGTATACTCGGTGTACTCTGTTTCAGCATCGTCTACGCGCTGATATGTCAGCGTGACAACATCTCCCGGCTTGTGCTTGTCAAGCTCCTTGTAAAGCACCGAGAAGCTCGTTATGTCAACATCATCAATCTTTGTGACAATATCGCCCGGCTCTATGTCGCCGTCTGCAAGCGGTCCTTTCTCGTCAACCGATACAACGTATATTCCTATCGGAATATCGTAGTAGCTTGAATATGCCGAGGTAATCTCGTTTCCCGTAAGACCTATTCTCACTCTGCCCTCAACATAGCCCTGCTTTATTATGCTGTCGATAACGCTTACCGCCTGCTGTGACGGTATTGCAAAGCCCATACCCTCATAGCTGGTGTTTACAATCTTAACCGTAGTAATTCCTATTACCTGTCCGCTCATATTGAGCAGAGGGCCGCCCGAGTTGCCGGGGTTTATTGCGGCGTCAGTCTGGATATAGCTTACGTTTCCGTGTGATACATCACGGTCAAGCGCCGATACAATGCCCTGAGTGAGCGAATTAGAGAAGTTAATTCCGCCGGGGTTGCCGATTGCAACAACCTCCTGCCCAACCGATACCTCGCCCGAATCGGCAAAATCAGCAGGCTTTAGGTCTGTTTTATCAATTTTTAGCACCGCAATATCCGTTCTGGAGTCATAGCCCGTCACCTGAGCGTCATACTCCTGTCCGTCAATCAGCACCACAACCTTGTATTTTGTTTTCGAGTCGCCGATAACGTGGCTGTTGGTCACGATATATCCGTTTTCGCTGATTACAATGCCCGTTCCCTGCGAGCCTATCTTCTTCTTTTCCTTTTCCCGATAGCCTACAATACCCACAACCGAATCCTTAGCCTTGTCATAGGCATATTTTGCTGTGAATTTAGCGTTTTCAAGAATATCGGCAGGCTGCTTATTCAGCTTAATCTGCTGCCCGTTTTTATCGGTTGTATCGGTAAGGTCGCTTTTATCAAGGGCATTATCGCTCTGAGTCGGAGCCTGCGTGCCGTGCTCATACCCTGAAGTCGGCAGCTGATAGTCATCAAATATATCATCTGTATATCTGCTGCCCGACGGTGATTTCGACACCGCCACAACAGTTAAGCATATGCACAGAACAAGAACAACAAACGCTGTCACCAAAAAGATAATCAGTCCCGACGGAACGCTCATTTTTTCCTTTGGCGCAGGCGAAAAATTCACCGTGCCGTACTGCGGCTGAGGCGGTATGCCTTGCCCTGCCTGCGCATACGGATTTTGCGGCTGTGCGCCCTGCGGACACATAAAACTGCCACTCTGACCTCCTGCGGCATACGGCTGATTTTCAGGCTGAAAGCAGCCTTGACCGCCGCCGTTTTGGTTTATCGGAGGTGTAAACGGAGAAGTCTGCGGATTATAACCGCCGTTCTCCTGCGGCTTATCCGCAGTATTATCCACAGCAGTATCGGTTTTATCAGCAGCACCGACAGCAACGGCAGTGTCAACAGCATTATCCGCTACGTCGTCACACTGAGCCTTGCTTTCCTCGCTTATCTGTTGCTCAATCGGCTGCTGCTCAATCGGCTGTGCCGTAACTTCCGCAAAATCTCCGTTTCCGCTGTTTATATTTTCAAATTCCTCACTCATCTTTATTCCCCTGCTTTCCTTTCTGGCGTTCTATAAGCTTCACATTAGCTTTGTCCTTGTCGCCCTTTTTTGTATTATCGGCAGGCAGCCAGAACGTAAACCGACAGCTCTTGCCAAGCTCGCTGTCTGCCGTTATGTCGCCGCCGTGAAGCCTTAATATAGTTTTAACGATATACAGTCCCAGACCCATACCGTTTTTATCCATACTTCTCGATTTGTCCGTTTTATAAAAACGCTCGAAAATATGCTTTATCTCTTCGCTGTTAATGCCCTCGCCGCTGTTTTCAATGGTTACTACCGTTCTGTTCGGTCGGGTTTCGGCGCAGATTTTTATATATCCGCCCTCGTTCGTAAACTTAACGGCGTTTTCCATCAGATTATACACAACCTGATGGAGCATATCCTTGTCGCCGTCAATAATTATCTCGGATATATCCTCAAGTCCGCATATATTTATATGCCGCTGCTCAATCTTCTGCTCAAAGGTCAGCAGCGTGTCTATGATTATTTCTGTAAGGTTGAAATTCTGCTTGTTGAGCTTCATTGTGCCGCTGTCTATTCTTGACAGCGCAAGCATCGACTGCACAAGCCGCGACAAACGCTTAACCTCGACCGACACAATGTTCAGATAGTAGCTTTGTCTTTCATACGGAATCGTGCCGTCAAGTATGCCGTCCACAAAGCCGCCGATGGTTGTCATCGGTGTTTTAAGCTCGTGCGATACATTTGCAATAAAGCTTCGCCTTGTACCCTCCGACAGAGCGAGCGAATCAGCCATATTATTGAATTCCTCGGCTAGCTGACCTATTTCATCGTTGGTTGTTATGGGAACACGGCTTGAAAAATCGCCTGCGCCGAACTTCTTTGCAGCGATAGCCATCTGTCGCAAGGGCTTAGCCATATTATACGTAAAAAAACCGGACAGACAGAACATAATCGCAAAGGTTGCGATAGCCGCCATAAGGAAAATCCTCAGAATCTCGCCCACTATATAGAACATAGACGAAGAGCCTGTTGAAATAAACACTGCGCCCACTGCGATTTTTCCCGAATTTTCGGTTATGATTATCGGCGTACCAACTGTAAAATGCGGCTCGGAATAAACGCCGCCTAATTTTCCGTTTTCAAAATAATTACGGTTAAGCGCAACCGCCATTATTCCCTTGTCAACCTTTTTCTTAAGATGAACGCAATCGCTGCCCTCCGAGCATATCTGTGTGTTGCCGCTGCTGTCTGTAATAAAAATCTCGGCATTCAGGCTTTTTGACATCGTGGCAATCATCGCCTGCCAACGGTTATATTCGGGTATGGTAAGGTAGATTTCGTTGCCGACAACACTGCAGTTGCGGGAAACCGTGTCAGCAACCGACAAAGCATTTTCGGCAAGCAGGGATTGCTTTTCGTTCTGTGAATACTGTGTAACAAAAAAAGTGAGCATAACGCCGATAAGCGTAAATGCCACCAGCATTGTAGAAAGACTGAGGGCAAGATATTTGCCGAAAATCGTTCTGCGTCTTCGCTTTTTATCCATCAAAGGCTCATCCTTTTTAAAAAATTTTCACCGAAAAGCCGTCGGCCCTTCGGCGAAAAAATTACTCTTTAACCTCAAATTTATAGCCTACACCCCAGACGGTTTTAAGCTCCCATTTGTCGGACACGCCGTCGATTTTCTCACGCAGTCTTTTAACGTGTACGTCAACCGTTCTTGAGTCGCCGTAATAGTCAAAGCCCCAGACCTCGTCAAGAAGCTGGTCGCGGGTAAACACACGGTTCGGATTGCTTGCCAGATGATACAAAAGCTCCATTTCCTTGGGCGGAGTATCAATCTGAACACCGTCAACCTTAAGCTCATAGTTAGTGAGATTGATGGAAAGCTTGTCCCATCTTACCTCTTTAACGGGCGGCTCCTCTGTTTTTCCTGTGCGGCGAAGCACCGCGCGGATTCTTGCGATTACCTCCTTAGCCTCAAAAGGCTTTACCATATAATCGTCAGCGCCAAGCTCAAGTCCCAGCACCTTGTCAAACACCTCACCCTTAGCGGTAAGCATAATAATCGGGCATTGCGAGGTTTTTCTGATTTCACGGCACACCTGCCAGCCGTCAAGCTTCGGCAGCATTATATCGAGCAGAATCAAATCTGGCTTTTCCTTTTCAAAGCTCTTTACCGCAGCCTCGCCGTCATTGACGGTGACAACGCTGAAGCCCTCCTTCTCAATATACAGGCGCAAAAGCTCGCATATATTCAGATCGTCATCAACAATCATAATTTTTCCTGTACTCATTTTATGTACCCCCTCAAGCATAATACTATTTCAGAGCTGAGAATGGAGAGCTAAGAGTTAAATCCGCCTCCCGACTTCCCATTCCCGACTCGTGATTTCTAATCTAAGTATATATTGTCATAAATTGAAATAAATGAACAAACTAAAAATAATCAAACAAATTTTTATTAAGCGGCTGCGCCGCAGAGTGAAGAGCGGAGAGAGTTTTGAGTTTGGAGTTTTGAGTTTGGAGTTGAAACGAGCTAAGCCTTACCCCCTGGGGAAGCCTGAACTTGTTTCGGGTATTTCTTAATTTAATGAGCAACGAAGTTGCGACAACCACCATTATTCTTTATTCTCTATTCTTTACAGCGGCGAAGCCGCACATCTCCACTCTTCACTCTAAAAACAGCTTCAAAAACCCAAGCTCGGCTTTTTCAAGATTTACCTTACCCAGACCCAGAAAGCCGCCGTCACGCTCATACACACGGAAGATTTCGCCGTTTTGCTTATTCATTTTCGCAAGAGCCGTTCTGCCTGCATCAAGACCGCCGCCGTTTTTAAACCGCTTTGCCTGCGCCGCCGATACATAAACCGCTCGGTACGGCGCAAAGACTGTTTCGGTCGGCTTTATAAGCTTCTGCACGGCTTCTATGCCCTGACTTTCCTTAAGCGCCCTTAATTCCTCAAGCGGTATCGCCTCGTCTATTCCGTAGCCGCAGGCAAGCGTTCTCCTGAGCTTCGTCATAACCGCATATGTACCGAGCTTTTCGCCTATATCGTCAATAAGCGTTCTTATGTAAGTTCCCTTTGAGCAGGAAACGGACAGCCGCCCCGTCTGCGTTTTTTCGTCAAAGCCGAGCAGCTCCAGCCGCTCAATAGTAACAGCTCTTTTTTCACGCTCAACCTCTATCCCCTGTCTTGCAAGGTCATAAAGCCGCCGCCCGTCAACGCTTACAGCCGAATACATCGGCGGCAGCTGCATAATCTCGCCCCGAAACTGCGGCAGAACTCTCTCAATATCCTCATATCGTAGCCGAGCTTCTTTTCGTGCGGTTACACTGCCGGTAATATCGAGAGTGTCGGTGCGAACGCCGAACATAAACTCAGCCTCATACGCCTTGTCGCTGTCGGGCATAAGGCTCTGCGCCTTTGTCGCATTTCCGAGCAGAACAGGGAGAACACCTGTCGCCATAGGGTCAAGAGTGCCGGTGTGACCGGCTTTTTTTGTTCCGCACACACCCCTTACAACGGCTATAACATCAAAGGACGTGAAGTCCTCAGGCTTATCAATTACAAGAACTCCGTTCACAGGGCGCACCTCCTCAATTTTTTCCGAGCATTCTCTCCGCCTGTGAAACAAGCTTAAGCTTAATCTCCTCAATCGTCATATCCTTAAACGAACAGCCGCCTGCCGCCGCGTGACCGCCGCCTCCGAAATTAGCGCAAAGCTCGCTTGCACTGCACACGGTTTCGTCACTTCTGACCGACACCTTATATACGCTGTCGCTCTTTTGCTTTATCAGTATCCCGACAAGCACACCCTCAATAGTCCTCGGTATAGCGGCTATGCCGTCAAGCTCGCTGTCGGACGCACCGCTTTTTTCAAGCATATCAAGAGTTACAGCCATAACGGCGATTTTGCCTTCATCAAAATATTCAAGAGTCGAAAGAGCCATCTGCTCAAGTGCGATTCTCTCCCTTGAATTTGTTTCAAACATAAGCTTGTTTATCTTATAGCTGTCACAGCCGATTTCAATAAGCTGTGCGGCTGTGTTCATCGTCTGCTTTGTCACATTGCTGTAACGGAAACAGCCTGTGTCCGTTGTAAGCCCTGTAAAAATGCAGTTTGCAATCAGCCTGTCGATTTCAACACCGAGAGCCACTACAAGCTTGAACACAACCTCGGCACAGGCTGCGGCTGTCGGCTCAACGCAGTAAGACTTTGCATAATGAGTGTTCGACATATGATGGTCTATGCAGAGGTCAACCTTGTCCTTATATTTGTGTGCGTTTTCGGGGAAAAGCTTTTCGTCTGCTATGTCAACGGCGACAACCAGCTCCTCGTCAAAATCGCTCTCACGAACTGCATCACAAAGGTACAAAAACTTTTTCGGGATTTCACCCTCTGTTATCACCCTTGCTGTTTTACCCATAAGCTGTAACGCTCTGCACAGCGCAAACGCACAGCCGAGCGTATCGCCGTCGGGCGACATATGCGTAAGCAGCAGAATATTATCGCTGTTTTTTAAAATATCAGCCGCCTGCTCAATCGTTGTCTGCATCCTCTTCCTCCTCATCGTGCGGAATGTTAAGGCTGTTAAGTGTTCTCGATATTTCAGCGCCGTACTCGATTGAGTCTGTCGCCTTGAAAATACACTCCGGCACGTGTCTGAGCTTAAGACGATGCCCAAGCTCACGGCGAACATAGCTGCTCGCCGATTTAAGCCCCTTTAAAGCCTGCTTTGCGCTGTCCATTCCGCTCATAGAGCTTATATACACGGTGCAGTAGGAAAGGTCGTTCGTAACCTCAACACGCACAATGCTTATCATAGAGTTATTGATTCTCGGGTCCTTAAGCTCCCTGAAAATCGCCGTAAGCTCGCGGCGGATATCCTCTGTTGTTCTGTCAATTCTGTGTCCTGCCATATATACTCCTTCGGCTTTAAGCCTTTATATTTAGTTTAGAGTTTAGAGTTTAGAGTTTTGAGTTATTAGGCTTATGCTTTTTATTAATACCTCAATGTTGAAAACTCAAAACTGCTTATCTAATGTAATAACTAAACTATTTTATTATGTTTATTTTATAGTCAGCTGTTGATTCAAAAGCTGTTCAAACATTGCTATTTCGTCATCTGTATAGCCTTCCCTTAATATCCACTTGTATTTCGGCAGCTCACAGCGTGCCGAATCAAAGCCTTCCTCTGTCGGGCGTTCAAAATGCACCGCAACACATTGCATTCCATTCTCCTCAAATATATGCGAATGGACAATTTCCGTACCGTCTGACAGCGTCATATAAGGATACATCATAACAAAGCCTCCGTTCACGATAGCTGACTGCTTAAGTAATTACTGAAAAAACGTAATTCTAAAGCTATTTTACACTAAAGCCGATAAATTTTCAACATTACTTTAGGAAACATAAAAACAGGACGGAAAAACCGCCCTGCTGTTTACTATTATATATGTATCACTCGTCTTTTTTATCCTTGTCACCTTTCAGGCACTCAACAAGAACTCTCGCAATTCGCCTGTCCTCAATTTTAACCGCTGTCAGCTTTACGCCGTCAAGCACCACGAACGGTCTTTCGTCTTCGCCCGGAATACTGCCGAGGTGGTCGAGCATAAGTCCTGCAACTGTTTCGCTTTCCTCCTCGGGGATTGACGTCTCTGCAAGCTCGTTAAGCTCGTCAACCGATATTGCTCCGTCAACCGTGAACACATCGTCCGAGAGCTTCAGAACCTCTTTTTCCTCGTTGTCGTATTCGTCCTGAATATCGCCGACTATTGATTCAAGCAAATCCTCCAGCGTAATAATGCCCTCAGTGCCGCCGTACTCGTCAACCACGATTGCAAGCTGAGTTTTATTTGCGGTCATCTCGGTGAACACCCTGCTGCAATTTATCGACTTCGGCACGAACATCGGCTTTCGTGTAATATCCGAAAGCTTAAGGTCCTCAGGTACGCCGCCGCACACAAAGCGCAGTAAATCCTTGCCGTAGAGTATGCCTGTGATATTGTCGATATCCTCATTATAAACAGGTATTCTTGAATACCCTGTTTCCGTCAGCGTTGCTACCGCCGTATCAATACTTTCCGTGTCCTCGATAGCCGTAATATCGGTGCGGTGGGTCATAAGCTCGCCGACTGTCGTATCGTCAAAGCTGAAGATATTGAGAATCATATTCCGTGAGCTTTGGTCGATAATGCCGTTTTTAAAGCCTGCCTCAACCGTTGTCAATATATCGTCCTCGGTCACGCTCTCATACTGCTCGTTTTTAAAAAGGCGCGAAAAAAATCCGTTCTGCCGTCTACTGTTACCGCCTGCGTCATCAGACATAAGGTAATTTCCCCTCTCAACAAATAAATAAAATATTAATCATATTTTACGATTGTAGGGTGAGTTTGTCAATTGATTAGCGATATTTTATTTACCCGGCAGATACATATATTACACAAAATTTACATTTATATAAATTCTATCGAGTATTAAGCCCTTATAATGATTGGGATTTTTATTGCATATAACACATTAAATATTTAAATTATTTTCTTGTGTAAACATTATATGATTCACCAAGATACAGTGTATTCCCCTCAACGCACCATCCGCTTTCACCGTCCTTTATCAAATCAGCTGATGCGTACTTCATTGTTCTTGTATCGCCTTGGGTTGACTTCATCGTCAGCGTTCCATCCGAAGAGATTGAATAGCTTCCCGTTTCGTCATACATTCCGGTAGAATCGAATTTATACGTTCCGGATGCACCGCCGGTAAAAGTCAAATCCCCATCGCTTCTTGTCCAAGTTCCTGCTATACTGCTTGATAAATTAACGGTAGATTGACTGCTATTATTGTTACCAACATTGCCCGTGTTTTCTACCGGTGCATAATCATTCGCCCATTCAATAGTATTCAAAATGCTATCGACTTGCTCGTTTGCCGTCATCCATAGGTGTAACAATTTTTCATTTTCTGTATCAACATCGGGTGAAGTCGGTCGTACAGAATAGAAGTAACCGCCGCTGTGTCCTCCCAAATAGGCTCTACCGCTTACCTCAGCTTGCTGAGGTTGTTCACACTTCATTATCCCTACAAGCATTCCGTATGAAGTTTCTGTGTGTACTTCCTTTTCGTAAAATATCACACCGTTGACATTTTCCTCATAGCACCATTTTTCCGGCAATATAATTGAAAAATCCTCAAACGAAATTCTATTATCTGTATCACCGACATTCTCATCTTCGGTTTGTTCCGTTTCTTTTTCCGTTGCTTTGGTCTGAGCCGTTGGCACTTGCGTAGCATTTTGAGAAGCCTCACTGCTCTGCGTTTCTTCATTCTGCCCACAGCCTGCAAATACTGATATAATCATCAGGCACGCAAGCATTAATGGGATGAATTTGAATTTTTCTTTCATGTGAATCATCTTCTTAACCCCCATATCATCTATTGAATATTTCAAGCCATTTTAAGCACTCGGTATTCTCTGCTCCTATTTTGCTGTAATACGCTGTAACTGCTGTGTTGCTTTCAATTTGGTTAAGCTTATTGGCAGTATTGCTTATTTCAGTTGATATCCTTGCGGTTTGCTTATTCCCCTCACGTATAGCCATATATAGCATATACTGATTATCTTCTATTCTATCAAGATGATCTATAATATCATCAAGCTTATTAATTATTAATCCCTGTCGCAGCTCGTTTTCAAAAATATTGTACGCACCCTCATGTCCCTTTAAGGCTGAACATCTGCCCGAAGCAAAATATTCATAAAATGAGCTTACAGCCTCTAAATATCTATACTTCGGAAAAATTATATTATAGGAATAATATTCTGCACGTATTTCTTCTGTTTTAGATATGGAGTAATCAATCTTATTGACTTCATTTTCTAATATTTCGACTTTTTGATTATCAATCTCCATTTGGTTTCTATTGTTCTCCTCTATCTGAACATTTAGTAATTCCTTTTCTTTATTTCGAGCATTTATTTTACTTCTCATAAATAAATATTGAATCAGCGTTATGATACCAAATAATATTAACCCAAGTATTGCACCTGCCACTATTCCTAAAAATACAGTAAATATTCTTTCAATTAAACGATTAAGAAAATACGGTGAAAAATTAAATACTTGTTGTAATATTGTCACTCCCAAAACCGCACCAATTATAGCACCTGCAATTGCAAATCCGCATCCCACATTAAACATTTCGCCACCCCAAACATCATCCATTATCATGTCTGTGCTTTCTTCTTCATAATAATCTTCATACTCTTTTTCATTAATATATTGAATACGGTTAATAAGTTTATCCCTTAATTTATATTGGTTAAACAAAGACACTTCCAGCTTATATACATTATACAGATATTTTTTCAGTACATTTTTATTTGCAGCATTCCCTCTCACGCCCCATCTCTCCTCTCAAAATAACCCCGAAAAATTTGTCTAACCGTGTGAATAAACAATTATTTTTAAAACATACTACATTTAAATGTAGATACATTGCCCAAAGTATACTACATTCAAATGTAGAATGTCAAGAGCAATTTTGAATGTTATCCTCAGTTATGAGGTGGTTATTATGAAAAAAAGACCCAAGTCGAATTATTCGGGTATTGTGTTTAAGCTCAAGGAGGTAATGGAGGAAAAGGGATATTCAAAAAACAAGCTGTGCGTCAACTGCAACCTGCGCTTTGAAACCGTTCAGGGCTACTACAACGGCGATATAAGCCGTGTTGATTTGTATGTTCTCGCCGCCATTTGCCGTGAGCTTGAATGCAGTGTGCAGGATATAATGGAATACCGTCCTGAGCTTGATTTTTCGGCTAAGGTAAAATAAAGTCAACGGACGCCCTGCTCAAGGCGTCCGTTTTTTTGCCGCTATGCTCTGTTTTATATATTAATAGGAAAGCAATGTCGTCGGCTTTACTGCTTTCAGCCTGAATTTTCTTCCTGTTCATTCCAAATTTATTGTCAGTCCGTGAACAAAATTACGAAATTGCCCGAATCGTGTAACATATAAGTAAATTCGCTTAAAAATTGTTTTATATGCACTTTACATTTGTAATAAAAGATGATAAAATTTCAGTAGTACGGTTATATTGCCGTAGCTATGTCAGTAGCTTAATCCTGCTTATGCAGGTAAAAAGTAAGGAGGAATACCAATGTCCAGAAAAATGAAAACAATGGATGGTAACAGCGCAGCAGCTCACGTGTCTTACGCCTTTACAGACGTTGCCGCTATTTACCCCATTACACCGTCATCAGTAATGGCGGACGAATCAGACAAATACGCAGCAGCCGGTCGTAAAAACATCTTCGGCAGAGAGGTTCAGGTAACCGAAATGCAGTCAGAAGCAGGTGCGGCAGGCGCCGTTCACGGCTCTCTTGCAGCCGGCGCTTTGACCACAACCTACACAGCTTCTCAGGGTCTTCTTTTGATGATCCCGAATATGTATAAGATTGCCGGCGAGCTTTTGCCGGGCGTTATCCACGTTTCTGCCCGTGCTCTTGCAAGCCACGCTCTTTCAATTTTCGGCGATCACTCCGATATTTACGCTTGCCGTCAGACAGGATATGCAATGCTTTGCTCAAACAGCCCGCAAGAGGTTATGGACCTTGCCGCTGTTGCTCACCTTTCAGCTATTAAGGGCAGAGTTCCGTTCCTGCACTTCTTCGACGGTTTCCGTACATCACACGAAATCCAGAAGATTGAAACATGGGATTATGACGATCTCGCAGAGATGCTCGACTGGGACGCTGTTGACAAGTTCCGCAGAGGTGCATTGAACCCTGAGCATCCTGTTATGAGAGGTACCGCACAGAACGACGATATCTTCTTCCAGGCAAGAGAGGCTTGTAACAAGTATTACGATGCAATCCCTGAGGTTGTTATCGAATATATGAACAAGGTAAACGAAAAGTGCGGCACAGACTACAAGCCGTTCAACTACTACGGCGCACCCGACGCTGAGAGAGTTATCATCGCAATGGGCAGCGTTTGCGACTGTATCGAAGAGGTTGTAGACTACTTGAACGCAGCAGGCGACAAGGTTGGTCTTGTTAAGGTAAGACTTTACAGACCGTTCGTTGCCGACTATCTCCTTGAGCAGCTTCCGAAAACCGTTAAGACTATCTCTGTTCTCGACAGAACAAAGGAGCCGGGTTCAATCGGCGAGCCGCTTTATCTTGATGTTCTCGCAGCTATCAACGGTTCTGACTTCTCAAATGTTACAGTTCTCACAGGCCGTTACGGCTTAAGCTCAAAGGATACAACTCCGGGCGACATCGTTGCTGTTTACCGCAATATGGAAGCAGACGCACCGAAGAAGAGATTTACAATCGGCATCGTTGACGATGTTACAAACCTCTCACTCGATGTTGTTGAAAATCCCGATACAACCCCGTCCTGCACAAAGTCATGTAAGTTCTGGGGTCTCGGCGCTGACGGTACTGTTGGTGCTAACAAGAACTCAATCAAGATCATCGGCGACCACACCGATATGTACGCTCAGGGCTACTTCGCATACGACTCAAAGAAGTCGGGCGGTCTTACAGTATCTCACCTGCGTTTCGGTTCTCAGCCGATTAAGTCAACCTACTACATAAGCAAGGCTGACTTCGTTGCCTGCCACAACCCGTCATATGTTGATAAGTATGATATGGTTGACGACCTCAAGGAGGGCGGAAGCTTCCTGCTCAACTGTCCTTGGGACGTTGAGGAGCTTGACAAGCGTCTCCCGGGCAAGATGAAGAGAATCATCGCAGAAAAGAAGATTAACTTCTACACAATCGACGGTATAAAGATTGGTAAGGAAATCGGTCTTGGCGGTCGTATCAATACAATTTTGCAGTCAGCATTCTTCAAGATTGCCGACATCATTCCTGCTGAGGACGCAAAGCAGTTTATGAAGGACGCTGCTACAAAGTCTTACAGCAAAAAGGGTCAGGCTATTGTTGATATGAACCACACAGCTATCGAGCGCGGCGCACAGGATGTTAAGAAGATTGACGTTCCTGCAAGCTGGGCTGACTGCACAGACGACAGCGAAAAGGTTGTTGTTACTGAGGGCAGACCCGAGGCTGTTGACTATGTAAACAAGATTCTGAACCCTGTAAACGCATACAAGGGCAATCAGCTCCCTGTTTCTACATTCCTCGACCACGTTGACGGCACTGTTCCGCAGGGCACATCAGCATACGAGAAGAGAGGCATCGCTGTTGACATTCCTGAGTGGCAGTTTGACAACTGTATTCAGTGTAACCGCTGCTCATATGTATGTCCTCACGCTGTTATCCGTCCTGTTGCTCTTACAGAAGAAGAGCTTGCAAACGCTCCCGAGGGAACAAACGCTATCCCGATGATCGGCGTTCCCGATTTGAAGTTTGCTATGACAATTTCAGCTCTCGACTGCACAGGCTGCGGCTCCTGCGCACAGGTTTGCCCGGGCAAGAAGGGTGCAAAGGCTCTCGTTATGAAGCCGCTTGACACTCAGCGTGCAAGTCAGGATGTATTCAACTACGGTCTTACAATAGACGAAAAGCCGGCTGTTGCCGAGAAGTTCAAGGAATCAACAGTTAAGGGCAGCCAGTTCAAGCAGCCGCTCCTTGAGTTCTCAGGCGCTTGCGCAGGCTGCGGCGAAACACCGTATGCTAAGCTTGCTACACAGCTGTTCGGCGACAGAATGTTCATTGCTAACGCAACAGGCTGTTCTTCAATCTGGGGCGGCAGCGCACCTGCAACTCCGTACACAGTAAACAAGAAGGGCTACGGTCCTGCTTGGCAGAACTCACTCTTTGAGGATAACGCAGAGTTCGGTCTTGGTATGGCTCTCGGTCAGAACGCAATCCGCGACAGACTTGCTGAGTATGTAACAAAGATTGCAGAGCTTACAAGCAAGGACGACATCAAGGCAGCTTGCCAGAACTACCTCGATACAAGAGAGGACAGCAAGACAAGCAGAGCTGCAACAGACGCACTTATTGAGAAGCTCGAATCAATCGCAGACTGCTCTTGCGAAGCAGGTCAGCTTGCAAAGAAAACTCTTGCCGACAAGGATTGCCTCGCTAAGAAGTCAATGTGGATCTTCGGCGGCGACGGCTGGGCATATGACATCGGCTTCGGCGGTCTTGACCATGTTATCGCTTCGGGCAAGAACGTAAACATTCTCGTATTTGATACAGAGGTTTACTCCAACACAGGCGGTCAGGCTTCAAAGGCTACACCGGTAGGCTCAGTTGCTCAGTTCGCAGCAGCAGGTAAGAGCGTTAAGAAGAAGGATCTCGCAGCAATCGCAATGAGCTACGGCTATGTATATGTTGCTCAGGTTGCTATGGGTGCTGACTACAACCAGTGTATCAAGGCATTCACAGAGGCTGAAAGCTACAACGGCCCGTCACTCATCATCGCTTACGCTCCGTGTATCAACCACGGTATCAAGGGCGGTATGAGCATTGCTCAGCTCGAAGAGGACAAGGCTGTTAAGGCAGGCTATTGGAACTGCTTCCGCTTTGACCCGCGTCTTGCAGACGAGGGCAAGAACCCGTTCACACTCGACAGCAAGGCACCGACAGCAAGCTACCGTGACTTCATTATGGGCGAGGTTCGTTACAACTCACTCACCCGTGCATTCCCCGAGAGAGCAGAAAAGCTCTTTGCAGAGGCTGAAGAGGGCGCAGCTAAGAAGTATGAGCATCTTGTAGCTCTTTCAAAGAAGGACATCAACGAATAATCGCTGATTAAAGCTTCAAATACAACTTCAAATATAACTTTCAAGGCGTTCTGTATGCAAATGTGTACGGAACGCCTTTTTTTATTTATATAAATTAAATAATAAAGAAGAAATAATAGAGAATAAAGAATAATGACGGCTGAGCCGCAAGCGGCTCTTTGAATTAAGAAGTTACTCGTAACACAGCTGTTTGTTCGTAGGGAACGGTCATGATCGTTCCGGTTCGCTCCGCTGTAAGTAGGATATGCGCTAAGGCTCCCTTTTTAGGGAGGTAAGACCCGTTACGAGTATTTTCTAATCAAGAGCAGTGCATAAAAAACGCCCTCCGGTTTCGTAGGGCGTTCCCTGTATATGCAAGTCACATCTTTTTATTTAAGCGTGCCGCAATCAGTTTTTCTCTACTCTCTTGCGTGCAAATACTACAACGCCTGCTGCAGCTGCAAGGATAAGGAGAAGCATTGCTACGTTTGTGCTGTCGCCTGTTGCAACCTTACCTGTTGTTGTGATGCTGCCGCCGCAGAAGCAACAGTGAACACAGATGCCGCCATTAACGCCGCAAGGCAAGTGCTGACAATTTTCTTAGTGAATTTTGCCATTTTAAATCCACCTTATTTTTTGTATAAAGCAAGAAATACATTATATATTTGCACAGGGAAAAGTACAAGTTTTTTCTCAATAATACCCAAAATCGTATAATACAACAAATTTGTAACCTTTTTCGGCTATTATGACCATAACCTATTGCGAAAAAAGAAAAAAAATAACTTTCATATGCGCATAAGCATATGAAAGTTACTAAACCGAATATTAATCAGTCGATTTCAACCATTACCTTTGTGTTGTTTCTGATAGCCGCACTTCTGGCAATAGTACGGATAGCCTTTGCTATTCTGCCCTGCTTGCCGATGATTCTGCCCATATCGTCCTCAGCAACGTGAATGTGATAAACGATAACGCCCTCATCGTTCGGCTCGTCCTTGTCAACGCTAACGTTTGACGGCTCTTCAACAAGGCCCTGTGCGATTACTTTAAGCAACTCCTGCATCGAAGCTTCTCCTTTCGGTGTGAGTAATTAGATAATGCTGTTTTTCTTTAAAAGAGCCTTAACTGTGTCAGTCGGCTGTGCGCCCTTAGCAATCCACTCTTTTACCTTGTCGCCGTCAACCTTAAACTCGATCGGCTCCTTAACAGGATTGTAGTAACCAACCTCTTCAATGAAACGGCCGTCTCTCGGGTATCTTGAATCAGCAACTACTATACGATAGAAAGGTGCTTTCTTTGCGCCCATACGACGAAGTCTGATTTTAACTGCCATTTTATTTCACCTCCACATAATTAATAAATTTATCTTCACCAAATTAATTTTTGGATGAATACAAAGCTAATCATTTTTTCGGCGGCATCATCGGTCCGCCGAGTCCCGGCAGGCCGCCGAACATTTTTCTTTTCCTGCCCTTCATTTTGCCGTTGAACTGCTTCATCATCTTCTGCATCTGCTCAAACTGCTTTACAAGGCGGTTGACATCCTCAACCTTCATTCCTGAGCCTGCGGCAATTCTTTTCTTGCGCGAAGCGTTCATAATCGCCGGC
>DKZT01000022.1:0-159 GCA_002493755.1 Ruminococcaceae bacterium UBA7067
TTGTTAAATTTTTGTCAAAGCCTTGTATTATTTCTTAAAATGCTTTATCATAGTATTGCTATGATTTATAGATAGCAATACTATCAAAAGTTTTGCAAAACACAGGAGGTAAATCATTATGTCAGTTAAAGTTGCTATTAACGGTTTCGGCCGCATCGG
>DKZT01000022.1:471-5450 GCA_002493755.1 Ruminococcaceae bacterium UBA7067
TGGTTTTGGCCGTATCGGTCGTCTTGCATTCAGACAGATGTTTGGTGCAGAGGGCTACGAGGTAGTTGCAATCAACGATCTTACAGATCCTAAGATGCTTGCAGACCTTCTCAAGTACGACACAGCACAGGGCGGTTATTGCGGAAGAATCGGCGAGAACCTTCACACTGTTGAAGCCGGCGAGAACTCAATCATTGTTGACGGTAAGGAAATCACAATTTATGCTAAGCCAAACGCTGCTGAGCTTCCTTGGGGCGAAATCGGCGTAGACGTTGTACTCGAGTGCACAGGCTTCTACTGCTCAAAGGCTAAGAGCCAGGCTCACATTGACGCAGGCGCAAAGAAGGTTGTTATTTCTGCTCCGGCAGGCAACGACCTTAAGACAATCGTTTACAGCGTAAACGAGAAAACTCTTACAGCTGAGGACACAATCATTTCTGCTGCATCCTGCACAACAAACTGCCTCGCTCCGATGGCTGATACTCTTAACAAGTATGCTGAAATCCAGAGCGGTATTATGAGCACAATCCACGCTTACACAGGCGACCAGATGATTCTTGACGGTCCGCACAGAAAGGGCGACCTCAGAAGAGCAAGAGCAGGCGCTGCTAACATCGTTCCGAACTCAACAGGCGCTGCAAAGGCTATCGGCCTTGTTATTCCTGAGCTTAATGGTAAGCTCATCGGTTCTGCACAGAGAGTTCCTGTTCCGACAGGCTCAACAACAATCCTCACAGCTGTTGTTAAGGGCAGCGACGTTACAGTTGAGGGCATCAACGCTGCTATGAAGGCTGCTGCTTCTGATTCCTTCGGCTACAACGAGGATCCGATCGTTTCTTCTGACGTTATCGGTATGAGATATGGCTCACTCTTTGACGCTACACAGACAATGGTATCAAAGATTGCTGACGATCTCTATGAAGTACAGGTTGTTTCCTGGTACGACAACGAGAACAGCTACACAAGCCAGATGGTTAGAACAATCAAATATTTCGCAGAGCTTTAATTTAAAGATAATTATTGTTACTGAAATATTTTCGGGCGGCACAATTTCGTGCCGCCCGTTTTTGTATGCTCAGATAGTTCCTAACAAGGGATTATCTGTGCTAATGAAAAATATTGAATAATCCTGGTTGCTGCAGTTACTGCCCTTTGAATTATTTGTCCTGATATTTTATTCATCCATAAGAACAGTGTCAAATGCAAACGGAAATGTACTTGCCGTCTGCTCGATAAAATTAATTTTATAGCCTGTTCCGTCTTTATGGAAAAAGCCTGTGGTCGGATTGATTTTTATATAACACACATTATCATCAGCTTCGTTATTGTGCTTGAAATACCACGACTCAAATGCTTTTATTAAAACCTCTCTGATTTCTGAGTTCTCATCTTTCAATGGATGACCAATATTATACGCCTGTCCGCTGAAAGCGTGCATTTTGCGGCTGCACAGCGAAACATTTGGATTATCGGCAATTTCAGTTACCTTTTGTGACAGCTTGTAGGTTACAATATAAAAGCTTTCACCATCAAAATATGTGTCAACAAACCTTGATGATGGAATATTGTTATTAGCTGTTGACAAGGCAAACTGATAATCTCTGCTAAAAATTTCTTTCATTATATTAATTGCTTTTTCAAAGTCCGGCATAGTTCTCTCCTTTATTTTTTTAGTAAAAAGGCATAAATATCTGATTGTGTTATGCTGTCAAAATAATCCTTTAATTCAAAAAATGCTTTCCATTTTGGTATGGTATAATCATTAAAGCCACGCCTTAACACAACATCTACAAGCCTTTTTTCAATATATGTAGGACCATTGGGGAAAGAAATTGCATCACACAGTTGTATCAACCTGTCATAGTCATTATATTCCGTTTTCTCAAGAAAAGCCAGTATAAACTTAGTTTCTTTTTCACTGCAATCGTTTTGTCCGTTATAAGCTTTTATATTCTTGTAAGGAAATGAATGTGTTAAGCATATTCGTGCAATGTCCTTATATCCTTCTGAAAGCATAAAATTATAGCCGGATAAAATATGCCGCATATCCATTACGCCGTCCCGTCTGCCTATGTCGTGCAGTAAAGCGAGAACATAAGCAGTATCATTATCTAAACTATCGCATCTTTCAGCAATTTTTCTTGCGCAAAATCCCGCAGTTCTGCTATGCTCAACCCATAAGCCGGGGTTAAGTTTTTGCGCTTCACTAAGAAGCTTTTCGGCATATAAAACAGACGGTATCTCCATAAATCCTCCGCATTATATCAAAATTTATTAAAGAGCGTTCCAAAACAGAACGCTCTTTTTTTTGCAGTCAATTATTTCTTCTCGTCGCCGCGGATTTCAACACGTCTGATTTTTCCGCTGATGGTCTTTGGCAGCTCGTCCACAAACTCCACAACTCTCGGGTATTTATACGGCGCAGTCTGCTTTTTAACATAGGTCTGGATTTCCTTTTTAAGCTCCTCGCTCGGATCAAAGCCGTTTGCAAGAACAATAGTCGCTTTAACAACCTGTCCTCTTATCGGGTCGGGTACGCCTGTTATAGCGCACTCAGCGCAGCACGGCATCTCCATAATAACGCTTTCAATCTCAAACGGTCCGATACGGTAGCCTGAGGACTTGATAATATCGTCAGTTCTGCCGACATACCAGTAATAACCGTCCTCGTCCTTCCATGCAGTATCGCCTGTGTGGTAGAGATTGTTATACCAAACGCTCTTTGTAAGCTCGGGATTCTGATAGTAGCCGTTAAACATACCGCACGGCTTGCCGTTATCGGTTTTCAGCACAACCTCGCCTACAACGCCTGTATCAACAGAATTGCCCTCAGCATCAACAAGGTCAACATCATATCCGGGTGACGGCTTGCCCATTGAGCCGGGCTTCGGATTGTCACCTGTAAGATTGCCGAGTGTAAGGGTTGTTTCAGTCTGACCGAAGGCCTCCATAAGCTTCAAGCCTGTTGCCTCGTAAATCTTGTTGAACACCTCAGGGTTCAACGCCTCGCCGGCGGTTGTAACATACTTAAGGCTTGAGAGATCGTATTTTGAGAGATCCTCCTGGATAAAGAAGCGATAAATTGTCGGCGGTGCGCAGAAGGTTGTGATGTTGTACTTTGCGAAAAGCGGAAGCAAATCAGAGGGAGCGAATTTGTCGAAGTCGCATACAAATATAGCCGCCTCCATAAACCACTGACCGTACAGCTTGCCCCACATAGCTTTCATCCAGCCGGTGTCCGAGATAGTAAGATGAAGTCCGTCGGGGTCAACATTGTGCCAATACTTGGCTGTTATAATATGTCCGAGGGGGTAGGTGTTGTCGTGATAAACCATTTTAGGCATACCCGTTGTGCCTGAAGTAAAGTACAAAAGCATCGGGTCTGTCGCAAGAACATCCTCTCTCGGGAAAACATCACTCTGCTTTTCCAGCTCTTCATCAAAATCAATCCAGCTGTCATTAAGACCTTTTCTCTTAACGGAGAACTTGTATTTGAGTGTCGGGGACTCCGGAACAGCGGCTTCAATATGCTCCTGAACCTCGCCGTCTGCGGTAGCCAGAACAGCGGTAACGTGAGCGGCATTGAAGCGATATACATAGTCCTTTTTGGTTAAAAGATTAGTTGCAGGAATGCCGATAGCGCCGATTTTATGCAGAGCAAGACACGCAAACCAGAACTGATAGTGGCGCTTCAGAACGAGCATAACGGTATCACCCTTCTTTATGCCAACCGACTTAAAGAGATTCGCCGCCTTGCTGCTGTAACGAGAAATATCACCAAAAGAAAAGGTTCTCTCGTTGCCGTGTGCGTCGCACCACTGCATTGCGCGGCGGTCAGGCTCCGCTTTTGCAATCTCATCAATTACATCGTATGAAAAGTTAAAGTTCTCACCATAAACAGGCTTGAAGTCAACGAGCTTTCCGTCCTGAAAAGTTTCTCTGCAAAATTTCTGATGAATGTTTAACATACAAATTTTCCCCTTACAAATTAATTTTTACTGCCGTGAATCGTTATAGCCAGGAACTCGCAGTCCTCGCCGCCCGTGGCAATCATACCGTGACCTCTGCTTGAGTCGTAATAAATTGAGTCGCCCTCCGACAAAATCTCAATGTGATCCTCAAGCGCAACCTTAAGCTGACCCTTGATTATGTAGTCAAACTCCTGTCCCTCGTGAACGGACAAGGTTATCGGATTATTCTGCTCTTCCTCAATATACGGAGCAGTCACATAGAAAGCTTCGGCAAGCTTGTTTCTGAAGCGATAGCCAAGATGCTGATATTTAAAGCCGGCGCGGCGCTTTATATCAAGTCCCTTGCCTCGGCGCACAACAGAGTAGTGCGAGAGATGCGGATTTTCTCCTGTTAAAAGCTCAACAATGTCAACGCCAAGCTTTTTAGCGCAGTTGTTTAAGAATGTAAAGCCGAAATCGCACTCGCCGCTTTCAAGCTTTATGTACTCCTCAGTTGTCGTGCCTGTGGCAGCCGCCATTTCCTCCGGGGAAATCTCCATAAGCTCTCGCAGACCGCGAATTCGTCTTGCAGTTTCAACTAATTTTGCTTCCATATGATTTGCTCCTTTATATTTGATTTAATCCTCTTGTTTGCCTGATGTACCTGTTTGGCTAAGGATTTTCACAGTTTATGTAATTCAATGCGGAAATAACTCTGTTTTTGTTATCATATGCAAAAATCCTTGTCGGCACACATTACATCTATTTTATTATAATTACACTAAAATCCCATGTCAAGAAAAACAATATAAGTGTAAGAAAAACGCCCCCCGAAGCCGGAGGGCGTTTCCTTGCTATTTTTCATATGCTAAATATTCTTGCACATATTCAGCACGTTTTGGCATAAAAGTTTTATAATATTTTTGTGTTAGTTAAGAATTAATCTTCTTTAATTCTCTTGCGTGCAAATACTACAACGCCTGCTGCAGCTGCAAGGATAAGGAGAAGCATTGCTACATTTGTGCTGTC
>DKZT01000039.1 GCA_002493755.1 Ruminococcaceae bacterium UBA7067
AAATGGAAAATTGAAAATGGAAAATTATCGTTGCAACCCGAAACGAGGTCTTGGCGCCCTTTGAAGGGAGCTGTCAGCGTAGCTGACTGAGGGTTGCGTTCGCTATGCTGAAACCTGCATACACTTCGTAGGGCGCATTGTGCGACAACCAACCCTCCACAATTACAAATACATTTTTGAGCTGTGTTTTTGCACAGCTTTTTGTTTCTTTTACAATTCCGTAAACAATATTATCCTGAATATGTTATAATTGTATGGTAGAACCCATAATACTCAAGGGAGTGATCATTATGCCGCAGATTGTAAAATTTGAGGACGTAAAGAAGATATATAAAATGGGCGAGGTTGAGATTAACGCTCTTGACGGAGTGAGCTTTGAAATTAACGAGGGCGAGTTCGCCGTAGTTGTCGGCTCAAGCGGAGCAGGCAAAACAACGGTGCTTAATATCCTCGGCGGAATGGACAGTGCAAGCAGCGGTACGGTAACGGTTGACGGGCGCAATATTACTGCGCTCAAGGGTAAGGAGCTTATCGCATACCGCCGATTTGACATAGGCTTTGTGTTCCAGTTCTATAACCTTGTGCCGAACCTTACCGCAAAGGAAAATGTTGAGCTTGCCGCTCAGATCTGTAAAGACCCTTTGGACGCGCTTGCAGCTTTGGAAAGCGTTGGACTTAAGGAACGTGTCGATAACTTCCCGGCTCAGCTTTCCGGCGGCGAACAGCAGAGAGTGTCAATAGCCAGAGCGCTTGCAAAGCGACCGAAGCTTCTGCTGTGTGACGAGCCGACAGGCGCGCTTGACTACAACACAGGCAAAACCATACTTAAGCTTTTGCAGGATAAATGCAGGCAGGACGGTATGACGGTTGTGCTTATAACGCATAACTCAGCTATTACACCGATGGCAGACAGAATTATTAAAATGAAAAGCGGCAGAATAACGAGCAACGAAATTAATCGCAATCCGGTTTCGGTTGAAAATATCGAGTGGTAATAATCGTTGGGAGTGATTAAATTGAAAGGCTCTGTTTTAAAAAATATTTTCCGGGAAATATGGGGTACAAAGGCGAGGTTTCTCTCAATTCTTGCTATAATCGGACTCGGTGTAGGCTTCTTTGTCGGCGTTAAGGCGGCAGGACCGTCAATGATAAATACGCTTGTCAATTATGCCGGCGAGCAGAATATGATGGATTTTCGTCTTATGTCAAGCGTTGGCTTTGACGACGATGATGTGTCGGAGCTTGAAAAAACGCAGGGCGTTGCCGAGCTTCAAAAGGGTTATTTTACGGACGCCGTTATGAGTGACGGAAGCAAAAAGAGCGTTGTAAGGATTCACAGCCTCGGCGAGAACGACAGAATGAATGTACCTCTGCTTGCAGAGGGCAGACTGCCGAAGCACTCGGGCGAGATTGTGGTTGAGGACGCGTCCTACGCAAACCCGATTGAGATAGGCTCAAAAATTACGCTTGAAAAAACGGTTATGTCACGAACAAGCGGCGAGGAAGAGGAAATACCACTGAAATGCAGTGAGTTCACGGTTGTCGGCAAGGTGAAATCGCCGCTGTATATCTCATTCCAAAATGGCAAAACAACAGTCGGCAACGGCACAATATCCTACTATATGATGATACTGCCGCAGGATTTCACAAGCGAGAGGTACTCGGAACTGTACCTTGTGTCGGACTATACAAAGGGCGGCGGCGACCCTTACAGCGAGGAATATGCACAGGAAATTGATTTGCTTAAGGAGCGGCTTGAAAAAGTTTGTGACAGCCGTCTTGATGTGTTCAATACAAATGAAATAGAGCCGAAGCGACAGGAGCTTCGTGACGGAAGATATGAGCTTGACCGCGCGATAAAAAAGACAAACGGCGAGCTTTATAATGCAAAGAAAAAGATAAGCGCGTCGCAAAAGCAGTTTGAACAGCTTGTACTGCCGAGCGGAAACAAGACAGCGATTGCGCAGACGAAAGCTCAGCTTGATATCGCACTTGAGCAATATTACGACAATGCAGAAAAGGCTGAGGCGAAATTTGCCGAGGAAAAGCAAAAGCTTCTTGACGCGCAAAACGAGCTTGAGCAGTTTGACAAGCTCAAAGCATTCGTCACAACGAGGGACGACAGCCCCGGCTACTCGGAATTTCAGGACAACGCAGGACGTGTAGACGCGGTTGCAACGGTGTTTCCGGTGTTCTTCCTGCTTGTAGCAATTCTTGTCTGCGTTACCACAATGACAAGAATGGTTGAGGAGCGCAGAACCGAAATCGGCACATTCAAGGCTCTCGGCTATTCAAACGGTACAATAATTTCAAAATATGTCATCTACTCAACCGCCGCAGGAATTCTCGGCTGTGCTGTCGGGTGTGTTCTCGGCTGTGCCGCTCTTCCGAGAATTATATTTAACGCCTATGCAATGATGTACCACATAAAGCCGATGGACGCCGTTGTTCCGTGGGGATATATAGCAGGCGGCTTTGTTGTGGCGGTACTGTGCACAGCCATTGTATCGTGGCTTACCTGCCGCCGTGAGCTTAAACGCTCTCCTGCAAGCCTTATGCGCCCGAAAACACCAAAGGCAGGCAAGCGAAATCTGCTTGAGAGAATCGGATTTATCTGGAACAGGCTTAAATTCACCTCAAAGGTTACGGCGAGAAATCTGTTCCGCTACAAGGCGAGATTCTTTATGACGGTTATCGGAGTTGCAGGCTGTACTGCGCTTATACTGGCGGCTTTCGGTCTTATGGACGCAATCGGCAGTATTGTTGATAAGCAGTTCGGCAAAATCAACGGCTATAACCTGAGCATAGTGTTCGCCGACAGCAGAACAGGAGATGATGCCGACGGCTATATTGACGGTCTTAAATCTCGGTACAGTATTGAGAAGTCAATGCCTGTATATCAGAACGAAATTACCGTATATGACAACAGAAGTGATAAAACCTACGGCGACACCTACCTTGTCGTTCCGTCGAAGCCGCCAAAGCTTCGCAGTATAATTGATTTGCACAGCAGACAAACGGGCGAGAGTATAGAGCTTGAGGACGGCGGCTGTGTTATGAGCGAAAAGCTTGCGAATAATATGAAGCTGTCAGTCGGCGATGAATTTAAAATAAAGGACATCAACGATAATATTATAACGCTTAAGCTTACGGCTATATGCGAAAACTATCTTTACAATTATGTTTATATAACGCCGCAGTATTATAACGAGTGCTTCGGTGAAAGCGTAAAGTACAATATGGTTCATACAAGCTTTAATTACGAAACGCAGGAGGAGCAGGACGGTCTTGCCAAAACTCTGCTTGAGGACAGCGAGATTGTCGCAGTAAATTACACCGATTCGGGTGTTGAGAACTTCAGAAAGATGCTCAGTACGCTGAATATGGTTGTATATGTTCTGATAATCAGCGCAGGTGCGCTTGCCTTTGTTGTGCTTTACAACCTCACAAATATCAATATCGCAGAAAGAGCAAGGGAGATTGCGACAATAAAGGTTCTCGGCTTCTACAACGGCGAGGTAGGCGGCTATATCTACCGTGAAAATGTGATACTCACCGTTATAGGAGCATTGTCGGGACTTGTGCTGGGCATATTCCTGACAGGCTTTATCATACAGACTGTTGAGGTCGATATAGTTATGTTCGGCAGGGATATAATGCCGCAGAGCTTTTTGTATGCACTCGGTCTTACATTCCTCTTTGCGCTTATTGTAAATTTCTTTATGTACTTCAAGATGAAGAAAATAGATATGGTTGAGTCGCTCAAGTCTATTGAGTGATGCGGCGAAGCCGCAGAGTTGAGAGTGCAGAGTGAAGATGAATTTCGTTACGGGTAAATTCTTAATTCAAAGATCCGCTTGCGGCGACAACCATCTCAAAACTCTAAACTCAAAACTCAAAACTCTTAAAAATTTTTGAAAGGAAGATTTTTATGTCACAGAATCCGACAGTAACATTCACAATGGAGAACGGCAAGGTGTTCAAAGCCGAGCTGTACCCCGAAATCGCACCCAACACCGTAAACAACTTCTTGAGCCTTGTAAATAAGGGCTATTACAACGGACTTACTTTTCACCGTGTAATATACGGCTTTATGATTCAGGGCGGATGCCCCAAGGGTACAGGCACAGGCGGCCCGGGATACAGCATAAAGGGCGAATTTTCCGCAAACGGTTTTAAGAATGATTTAAAGCACACCGAGGGAGTGCTGTCAATGGCGAGGTCAATGATGCCGAACAGCGCAGGCTCACAGTTCTTTATTATGCACAAGAACGCGCCGCACCTTGACGGTCAGTATGCCGCCTTCGGCAAAATCACCGAGGGAATGGACGTTGTAAACGAGATAGCCGAGTGCGACACCGACTACGCCGACAAGCCGCTTGACCCGCAGATAATCAAGAGCGTAACAGCCGACACCTTCGGCGTAGAATACCCCGAGCCGGAAAAGGCGTAAGCGGCTATTTGAATTAAGGTAAAATACAAAAGACTGAAATGCTTTGATTTTGATTTATAAGCACTTCAGTCTTTTTTCTTTTTACGTGTTTTATTTGTTTCATTTTTCTGCTTTTTTACAAATTTTGTTGAATGTTAAAAATATTTGTAGTATTATTGTAAATACGGCTATGCTGTGCAGAGGTTTATGTCAAAAATTGGTTGCGTTTGCAATCGGTTGCGCAGGGAAAAGTAAAGTGCTCATATTTTCAGTCTGATTCCTGCGCAGTCGGCTGAGTCGTTATCGGCCGATAAAGTCCCTGAGATATAAGCCTTGAACCGTGTCTGAATTTAACAGCGTAACCGCATTCTTACCGCGGCAGTTTTGCATACCGAAACGCAAAATGCAACCTCCGCTTGACCGTGTGTAAAGCAGAGTATGCAGACAGTTAATTTTCGGTGTGCTATCATTGAGTCGGAAACACCTGACAGGTGTTTCTCAGCTGCCGTTTATTTACACCTCGGGCAAATCGTCCGATTGTAAAGCAAACGGCGAAAGGGAAAGGTGAGAACAAATGATTTATGTTGAAAACATAAGAAAGGAATTTAAAAAGACTATAAAGCAGCCGGGTCTGCTCGGCAGCGTAAAGTCACTGTTCAATCCGAAAACAGAAAAGGTTGTAGCCGTTGACGACATATCCTTTCACGTTCCTAAGGGTGAAATACTCGGCTTTATCGGTCCGAACGGTGCAGGGAAGTCAACGGTGATAAAAATGCTAACGGGCATTTTAACGCCGAGCGCAGGCTTGTGTACCATCAACGGGAAAAATCCTCAGAAGAACAGGAAAAGCTATGTTAAGGAAATCGGCGTTGTTTTCGGTCAGCGCACCCAGCTGTGGTGGGATCTTCCGCTTTGTGAAACCTATGCGGTGTTAAAGGAAATATACGAGGTGGAGGACAGCGCATACAAAAGAAAAATGGATCTCTTAAACGAGGTTCTCGATTTGCAGGATTTCATAAAAAGTCCTGTGCGGACTCTCTCGCTCGGTCAGAGAATGAGGGCGGATATAGCCGCCTCGCTCCTGCACAGTCCGAAGGTTTTGTTCCTTGACGAGCCGACAATCGGTCTTGACGTTGTTGTTAAGGACAATATCCGCCGTGCCATTGCAAAAATCAACGAGGAGGAGCAGACAACAGTTATCCTTACAACTCACGATTTAAGCGACATCGAGCTTTTGTCAAAGCGAATTGTTATGATAGACAAGGGCAAGAATGTTTTTGACGGTACGGTTGATGAGCTTAAAAAGAATTACGGTCAGATGAGGGAGCTGCACTTTGAGCTTGCCGGCGACAGCAGTCTTGAAAGTCTTGCATATAAGGAAAAATTTGGCTTTTCCGACGACGATATTAATATAAAGCGTGAGGGCGTTAAGGCAACCGTGCGCTTTAACAGCGACATTGTGCCTGTAGGCGATATGCTGTCATACACACTGTCAGGCGTTCACATCAGCGACATAAGCGTTAAGGACGCCGATATTGAAGAAATTATCCGCCGTCTTTATAAAAAAGAGGTGAGTGCGGATGCGTAGGTTTTTAAGGATTTACCTGCCGTTTTCAAAGGCTGGTATGCAGGAGATGATGGCATACCGCTTTAACTTCATCTTTCATCTCATCGGTGAAATGCTCTCGTGCTTTGTAATGTACTTCGTGTGGCTTGCCGTGTTTGAAAGCTCGGACAGCTCAACCTTTATGGGCTTTTCAATGGTCGATATGACGGTGTATCTCTTCATATCGTTTATGGCAAGCTTTCTTACATACAGCGACGGAGCAATTAACATAGGCGAGGAAATCCGTGACGGCTCAATCGTTATGAGAATGATAAAGCCTGTAAACTTTGATATGTACCTTTTGTTTCACGAGCTTGGCAGTCGCTTTGTTTCAATTTTTATTGTGCTTGTGCCGATGAGCGTCGGTGTGGAGCTTTACAAGTTCTTTGTTACAGGCTCGGTTATGTTCAGTCTGCCGAATTTCGCGCTGTTTTCTGTGAGCATAATTATTGCGTATCTGGTTTCGTTTTATTTCAATGTGTGCTACGGCTTTCTTGCGTTCTTCCTCAAGAATCTTTGGGGTTCAAGCGTGCTTAAGGACGCAATTATAAGCTTTTTGTCGGGCGCAAAAATTCCGCTTGCGTTTATGCCGCCTGCACTTGCGGCTGTACTTACGGTTCTGCCGTTTGCATCACTCAGCTATACGCCCGTAATGCTTTATATGGGCATATACGATGCGCCGCAGATAATATGGAGCTTATCGCTTCAGCTTTTCTGGCTTGTGTTCTTCTGGGGCTTGAGCAAGCTTATTTGGCGGCTTGCTATGAAGCGGCTTTGCGTGCAGGGAGGTTGATGATATGCTGAAAAAAATAAAGAGAATATCGAAAATGCACAGAATATTCATAGCTCAGGATTTGAAAAAGCTTATGGAGTATAAGGTTGACTTCCTGACGGGAATGTTCGGCTTTATGGTGTATCAGACAATCAACCTGCTGTTCCTGTGGATAATCTTCAGCGGCATTCCTGCACTACACGGCTGGAGCTATGACGAGATAATATTTATCTACGGCTTTTCGCTTCTGCCAAAGGCGATAGACCACCTGTTCTTCGACAACCTCTGGAGCGTAGGCTACTGGCTTGTTGCCAAGGGCGACTTTGACAAGTATCTGACGAAGCCGCTTAATCCGTTCTTTACGGTTTTAGTCGAGAAGTTCTGCGTTGACGCCGCAGGTGAATTTATTGTCGGCATTGCGCTTATCGCCGTAACGATAGGCAAGGTTTCGATTCAGTGGAGCGTTATGAATGTTCTGCTGTTTATTCTGATTTTGCCGTGTGCAACGCTTATCTACACGGGCATCAAGACGATAACAGCCTCGATTGCGTTCTGGACAAAGCGCAGCGGTCACATTACCCACGCTTTCTATCTGATGAACGATTTTGCAAAGTACCCGACATCAATTTACAACGATGTTATCCGCAATGTGATTACATACATTATTCCGTTTGCGTTTACGGCTTTCTATCCGGCGAGCTATTTCTTAACCGGCGAAAATCCGCTTTTTAATCTCGGCGGAACGGTGATAGCTGCGGCGGTGCTTATGACAATCGGTATGCTGATATGGAACAAGGGCGTTAAATCCTACGAAAGCGCAGGAAGCTGAATAGTATATTTTTTGGGGAGCTTCGGTTCTGAGCTCCCCTTTTTAAATATTCAAATATGTTCTTTTATATACTGCATAAAATAGCGAAAGAGTATTTGTGAATATTAAACAAAAATTTATCCTGAGTGCAAAAAAATTGAAAAAATAATGACATTGTAAAAAAACTGTGGTATAATAACAGATAATCGGAGTAGTATCCGATTATATTGTGTAATTATCATAGTTTTTTATTTTACATTGAAGGTGAAGTCTTCTGGAGCAAATTGTAAATGTGGACAGAATGGAACATGCCGTCGCTTTGTTCGGCAGCTTTGACGAAAACATAAAGCTGATTGAAAACGAGTACGCCGTTTCCGTTGTCAACAGGGATTCCGATATTAAAATTTCCGGCGAGCCTGAAAGCGTTATGAGGGCGGCAAAGGTTATCGACAGCCTGCTGTCGCTTATCAACAGGGGAGAAACCCTGAGCGAGCAGAATGTGCGCTACTGTATGTCGCTTGTAAATGACGGCAGCGAGGAGAAAATCGAACAGCTTGCAGGCGACTGCATTTGCATAACCTCAAAGGGCAAGCCTGTTAAGCCGAAAACCATCGGGCAAAAGAAATACTGCAATGCTATTAAGGAAAATACGATCACCTTTGGCATAGGTCCTGCCGGCACAGGCAAAACCTACCTTGCAGTTGCGCTTGCCGTTACTGCGTTCCGCTCTCATCAGGTAAACCGCATTATCCTAACACGTCCTGCTGTTGAGGCAGGCGAAAAGCTCGGCTTTCTGCCCGGAGATTTGCAAAGCAAGGTTGACCCTTATCTGCGTCCGCTTTATGACGCGCTTTTCGATATGCTCGGCGCGGAAACTTATCAGAAGTATGTCGAAAGAGGCAATATTGAGGTTGCGCCGCTTGCATATATGAGAGGACGAACACTTGACGACAGCTTTATTATTCTTGACGAGGCTCAGAACACTACGGGCGAGCAGATGAAAATGTTTCTCACCCGCCTCGGCTTTAACTCGAAAATGGTAATCACGGGCGACGTTACCCAGATTGATTTGCCAAGAGGCGTGAAGTCGGGTCTGCGGGAGAGCGTGAGAATTTTAAGCGGAATAAAGGACATTGCCGCTGTAACCTTCAGTGAAAAGGACGTTGTGCGGCATCGTCTTGTACAGGATATTATCAAAGCCTATGAAAAAATCGAAGAGACGAAAAGAGGTAAATAAATGGATAAGATAAGAGTAATTATCACAAACAAGCAAAAGGCGGTAAAGATTCCTACCGGACTCAGAATGCTGGTTCGCCGCTGCTGTAATGCAGTTCTGCGCCTTGAGGAGTTCAAGGGCAGTGCAGAGATAAGCGTGACTTTTGTTGATAACGAGCAGATCCGCGAGTACAACAAGCAGTACCGTGACAAGGATTCGGTAACGGATGTTTTGTCTTTCGGAATGGGCGAGGACGGCAAATATGACATTGACCCCGAAACAGGAGCGCAGATTCTCGGCGATGTTGTTATTTCAATGGAAAAGGCTATGGAGCAGGCTAAACGCTTTGACCACAGCCTGCAAAGAGAGGTAGGCTATCTCACAGCACACAGTGTGCTTCATCTGCTCGGCTATGACCACGAGGATAATATGGAAAGAATCCGTATGAGGGAGAAAGAGGAGCTTATTATGGATCAGCTCGGTCTGCCCTCATCGTCAAGCTATGTTATAGGCAACGACAGGTAAGCTATGAGGTTTTTAAAGGGCTTTAAATACGCTTTTACCGGTGTGCTTTATGCGATAAATCACGAGCGTAATATGCGCATACATATTGCCGTGGCGGCATATCTGCTTTATTTTGTAAGCTACTATCGCCTGTCTGCGATAAAAATGTCGCTGCTGCTGATTATGATTGCGCTGGTTATGTGCCTTGAGCTTGTGAACACCGCCGTTGAGCGTGTTTGCAACCTTTATTCAACAAAGTATAACAGGCTTATCGAAATAGCAAAGGATGTTTCAGCAGGCGCGGTGCTTGTCGCCGCAGGCTTTGCTGTTGCCGTAGCCGTGTTCCTGCTCTGGGAGCCGGACACGCTGTGGAATATAGTTGTGTTCCACTGCACAAGTCCCGAACGCTTCACGCTGCTTGTGCTTACGCTGGTAATAGCGATGCTGTTCGTGGTTATCGGTCCGAAAGCAATGCTTGACAACGCAAAATCGTTTTTTGAAAAAAGAAGTAAATAATGCAATAAGGGCGCACGGTATGTGCGCCTTAACTTGTTTATGAATGAAAACTGTGATACAATAAAGAAAAAACAAGACAACAGGAGAACAGTATGAATCAAAACGAAAAATCGGCGTTTATCGCCATAATAGGCAGACCTAATGTTGGCAAAAGCTCAATACTGAACAGATTGCTCGGACAGAAGATTGCCATAGTGTCGCACAAGCCACAGACAACACGAAACAGAATTATGGGCGTTCTCACAGAGGGTGAAACTCAGCTTGTGTTTATCGACACGCCCGGTATGCACAAGCCGAAAACAGAGCTTGGCAAATATATGGTGCGCTCGGTGAATGAATCTGTCGCAGGAGTTGACGCAGTTCTGCTTGTCGCCGAGTGTGACAGAAACCCCGGAGATACGGAGCTTGAGCTTATTGAAAAGGCGAAAAAGCTTGATTTGCCGGTTGTGCTTGCTCTGAATAAAATTGATACACTTAAGAATAAGGACGATATTATCCCTGTGATTAATGCCTATTCAAAGGAATGTGACTTCACCGCTGTTGTGCCTGTGTCTGCACAGACAGGCAGCGGACTTGAGGACTTAAAGGACGAGCTTAAATCGCTTGCAATGGAGGGCGGACATTTCTTTGACGATGACACGCTCACAGACCAGCCCGAGCGTGTGCTTGCGGGCGAGATAATCAGGGAAAAGCTTCTGCGACTGCTCGATAAGGAAATTCCGCACGGAACAGCCGTTGCGGTTGAGCGAATGAAAACCCGTGAGGACAGCGGCATACTCGACATTGACGCTACAATCTACTGTGAGCGTGACAGTCACAAGGGTATAGTAATCGGCAAGGGCGGCAGTATGCTCAAAAAGGTCGGAAGCTATGCAAGGCAGGATATGGAGAGATTTTTTGACTGCAAGGTGAATTTAAGGCTGTGGGTCAAGGTCAAGGAGGACTGGCGCAACCGAGAGAATATTCTGCGCTCGCTCGGCTTTGACGACAACGATTTTCAGTGATTACAATGAACAACACAATGAGCCTTTCATACGGCTGTAAATTTGTTATAGACACGCTTCTGAAAAGCGGCTTTGAAGCCTATGCCGTAGGCGGCTGTGTGCGTGACAGCCTTTTAGGCATAGTGCCAAAGGACTATGATGTAACGACAAATGCTCTGCCGCAGGATATAAAAAGAGTGTTCTCCTCCTGTAAAACGGTTGATACAGGCATAAAGCACGGCACCGTGTCGGTGATTGCAGGCGGCGAAATAATTGAGGTTACCTCTTACCGCAGTGACGGCAAATACCTCGACTGCCGCCGCCCCGAAAGCGTAAGCTTCGGCGTGAGCCTTGACGAGGATTTAATGCGCCGTGACTTCACCGTAAACGCAATGGCTTACAGCGAAAAAACGGGTGTTGTTGACCCGTTCGGCGGAAGAGCGGATATTGAGAATAAGCTGATTCGTTGCGTTGGCAATCCCGATAAACGCTTTGGTGAGGACGCTCTGCGCATACTCAGAGCGCTGAGATTTGCCTCTGTCTACGGCTTTTCTATTGAGAATGACACCGCAAAATCAATTCACAGAAATAAAAGCCTGCTGAAGCATATCGCCGCCGAGCGCATATTCTCGGAGCTTACACGGCTTTTATGCGGAAGCTCGGCAGGTGATATTATTTTAGGCTTCTGCGATGTTTTTTCGGTGTTTATTCCTCAGGTTGAACAGTGTCGGGAGCTGTTTCTGTGCGGTGAAAATCATCGGCAAACGCTGATTTCTCACATTGCAAGAGCGGTTGACGCTGTTTATCCAAAGCCCGAGCTTCGCCTTGCAATGCTTTTGCACGATATAGCAAAGCCGCTGTGTGAGAGTACAGACGAAAACAGCAAGCAGTGCTTCAGTCCTCATTCAAAGCCGAGTGCGGTTATTGCCCGGGAAATACTCACGAGCCTTAAAGCACCGTCACGGCTTATCGCTCAGGTGGAAATTCTTGTTGAATACCACGACTTTAAATGCAAAGCCGATGAGCGTGAGATAAAAAGACTTATGCGCAAAATCGGCAGGCAGAACACGCTTTTGATTTTCAGCGAAATCCGTCGTGCCGACATTACGGCGCAAAACGGCGCCGATAAGGAACACAGGCTTGAATATATAAACAGGTGCGCCGAGATTGCGCAAAGGCTGATTGATGAGAACGCCTGCGTGTCGCTGTCAGGTCTTGCAGTAAACGGCGGCGATATTATTGCTCTGGGCGTAAAAGAGGGCAGAGGGGTCGGGAAAATCCTTGACGTTCTTCTCAACCGTGTTATAGACGGTACGCTTGAAAACGAAAAGGAAACCTTACTTAAGGCGGTGAAAAATGAATATATATAAGCCGTTAATAGACCTTTACTGGAAAATTATTACCGTCATTGATAATAAGAGAATAGCCGCTCAGATTCCCGACAGCGGCGTTGTCAGCGTGATTGACCTGCCGTACACAAAAAGCGGCATCAGCGAGCATATGCTTGATATATATTATCCCGAGAACACATCACAGCCTTTGCCCGTGATTATCGACATTCACGGCGGCGGCTGGATATACGGCTGTAAGGAGATAAACCGCAATTTCTGTTTAAGGCTTGCGAAAAAAGGCTTTATTGTAGCGTCAATAAATTACCGCCCTGTCGGAAAGCACCTGATTCATCATCAGATAGAGGACGTGTTTTCAGCGCTTAACTGGCTTGGCGAAAATCTGAACGAATATCCTGCCGATATGAGCAGTGTGTTTTTGCTCGGCGATTCGGCAGGCGGTCAGCTCGCCTGTCTGAGTGCGGCTATAATGTCGGATAAAAAGCTTCAAGGTGAATTTAATGTGACAATTCCGAGCTTTAAAATCTCGGCTGTCGGTGCAATTTCGCCTGCGGTGAATCTTTTGTGCCGCAACTTCCTGCTGTATGTCAATCTGCCGTCACTGCTCGGCAAAAAGCATAAGGACAGCAGATACTATAAGTATATGAATTTTGCCTGTGCCGCTGTCGATACTCTTCCGACGTTTTATATTGTCACCTCGGCAGGAGATTTCCTGAATAAGCAGGCGTATATGCTCGCCGAGATTTTAAAATCGCAAAATATACTGTACAGACTGCACGATTATGACAAGGCTCACGGCGGAAAAAAGCTTCCGCACGTTTTTGCTGTTGCCGACCCGTACTCACAGCAGGCTGGCGAGGTTATCGGCGAGCTTAAAGACTTCTTTTATTCAAATATTAAGAATATAAAAATATGAAATTTGAAGATCTGAGTATTCATTTATAGGAGTTTTGAGTTTTGAGTTGAGTGGACAGAAATGTGAAACGAGGTCGTAGGGAACGGTCATGACCGTTCCGGCTCGCTGTGCTGAATGTTGTATACGCTTCGCAGCGAGAGCTTTGAGCATTGAGG
>DKZT01000019.1 GCA_002493755.1 Ruminococcaceae bacterium UBA7067
ATCAACCCTGTGCCTTATTGTCAATCATTTTTTTACTTTTTTCTCACTTTTTCGTTTGTTTCTATCAATCAATGCAAAATACAGGCTCTAAATCAATTATTATAGATAGGTTGCACAAACAGCAAGGTGTTTTTTCATATAAATAGAATATGGATTTTTTTAATCCAAATGTTATAATGTTATAGAATATTACTTTGGGAGATGACAGACATATGAACTGCAAGCATATTATTACAATCGGGCGACAATTCGGCAGTGGCGGAAGAGAACTTGGCAAAGCGCTTGCTGACAGACTTCAAATAAAGTATTACGACAAGGAGCTTATCTCAATCGCCGCAAAAGAAAGCGGATATAACCCCGAGATTTTTGAACACGTTGATGAACGTGCGACAAACAGCTTGCTTTACAGCCTTTCAATGGGCATATACAACCTTGGCAACGGCTACGCTCCTATGCGTGATATGCCGGTTAATGACCAGCTTTATCTGCTTCAGCACAAAATAATCCGCGAGCTTGCAGCCACGCCCTGTGTTATTGTTGGCAGATGCGCCGATTATATTCTAAGAAACAATAAAAATCTTCTCCGTCTTTTTGTTTATGCAAATATGGAGGACAGAATAAATAACGCCGTTAAGATTCACGGTGTTCCTGAGAATAAAGCGGAGTCGATTATCAAAAAAACCGACAAGACAAGAGCTAATTATTACAACTTCTATTCGAATCAAAAATGGGGCGCTGTTGAGAACTATGACTTGTGCGTTAATACTTCGACGATAAGCCGTGAAGCCGCAATAAATATGATTTGCTCAATTATTGACTAGGTCGTATCTAATTTAAAAAACAGGAAGCCTGACACATCTGCGTAGGCTTCCTGTTTTTTGCCCCTAAAACGCTGCGAGGGCTTGCTGCTGTATTATTATATTCATCTTGCGTTATGCTTATTCAAAAACTCCTCAGGATTTACCGGTTTTCCGTTTTCACTTATCTCAAGATGAAGGTGCGCTCCGTCCTTTGCCTCGCCTGCTATACTGCCGACAGTGCCTATGACATCTCCTGCGCTTAAGTGTACGCCTATTTTCAGTCCCTCGGACGGCTTAACCCCGCAGTAGGTTGTCACACTTCCGTCATTATTTTCGGTTACAATAATTCCGCCCATAATCTCGTCTGTCTTTATTGCGTTTACAACACCTGTTGTAATCATATGAACAGAAGCGCCTTCCTCGCTTTTAAAATCGGTTCCGTTATGCGTGCGATAATCGCCGAAGGTTTCTGATTTTACTGGCGTTGTGCCGCTGTATTCCTTAAGAACCTGATTGCCTACGGGATAAAAGTAATCCTCTGTATTTTCTGTTGTGTTTTCGGTTGGTGATGACGCGTCTGTCAGGAGCGCCGTTTCAGCCTGATTTACAACATTCGCCGTTTCCGGCTGAGTTTCCGTCATCGGCTGCGTTGTCTGTGTGCCTGCCGTTGCATCAGTCGGCGCCTTGGTATCCTCGGTTTTCGGATTTGTTTCGATAACGCTCGGCTGCATATAATCGTTTACAGATGTATAGGCTGACCACGCCGCGCCTGCCATTGCGACCATACAAAGTGCAAAGATTATATAAAAGCTTTTTCCGTATTTTCTTTTCTTCTTTGTATCCTTTGTCGGTTCTTTCTTATCCATATATATTCCTCCGTTTCTTTGTTGCAAGGTTATTATTGACATAAGCAATGCGCCTTATGCAACATCACTGTGAAGAAAACGGGATAAAAATAAAAACCATCCGCTCTGAATAATATGCACAGAACGCTATTCGTCTATTAGGATTTTGTGAATTTCGTTAATTTATCATTAATACCATTCTTTTTCCTTGAATGAAAAATTCATTTGTGATAAGATATAGTCATTATTTACGCTTAAATTGCTCACTCAGGAGGTATGCAGCTTGAAATTATATAAGAAGCTTGCGGCAATAATGCTGTCTGCTGTCGCCGTAGCAACGATTGCAACAACAACGGCTTTCGCCGAACCCGGAGATAATGTCAGCGATCCTCAGACATCCGTTGACACACCTGCCGACAATCCGGCACAAAGCACACCGGAGGAAAATCCGCCGGTTGAGTCTGTTGAACCGACTTCCCCGCCGGACATTACATCGGATGTTAACAGTAACAACGTAAGCAGCAACACTAACACCAATACCGGAAACAATAATTATTATCAGAACAATCAGTCCGTTTACAACAACTATGATAACTCCAGGGTAACCTCTGTTGTTGACCGTGATAATGATTATTATCAGCCCGGCACTATGGACAGCGATTCATCACAGCCGCTTATCGACAACAAGCTTTATAACGCCAGCCTTGCAAATGATTCGCAGGAAATGAACGCAGATGACTGGAACCTTGCCCTTAAGCTTGACGAAGGCTCAGGCGGCAGTGATTTCAACTTTATCAAGAATAACGATTCTTCAGAGGACTCGGTTTTATACCAGCTTATGCTTTTCGGCGGAGTGCTGCTGATTACAATCTCAATCTTCGGTGTAATTCTTGTCATTGTCCTTACAGTCAGAACAAGTAAGCACAACAAGCTGCTTATCGCCAAGGCAAGCCGCGAGCAAATCGTTGATATTTCAGAATTTGAAACACTGCTCAAGCCTGCTCGCAACGATGCAAACACCCTTGAAATTGAAAGCGCAAAAACGGACAACGGAGCTTCCGAAGACATAATTGACCTGGACTCCGATAGGCTTGACCTTTCAAAATACGATAAGTATCTTTAAAACTAAAGTTTCATAACAAAAACCAAAGACAAAACGGGGCTTCTGCAAACTCTTTTCTTGCAGAAGCCCCGTTTATTTTTCTGATTACGGAGTATTATTTATTGCCCGACAAACGCCTTTACTCTGTCGGATACATTCTTTTGAAGATTGCGGTAAAAGAACTGATAATCATAAATATGATATACGCCCTGAGGGAAAAGAGAAATTGAGGACGGATAATCAGATTTATCAATGTCGGTAACCTTAAGCGTTCCTCTGTCGGGGTCGAGATATGCACCCGTCAGGTTCTTCTCCTCTTTTACTATTTCACCGTCATAATTTGTAAAGCACGCACCCAGATTCAGTGATTTATCGGCAGGCGTGCTGTCGGTTTTCCAGTTGAGCGGATTTATAGCAAGCGTTTTATCCTCGACTATAACCGAGGTTTTTATATCCTCCGCTTCGGAATTAAAGGTGATAATCACGCCTGTGTCGGTTTCACCCTGAGCAGGCTTCAGCTGAGGATACTCTGCCGTCTCCTCGCTTGTAAGCTGCCAGCCGATTGAATAGCAGGCGACAAGATTTTTGCTGTATTTTTCGTCCGAGAACAAATCCTTCATAAGCCTTATAGTCATATCGGCTCCCTGAGAAAAGCCTGCTAAAACATACGGTCGGTCATTATTCAGGTTTTCCATATAGTATGTAAATGCTTCTTTAACATCCCTGTATGCCGATTCAAGGTACTGCTCCCTTTCCGCCTTGTCAAGCTGATAAACCTCTAAGCCTGCCTGACGGTAATACGGCGCAAACATACGGCATTCGTTTTCATAAATTCCCTTTTCCATATTCAGCGCACCATAAAAAGAGGCTTTTGTTCTTTCATCGTCAAGGCTCATATTGTGGCTGTTTCCGCTGCCTGAAAACACAGTAGGACACAGCAGAAACAGGTCGGCGGCTTTGTCCTCTCCTATGGCATAATATGCCCAGTTGCTTTTATCGCTGTATATTGAAGCTTTTGGTGCTTCATTCGCGCAGGAGGAAAAAGAAAGCAAGCATAAAAATATAGCAACGGTAAAGCTGAGAACTCTTTTATTCATAAGTATCATCTCCTACAATAATAAATAAGGT
>DKZT01000070.1 GCA_002493755.1 Ruminococcaceae bacterium UBA7067
AGGAGAACGGGACGGGCGGTTATCTCCACTCTTCACTCTTCACTCTCCACTCTCCACTCTTCACTCTTCACTCTTCACTCTAAAATAAACAGCCTTGCAGGTTCACGCTTAATGAACAGCAAGGCTGTTTGATTTTTTTATTTGATTTTTATCGTAAGCGCCGTTATATCGTCCGACTGCGGCGCGCCGCTTGTGAAATCTCTTACGCTGTTGATTAAAATATCAAGGTGAGCTTCAAACGGTGTTTCGCCGCCGTATATTGAATCGCAAAGCGATATGAGCCTTTCGTTGCCGTAGAATTCGCCGTTTATGCTTTCGGCTTCATTCACACCGTCGGTGTAAAGCAGCAGCTCAAAATCACTTTCAAGCTGTATTGAGTGAAGCGTGTAATTAACGTCGGGGAAAAATCCGAGCGCAAGGTTCGGCTTCGATTCAAGCCACTGTGATTTGCCGCCGCTTCGTATTATGGGGAAGTTGTGGCCTGCGTTTGCAAACTCCATTGTTCGTTTTTCGGCGTCAATTATTCCGACAAACATTGTGACAAACATATTCTCGCTGTTGTTTTCGCAAAGAGTATTGTTGACATTCTTTAAAATCATCTCTGCGGAAAGCTGCTTGCTGCATTTTACAAGCGTGCTTGCCTCAGCCATAAATATCGCCGCAGGAAGTCCCTTTGACGAAACATCGGCAATGCAAACAAGCAGCCTGTTATCGTCAAGCTGAGCAAAATCGTAAAAGTCGCCGCCCACCGCCTGCGCAGGCTTTATATATGAGCATACGGCGAAGCTGTCGCTTTTAAGCGGCTTCGGCAGAATATTCATCTGGATTTTTGCCGCCGCCTCAAGCATTGCCCTCGCTCTTTCCTCGCGTTTAGCCTGCTGCTGAACATCGCCTATATAGCGGATTATATCGGTTGTCATCTTTTCATATGAGCCTGCAAGGCGAGAAATCTCTGTGCTTGTTTTGCCGAAGCTCGGCAGCTCGGCGGCAAGCCCCTTGCGAACAAAGTCATTGCAGTATTCGCTGATACAGCTTATCGGCTTTGTCACCTTTTTTTCAAGCATCTTAAGCACGGTGTAGAGCATAACAATCATTATTATTCCGATAAGGTTGACATAGAAGAACACGCCGAGCGTTATGTGAAATAAGTCGTTGTCTGTTGTAATTCTGTATTTGTTTGAAACAAATATAAATTCCAGAACAGCAAACAGTACAAAGCTGCAAACCGCAGTAAAAATGAAGAATACAACTATTATCTGCGAGCTTATCTCAGGCTTGGTTGACGGCATTACAAAACGTTCCTTGCTTGGAAGCTTGCTTCTCAGCATAGGAAGCACCGCCAGCAGCAAAACAACCGAAATCAGAATAATGTCAAACACATCGCCCCATCTTCCGCTGTTAAAATTCAGAAGCTCGCAGAGCAAATCAAAAGGTGTACCGTCAGCGTGTTCAAGGTAAGAGGAATAATTGTATAATTCCTTTAACCCGATAAGAAGCAGGGCGGCGGCGCACAGTATGTAATCGGGAATATACCGCTTGTGAATGTATGTGTTGCGATAAAGCCTTTTTGGAACCACAGGCTTGAGCCTGATGAGATTTGTCAGCACAAGGAACAGAGTTGTTCCGCCGAATAGCGAGAAAAACAGGTTGCACATAGCTGTGGGTATGAAAATTTCAAAAAATTTGTAGGCGTTTATAAGCTCACAGCCGGCGGCAAGCACCGCCATTGAAACGGTTGTTGAAAACATTGTGATAACAATAAATTTAAGAGTGGTGTCAGCCGAGGAAACATATTTCAGTCTGTGCTTTTCAACGGGCAGAACGGTGTGCCACAGCCTATACGGAAGCCACGCATATAAAAAGTTAGCAAGACAGCCGAAAATCGACGCTGTACTCAGATGCCCTAAGCAGTCGGACAAAAGATTTCCCACAGCACAGCCAAAGGCTCCTGCCGGACCCATAAGAAGTCCTGCCGGTACGGGGAAGACAGCGGACAGGCGAAGCTCTGCGCTGCCGAGATGGAAAAAGTCGCTTTCAGACGGAATGTTCAGCAGAGCAAAGACCGCCGTTGAAATCAGAAAATAAAGCAGATGCTTTTTGAAATTATAAGATTTTATTTTCATTGCTCATCCTCCAGCGATTTTTCAAAGGAGAGTATGTTTTCTCCGTTCTCATATTTGTAGCTTAGATTTTCAGTGATTAGCTTAACAAGCTCAATGCCGTGACCGCCGGGGATAAGCTTCAAGACATTGTCCTCGGCTCTTTGCCTGCTGTCAAATTCAAGCGGATTAAAGGGTGTTCCGCAGTCGGCAAATTCTGCTCTGACCCTGTTTTCACCGATATATTCAATTTCAAATGAAACCGTGCCGCCATTAAAGCCGTAGGCATATGTTGAGATATTGACGAAAATTTCCTCAATGGCAACAAGAAGCCTTTGATAGCTCTTGCTTTTTACGGCTCTATCTCCGATAAGCTGCTGACATAGCTTTATTAGCTCAGGCAGGTTTTGAATTTTAGCTTCAACTGTTGTTTTCATAATACACCCCCGTGCGGCTGAGCCGCAGTTAATAGATAAGAGCGAAGAGTGAAGAGTGTTGGTGTCGCCGCAAGCGGCTCTTTGAATTAATATGAACTCGTTTCGATTTATAAATTCTGTGATGCTTGTTTTCTGTTCTGAACTCTGAAATCTGAACTCAAAACTCAAAACTCAAAACTCAAAACTCAAAACTCAAAACTCATCTAATTATACCACATCTTCCTTAAAAATTGTAGTAAATTGTCGTTATTATAATGTGTTTTTTGTGATTTTATGCTATAATTAATTGACATAAAAACAAATGCTATGGAGTGATACATATGCCTTTAAAAATTGTGAGAAACGATATAACAAAAATTGAATGTGACGCAATAGTGAATGCCGCAAACCCCACTCTGCTCGGCGGAGGAGGTGTTGACGGCGCAATCCACAGAGCGGCAGGAAAGGACCTGCTCCTTGAGTGTATGACGCTCGGCGGCTGTAAAACAGGTCAGGCGAAAATTACAGGAGCGTATAACTTGCCCTGCCGCTATGTTATCCACACTGTCGGACCTATCTGGCAAGGCGGTGAGAACGGCGAGGAGGAGCTGTTGCGCTCGTGCTACCGCGAAAGCCTTAAGCTTGCAAAGGATAATCACTGCGAGTCGGTTGCGTTTCCGCTGATTTCGTCGGGTGTTTACGGCTATCCTAAGGCTCAGGCACTGAAAATAGCGGTAGAAGAGATAAGCGGCTTTCTTCTTGAAAATGAAATGCTTGTGTATATTGTGATTTTTGACAGAGCCGCATATCAGATAAGCGAAAAGCTCTTCGGCGATATTAAGGAGTATATCGACCAGAACTATGTTGACTCTCATTTTGACTGCAGGCGAAGGTGCAGTCGTTATATGGATAGTATGCCTATGCCTGCCACAAGTGTGGAGTATCCGCCGACGGTTCAGTCGATAGAGGAAGTGGATTTTGACGGTCTTATCGATGAAAGCCTTGAAAGCAGACTGAAAAGCATTGACGGGGTATTAGAGATAAAGAAGGTCTTATGTAAAACAGTCGGAATGATTGATTTTGTAGGATATAATCAAGATTAACGGAGGTTTTACAAAATGAAAAACATTATTTCAGAATTGTTCTATGGGAATATTGATCCACAAACTCGCAGTTACCAAAAAGGCAGTTATATTCAAAAATATATGACTATTCTTGCTAACGCAGAGGAAGTCTTAACGAAAAGCCTGTCAGGAGATGATAAGAAAACTTTTTTGTCATATGCAAATGCTTCAAATATCGTTTTAGGGGAATCGGAATTAGATAGTTTTATTGTTGGCTTTCGTTTGGGTGCTCAGTTTACTTACGATACCTTTGTTAGCAACACAGCTCCCTTTACTGATTTCTTGAAGGAGGAAGCAGAATGAATACAAAGTATCACGTCTATCTAAATTATGAAGAAAGGCGATTAGTGATTAAAAGCCTAAATGATTTGAGGAATAGACTAATATCCGAAGGTAAATACACCGACCTCATTGATGAAGTTTTGGTTAAGGTGGCTAACGCTAAAATCAAGAAAATGAAGGTTGTCAGCAAAAGCTCGTAAACGGTATATTTGCGGATTTTGAGGTTGGTAATGATGATACCTTAACCCATTAAGTTCAACACTCTAAGAATCGCATAAATACTGGCAATTTACATCGAACTTTGTACACACTTTTTCGACTATTAAGGAGGATAACATTTATGACAAATAAGATCACATACACTCAGCAAGGCGATTACCTTTTACCTAACCTGACATTACCCGAACAGCCGAAGGTTGAGATCGGGATTTGGGGCAAGCGGCATTTGAAATATATCAAACATCATCGTCCCATCTTATATACAAACCTGCTGACGAGTTGCAAGCTCACAGCCTACCTCGCCGATATTGACGAACAGGCAGAGGATATGTTCTTTCGGTTAGTAAAGCAGCTTGCCGAAAAGGAAGGTATAACCGACCAACTCAAAGCAGATAATCAAATGCTGTGGGTAAAGAGAATGAATAATATACGCAACCGTGCAGAAGAAATTGTCAATAATGAATTGATACTTGTTTAATCAACGGGAGAAGATGATTAATTTCATCTTCTCCCGTTCCAGTTTGTTTGCTAGAATTCGCAAAAATGGATTCCTTTTTGTTTTAGTTTGTTATACATATTCAAGTTTTGGTGAATTGTAAGTTTTTCTTTGAATTCATCTTCGGTTATTATGTTTTCAGAAAACAATTCATAATTCAATATCCAAGAAGTCGAGGATGATTTCATTGTTTGCTTTAAATCCTGAGATATGAATCCTTTTCTTAATAGCATTACTTGAGCTAATTCATTTTTGCTTGAACATATCCGAATTATTATATCATCATCTCTTTCGATTCCCTCAATTTCAATTAATAGGTACAATAACCAAATTACTTCTAAATCATTTATTTGCTGCAAACTGCGTAGAAGTATTTTTTTAATTAACGTAATATCTTTATCATTAATACAAAAGTTTTCGGATTTCTTCTCAATTAAAATCTGACAAGCTTTAATTAAAGAGCGTTTATTGTTCTGTAATATAGTTAACAGATATGCCTTGTATAATTCTGAATTTGATATATCAATGGGATTTTTTTCTAAAGATTTTAACAAAAATCTTATTGCTCATATTGTTCCCTTGTTTTCTAATGTAAAAAAGCTGTTAAACATATCCATTAGATGTTCATTATCAAATTCATCAATGTGTAGATCAGTAAATAGTTTATTAAGATTCTTATTAATATAATATGGGAATTTTTCTTCTCTTGTTTTCTCGTTATTAATAGTTAGGTTATATTTTCTAAGAATCAAATCAATTTTGCTTTTTGTCGTTTCAGTATTATCATCAAAAACAAAGATTTCATAATCATCAACATATCTGACAAACCGGATGTTTTCAGATTTTATTTCTTTATCTATTCTTGTAAGCAGCGCTTCTGATATCAATCGAGAAACAAAAGGACCTGCTAATAATCCATTTGTTTGATTTGAATTCATTCTACGAACTAATTTATCAAGTTTGGAGTATTTTTCATATGTTGGACTTAAATTTTCGCCTTTTTGGCTTTGACGATATTCTGAATCAGCTGATTCATATCCCATAATTATAGTAGGAATTAAATGTGTATAAATGGCACCATAAAAATTTGATATATCTAATTTTAGAATCAGTTTTGCTCCAGTTGCCTTTATTATTTTTTTTGATATGTTTTCTATGTAGTCAGAACATATTTCAAAAGATTCCTCTAATACTTCCTCTGTTTGTCCATATGATTGTTCAAATCTATAAATTTGACCTTGTTGATTAATAACTGGAGAAAAAGAATAATCCTCACTTTTTGTAAAATCTATCAATTCTTTCAGCAAATTATTATTCCGCATATATTCGTGTAATACAAGATATGATCCTAATTCAGGAATATAAATATTTCTTCTGGAATCAGCCTGATCATATTTGCTCATTGTAAAACAATATGGTTGTATTATATCACAGTTTTCGGGTGGAACATAATTTAAAACCTTTTTATCCAAGAAAAAACATGGCGGAAGATATTCAGAAAAAAAGCCCTGCGTTGCTATCTGTTTATAACTTTCTCTATTGAATGGCATATTTTTTACCTTTCTAAATCGTCAGCTTATCCAACTGTTCCCGAATCTCATCAAATCCGCAATTCAAGTCAAGCGTTTTCACGCTTATTTGGTTGCCGCTCATTTGATAGGTGTTGTCGGGGACAATCTGTTCGTCTGTTTTGGCGTAGAGCAACATTCCCGAAACGGTTACTTGCCTGTCCTTCAGTTCTTCCTGCTTGTTCTTGACGTAGGTAAAAATCTGATACAGGTTTGCCGAGTGGACGGTTGCCTTATTAAACCGCTGCTGTGTGGTATGGGCGTAATATTTTGCGTCAATAATCAGAATGTTATCGTCTTTTTCGAGCACAATATCTGACTGCATAACCGGAAGCATATCGCAGAAATCGTCGTCGAGCTGCCACGGGATTTGCGGTGCGCCGACGGTCAGTTCCGGATGTTCCTTGCGGAAATATTCCAGAATAAACTTCTCATACAAGCGGTGCATACGCTGTTCGTCGAGGAAGTCCATCAGCTTGGTTGTGCCGTCCGATTGCGTTTGCAGCAAGCCCTTCAAAACCAAATAGCAAATCGAAACCAGCATACGGTATGTCTGATTATTGCGGTCATAGCGCAGATTCCAGTTGATTCTGTAAATCGGCAGCGGTTCAACATTAGCCAAGAAAACTAAAAGCTTTTTCATTTCCTTTTTGCGGCTCTTGTCAACGTCCGCTACCATCAAGCGCAGCATTGTCGTCTTGATGATACGGTTCATATAGGCGTTTTCGGAAAACTCGTCGTAGGAGCACACAACCTGCCGCTTGATAATGGAATTTGTTTTCAGTGTTTCCGAAATTTCCATTTTACCACGCAGTGCCGTCAGCGGTTCACGCTTCGGGATATAGTCATTCATCAGACCGCGCTTGAGCTGTTTTGACAAGCCTTTAATCAGGATGGCGGCGCATAAATCCGCCACATTCTCAAAATGCTCCGTCGCCACACTTTTATATCCTTGCTCATTCAGCACCTGAAATGCGTAGGAGAGCATATAGTAGATATTTTGAATCGGAATCACTTGACAGCACTCCTCAAACGGTTAGACCATTCTTTCACTTTTGAAGGCTCGTCAAACCAATACTCTTTGAGCAATGGGATAATTTCAAACTCAACAATATCGGTCAGCGTGTTCTCCTTAATTTCCTCAATATCGCAGAAATAGCTGTGACCGATACAGAAACCCTCGCCGAGAGAATCATCATCGGCTATCTTCTGATTCAGGCTGATAACGCAGTCAATCAGTTTGTTGAATTTATCATTTTCCAATCCGTACTGATATTTTCTAAAGCCCTCTGATTCAAACGCAGGCTTCATTTCAAAGAACGCAAAACGCCTGCGGAGCGCATAGTCAATCATCGCCAAGCTTCTGTCGGCTGTGTTCATCATACCGATAATGTAAACATTTTTCGGGACGGAAAACTTGTCCGAAGAGTAGAGCAACTGAATATCATTACCTCGCTTATCGGCTTCAATCAGCATAAACAGCTCGCCGAAAATCTTACTGAGATTGCCACGATTGATTTCATCAATGATAAAGAAATACTCGTTTTCTTTATCATCGGACGCTTTCTTGCAGAAGTTGTAAAATGCGCCCTTCTTAATTTCAAAATTCATTCCTGTGCTTGACGGACGGAAGCCCTCGACAAAATCCTCATAGGAATAACTTTGATGAAATTGAACAAGATGCACACGTTCGGGATCCTTAACGCCCATCATTGAATAGGCAAGACGCTTTGCGGCGTAGGTTTTACCGACACCCGGAGCACCCTGCAAAATGACGTTCAATTTCTTACGGAGCAGTCCTTCTAACGTGTCATATTGTTTTTCACTGATATATACGTCTGCAAGAAAGTTCTCTTTGGTATAGGTGTTCAGCGGTTCTTCCTCGACATCAATATCATCGTCATCATCTTCTGTGTCAAACATTGCATTGAGCTTTTCAACATATTCCGTATATTGGGTAATATCAGTCAGCGTTTTCATAACTGCCTGACCGGGATGTTCCCATTCACCGATGTCTGTCCACTTTACTTTACGGGTGTTATTATACTCATCTTCGCTACTGTCATCATATATATAACCGGACTCAACAACGCCACGACCGATTATTTTATACATACCTTGCTTAGCGAAAACAATATCGCCCGGTTTCATCTCATTGGCAAACTGCCAAGTAGCAAGAGCTGCATTGCGATAAGGCTTATTGTCGCCGTAGGTGTCCTGCATAGCAGATTTCATTTCCGATTTTGAAGTGAAGCGTGTCAAATCACCGATTTCACCCCAACCGATGAGCATAATTCCTTTCTCGGTACATTCACTCCACTTTGAAGCATTATTGCCGGGCGAGTAAATCCAATAGCGCTTTGTGTTTACATCTTCGTCAGCAAGAGCTGAGCCTTTATCTTCTTTATCTTGCTGGTTTTCTTTAACAATCGTCTTGAAAATCTCTGACGCTAATTCGTCTGTCATATCAACAGTCCAGCCATTTTCGGTGAGTTTCCAAACACCACGAGTGCTGTTGTCCAAATAACCGCCTCTGACAAGGTACTGCCTTGCCCAAGCAACGTCATTGTTGAATTCAGGCGTTTGCGTCTTACCGACAACTGCGCTTGTTTCTTCCTCGGTCAGCTTTTCGTTTTCTATAATTTTATTTCGTGCTTCTTTCGGAGTAGCCGAACCGCCTAAATCTTTGAGCGCCTGCAAAAGAGGCTTGAACCAACGCAGGAACTTTGCGCCGGAATTAGCATCGCTTTTCTCGGAAAGTTTCTCATATTCATCATCTTGCTTAGATACACTCCACGCACTGCAAGAAAAATCTGCCAATGATTTATAGGAACATTTGTCAGATTGAATATAAGCAATGCAATCATCACAAAGTTTTAAGTATATCTCTGCTTTCGGTGTATCACGCAGATTTTTTACTGTGGCTGTAATTGACTCAGGTAAGCTGTCATTATTCTTTATAAACCACCTATTGCGTGAATCTAAATTTATAAATCTGTTGGGACGAATCCAGTATAAGCCCATTGACAAATTCCATTTTACGCCTTTTTGTTTCCTAACTGTATTAAAAGCAGAAATAAACTCTTGTCTGTTTTCTTCTGTATCGTTTTTTGACAGAGTAAGCGCTAATTCAAAAATTGACCAGAGGTTTTGTATATCTGATTCTCCTCTGTTATCTACAAAATAGAAAAAAGTAGATTTTAGTGGACTTAACACAGGAATTCCGTCAAAAGACATAGGAACATCAGCTTTTATGTCAAACAATTCCTTGAATTCAGTAATAAGTTTTATTCTGTTCTTTTCAGTTAGTTGTTTATTAAATAATCCAAAAACTGTAAAAGGATCAATATCAACAAGGATATTATTTCCGACTTTATCTCTATCAATAGTCGGCAGTTTTATCCCTGTAACCTCATAAACCTGCTTTATTTTTTCAATCAGCTCCTGCCGATTGTCCTTATATGCAAGTAGCTTATCTGCAAACTCCTCATAAAATGATATCCAATCAAATTGATTCTTAGCGCTCATACTATCGCCCCTTGATGATTGATAATTTTATCATATCATATAATAAAACAAATTAACAGACATAAAAACGAAAAAGATAATTTTTTATAGGTCTTATGTGTCCCTAACAAACGTGTTTTTCTCGGTAGGAGTAAAAACGCACTGCTTGTTTAGACGTGACATCTTAAATACACTAATGTTTGTCGAACGAATTTTCTAAATTTGCTTGACAACCAAACGAATGTTCGTTATAATAATTACTGTACACAAAACTGTTCGCAGATTGTGTGCGACAACTGAATAGTGATGAACTTATGAGTGTAAAGAGCTGACGAGCGCAGGAGCATCACCTGCGGGCAGCGCAAAGCCAAAGATGCGCTATAGGGTACCGGTACGCTGACAGAAGTGCCGGCTCCGTTCTGTTTTTAGTCATTTGAGTTTAGCTTATTTTAGTGAACGGCAGTACAAATAAGCGCTTTAATTTTTCAAAAGTTTAATCAAAAAATTTAAAGTCAAGTTACATGAGGCTTCTCAACCAAGGGGGTAGTTTACCCTTTTGAAGTTGAGGGAAGTGCCTTGTGTGACTTGGCTTTTTGTCGTGTCAAAATACAACTGAATGACCGTCCGAATGGGATATGATATTGCGATGACCGTAAGTGAGCGATACGACGCTCCGGTGAAAATCCGGCGCAGGAACGACATTCGGGTAAAGCGGCAAACTTACAACAAAACAGTCACTTTTTACAGTGACAGAAAGGAGAAACAATGACTAAAGGTGAACAAATTGTTGCGCTGGCAATGGAGAAAGTCAGTCGTGAAGGCTATCCGAAGCTGACCGAAGATCATCCTTTTTTCGGAAGGTTAAGAGCGTTTATGGTTGACAAGCATTACTGGATAGGCACAGCTACAGATTTACTTACCGAAATGAACGACACCGTTACGCCGACTAATGCGGTAACAAAACTGCTCAACAAATATTGGTATTGGTTGAGAAAACGTGACGGTATCGGCATCAATTTTCGGCGTACTAACCGAAGAAGAATCATCGAAATCTATAATCACAGACAACCATAGTGACAGTTTAGGGTGACAGATATGTTGACAGTTTTTCAGAACACTGCATAACAATGTTGAATCTAAGCAAGCATACTGTTTGTAACCACAAACAGTGCTTGCTGAAACTACCGTGTATTATCTCAGCAAGCAGACCGTTCGTATCCACAAACGGTTGTTGCTGAGAAATCACCTCGGAATTTCAGCACTTGTTAGGGACACCCTAAGACCTGTTTTCGAAAATCTTAACTACGAAAGGAAGGTGACAGATTATGTACTATGTTGATGACAAAGGCAAAGTCCTTGATATTCAAACGCCGCTTACCGAAGCACTCAACGCAGTCATTGAGGATTACTTCGATATGCTCAGTAAGATGACAGCGGAGCAACGGCTAAACTATTTTAAGTATGAACAGTTCGTTGAACCGTTACGATACACACAGGACATTGACAACACAACCTATGTTGTGCGAATGCACTTCAATCAGAACGCTGACAAAACAATCTTGAAGAAGATTGAAAAGATAGTAGAGAAAGATTCGATTTAGTGCTTTAAAGTGTTGAATTTAGCAGTCGGATATGTTATAATAAAACTATCCTACAAATACAAATCCGACTGTGGAAAGGAGCAAAATGAGTAAACAGTCAGATAAAGACAAAATCACAGCTCTGTACTGCCGACTATCCCGTGATGACGAGAACGAAGGCGTATCGGGCTCAATCAAAAATCAAACAGAAATTTTACAACAATACGCTGCCGAAAACAGTTTCAAAAATACTCGCCTTTTCATAGACGACGGTTTCTCCGGTACAACCTTTAACCGTCCTGCCTTCAACGAAATTATGAAGCTCGGCGAGGAAGGAAAAATCGCAACACTGATTGTCAAAGACCATTCCCGTCTCGGACGTAACCGATTGGTAGTCGGTTCCTTGTTGGAAGAAGAATTTGACCGTATGGGCATTCGCTATATTGCCATTATGGACAATATCGACACCAAAAACGGAATCAGCGATCTTGTACCTATGCAGGACTGGTTTAACGAGTGGCACGCAAAGAATACCAGTGACAAGGTGCGCAAGGTATTCAAGAGCAAAGGCGAATCGGGCAAGCCATTGACAAGCAATCCGCCTTTTGGATATATGAAAAGTCCTGATGACAAGTATCAATGGATAATCGACGAGCCTGCGGCTGAAATCGTCAAGCGTATATTTAAGATGTGCGTATCTGGAATGGGACCGTCACAAATAGCCAACAAGCTAAGCGCAGAGAAAGTTCCAACACCAACGGAATACTGGATTAGCGTAGGCAGAAAGTGCGGTAAGCCGCCGTCCGTTCCGTTTCACTGGTGTCCGGCTATGATAGCGAACATCTTGAAGCGACAAGAGTATTGCGGTGATACCGTCAACTTTCGCAGCACAACCAAATCCTTTAAGAACAAGAAGCGTGTTGACCGTCCTGAAAGCGAATGGATAATCTTCGAGAACACCCATCCCGCCATTGTTGACCGTGACACATTCAAACTTGTTCAGAAAATCCGAGAAGGCAGGCACCGTCAAACACGGACGGGCAAAGTCAGTATCTTTTCGGGATTGGTGTTCTGTGAGGATTGCGGACAGAAGATGTACTACCAATCAGGCAAGAAGGACCGGCGAGATCCACCGCACTTTATGTGTTCAAGCTATTCCAAGAATCCCGACACCTGTACCTCACACTATATCGGCGAGAGAACGCTGACAAACCTTGTTCTTGAAAGTATGCGGCGAGTGTTTCTAAACATTCAGGCTTTTGAAAAGGAATTTGTCCGCAAACAGGTTGAGAGCTACGATTCTGACAAAAAGAAAGAGCTGACAGCAAAACGCCGAGAGCTTGAAAAGGCAAAGAAACGTATCGCTGAAATTGATAAGCTGATACAGCGAATCTATGAGGACAACGTTATCGGTAAACTGAGCGACGAGCGATTCGCAACCTTGAGCAACACATACGAAACCGAGCAGAAGGAACTAAAAGAAAAGCTCCCCGAAATGGAGAGCTATCTTGAAGCCGAAACAGATAAGACGGTTAATCTGCAAAAATTTGTTCAAAAAGTAAAGGCAATCACCGAGCCAACCGAGTTGACAGGTGAGCTTGTTCACGAATTCATCGACAAGATTGTTGTATCAGCCGCCCGCTATCTTGACGGCAAGCGGTATCAGATTATCGACATTTATTACAACGGTGTTGGTATCATCAAACCGCTTAACCCCGAAGATATGGAAGCAGGCTTCCAACGCCATATGACAGAAATGCAACAGAAACAGAAGAAAACAGCATAAAACCTGAAATATCAAAGTCCGGTGGAATACCTTCTTTATGTAGTGTGTCCCACGAGAGCTTTTCACAAATGCTCCTGCGCAAGATAGACGAAAAGGGAATTACCGATGCGCAGTGCTACAAGAAAGCAAACATTTCACGCAAGCTTTTTTCAAAAATTCGGGGCGACATACACTACAAGCCGAGTAAGCCGACGGTAATCGCCTTTGCAATTTCGCTGGAGCTTTCGCTTGATGAAACAAAAGATATGCTGATGAAGGCAGGCTTTGCGCTGTCACGCAGCAATAAGTTTGATATAATTATCGAGTATTTCATCACGCACAGAAACTATGATATTTTTGAAATCAATCAGGCGCTTTTCGCCTTTGACCAGAGCCTATTGGGAGTATAAAAATTTGTCGCCTGTTATGCGACCACAGCCTTCGATAAATTCATTATAATGTAGTCACAAGGTTGATACTAATATAAGCCTACTTTCTATCAGGAATTAGTAAAAGCCGAAAAAATTTATCGGAGGTTTTGATTATGAAGAAGAACGGGAATTATAACAACGGAATTACAGAGCTTGTATTCATTCTCGACAGAAGCGGCTCAATGGCAGGACTTGAAGCAGACACAATCGGCGGCTTTAACGCTATGATTGAAAAGCAGAGAAAGCAGGGCGGCGAATGCTTTGTTTCAACCGTGCTTTTTGACGGTACAAGCGAGGTTCTGCACGACAGAGTAAGGCTTTCCGAAATTCCGAAGATGACCGACAGTGACTACACCGTAAGAGGCTGTACAGCTTTGATTGACGCAATCGGCGGAGCTATTCACCATATCGGCAATGTTCATAAGTACGCAAGACCCGAGGATGTGCCCGAGCACACGATGTTTGTAATAACAACAGACGGAATGGAGAATGCAAGCCGCCGTTACTCAAGCGAAAAGGTCAAGAAAATGATACAGCACGAAAAGGAAAAGTACGGCTGGGAGTTCCTGTTTATCGGCGCAAATATTGACGCTGTTGAAACTGCGTCTCATTTCGGCATCAGCCGTGACCGTGCCGTGAACTACCACGCAGACGAGCGCGGAACACAGGTTCTCTACGAAACGGTAGCAGACGCAGTGTGCTGTGTCAGAGAGAGCAAGCCACTTGATGAGGACTGGAGCCGTAAAATTGACGAGGACTATAAGAGCCGCAAGGGCGGACACGGCCGCCGCTGAGAATTGCCTCCCTGTCACAAAATCGTTTTAAAAATCATATATTAATACTAATATCTAATATAAATCTACTTTCTATCAGAAATTAGTATAGAATGATAGCTTGTGATAGGAGGCAGAAATGAATACCAATAATTTTGTAGTAAAATCTCTTGAGCTTCATCTGTTTTTCGGGCGCATTATGAAGGAGCATTCCTTCTTCCTGAAAGCCGGCTTCACTCCGGCAAATCCCCGTTTTTCAGAAAAGGCGGAATTTTTCATCAGAGAATTTGAAAAGCTTCTGTGCCGTGCGGTAACGCTGTCGGACGGTGTTGTCGGCAGGGGAGTGCTTTGCTCGGGCGTTGAAGTAAATAAAACAAAAACAGCTCTCCCGACATCGCGTTGATGTTGTGAGAGCTGTAATTTTATGCAAATAGCGGCTGAAGCTGAGTATCAATAAGCGCGGCGTCAATCGTCTTTTGCAGCTTATCAAAATGCGCTACAAGCGAGCGCGGCTTCTTAACCGGATCGTCCTGCGACATAGGAACAAAGTATATATTTTTCGTGTTAAGCAGTTTACCGAGGTTCTGCGCAGAAGCACCGAGAGCGTCGTTGCTTGCCAGCGCCAACACAACGGGCGCGCCGATTCTCAGCTGTGACTTTACCGCCATTGTAACGGGAGTGTCGGTTATGCCGTTTGCAATTTTGCCGAGAGTGTTGCCCGTGCAGGGCGCAACAACAAGAATATCGCACATTTTTTTGGGGCCGATCGGCTCAGCCGCTTCTATCGAATGAATTATATCCCTGCCGCAAACAGCTTTAATTCTGTCGTTTATATCCTGCGCCCTGCCAAAGCGTGTGTCTGTGCTGTAAGCCGTGCAGGACATTATCGGAACAATATCGTATTTCTCCAAAGCCAGATGTTCCATTTCCTTGATTGCCTTGGAGAATGTGCAGAATGACCCGCAAAGAGCGAAGCCAACTGTGGTCTTTTCCACCCTTAATCCTCCTCAAGCATATTAAAAATTGTGTTTTTTATTATTTCGCCCGAAGCCTTCGGCGCAACTCTTCCGGGCAGTGACAGAGCGTGAATTGTTTTTATTCCAAGCCTTTTTGCGCTTTCAAAGTCCACTCCGCCCGGCTGTGAGGCAAGGTCAATGACAAGTGCGTTTTTGCAGGTTCGGGCGAGAGTGTGCGCCGTAAAAATCATAGCCGGAACGGTGTTGAATACTATGTCAAAGCCATTGTGTGAGCAAAGGCTGTTTATATCTACCCCACTGTATCCGAGTGCATTAATAAGCGATAAATCGCTCTTTTTCCTCGCCGCCGCATAAACCCTGCCGCCGAGACCGTCAAGCATTTTGCAAAGCACCTTGCCGATTCTGCCGAAGCCTGCAACAAGGCACACCGAGCCGTGAATCGTTCCGGGAAATTCACGCATTGCAACCTCGATTGCGCCCTCGGCGGTCGGTACGGCATTCTGTACGGCAAGCTCCTCTCGGCTTAAATAGTCGCACAGATACACGCTATCCCATACAGGCGAGAGCGATTTCAGAGTGTTGCTCATAGTGCAGAAAACTCTTTTGCCGGCAAAGCTGCGCGCAAGGCTGTCGCTCAGCAGTATTTCGCTGTTTGAGAACGGCGCGTTGAGCGTTTTACCGTCCTTTGTAAGCGGCATCGGCAGCACAGCGCAGTCGCAGGCATTCACAGCCTTGTCTATCGCAAGCCGCTCAAGACCCCAATCCTCCTCAAGCCTGTCAAAGCCGCTTAAATACACCTTGTAGCCCTCGCTCTGCATAGCCTGTGCGGTGTAAAGCTGCCGCTTATCTCCGCCGATTATCGAAAAGCTGCGTATCTTCATCTTGCACTACTCCTATCTCGCGCCGTAACCGATGCTTATATAATATATTACGGCGAAGTCTGTTTTTGGTGATAGGGTGCGCCGCAGAGTGAAGAATTTTGAGTTTAGAGTTTTGAGAAACGAGGGCGTAGGGAACTGGCTTGCCTGTTCCGGCTCGCTCTGCTGAAATTCAAAATAACAGCAAAATATCAGCCGCTCCCGATAAACTGGAGCGGCTGAATCGCTAGCTATTATGTATTATAGAAATTCGGTAAACAGCTTGGGGCTTACACATTCATCTGCAATGCGATTTTCTGTGCCATAATCGCATCATACACGGTTATTTCACCGTCACCGTTTATGTCTGCATTTTTGAGAGCCTGTCCCGAAAGCTCCTTCATTGAAAGCGCAGCCTTCTGAATGTTAATTGAATCAGTGAGTGTTACCTCGCCGTCGCCGTTTATGTCGCCGGGAACGATTACGGGTTCAAGATCGATAAATTCAAAGCCGTTGTCGATAGCGTACTCTTCGGCGGCTGTGCCTTTGTAGCCATAAATTGTTAAGCTTTCGCAACCATAAAAAACATCAAAACCAATGTTTGTCACGCTGTTCGGAATTGTTATGCTTGTCAGTCCTGTGCAACCGTCAAATGCCCAACCTCCAATACTTGTCACGGTGTCAGGAATGATGATGCTTGTTAATTTGTCTAAGCCGTCAAATGCGTGTTCGCCAATGCTCTCAACTCCGGTTGGAATTATATAATCTGTAATTCCACTTGCAAGATAGATTATTTCCGTCATATCTTTATTATAAATCGCTTCGCCGGTTGACGTATAATTTGGATTGTCTTGTGCAATGTTTATTCTTGTTAAGTTTGGACAACCTTTGAATGCAAAGTTGTCAATGTATGTAACGTTTCTCGGTATGTCGATGCTCGTTAAGCCACAATTACTAAAAGCATAGCCACCAATGCGTTTAAGACCATTGCCGAGAGTTATACTTGTTAATTTATTACATTCAGAAAATGCACCGATACCAATGCTTGTTAAACTGTCTGGCAGAATTATGTTTGTTAATCCTGAACAGCCGCCGAATGCATTTTCCTGTATAAATTCAACACTATTTGGGATGTTTATACTTTTTAAAGCATTGCAACCGCCAAATGTACAATATTTGATGTCTTTTACACTGCTTGAAATTTTAATATCTGAGAGAGATGAGCAACCTGAAAAAGCATTGTTTCCGATATTAGTAACACTATCAGGTATGGTAATATATTTTAAACCTGTGCAGTCAGAAAACGCACCATCTGCTATTCCTAATGTTCCATCCTTTAAATTTATTTCTGTATTTTCCGGCATTTCTCCCTTATATTTATAAGCAACTTTTCCTACATAAACAACACCGTCAGGTTGGTTATTATACAATGCGCTATACCAAGCAGTATCGTTGAATGCGAAGCAACCAATGTTCTCAACACTGTTTGGAATGTTAATGCTTGTTAAGTTTGTGCAATCGGCGAATGCACAAAAACCAATACTTGTTACACTATCAGGAATTTTTATGCTTGATAAATCTGTGCAACCTTTAAATGCACTTACACCAATGCTTTTTACACTATTTGGAATATTAATACTCGATAAATTTGTGTATTGGTAAAACGCATAATCAGAAATGCCAGATGTTCCGTTTTTCAAAACAATTTCTGTATTTTTTGGCATTTCACCCTTATATCCTTGTGCAACCCTGCCTAAATAAATGACGCCGTTGGGTTGTTGGTCATACCAAGCGGAACCACCAAATGCGCCGCTACCAATCCTTGTAACACTGTCTGGGATAGTTATGCTTTTTAAATTGCTGCAATAGCTAAATGCGTTTTCACCAATATTCGTGACGCTATCAGGAATAGTTACGCTTATTAAACTTTCTATAAAGGACATTGCTTGGTAATCTATGCTTGCAACCTTATAGCCGTCAATTTCGCTTGGAATAATAAGATCTGTATCACTGCCGTAGTAGCTAATAATTTTTGCTGTGCCGTCATCAAGAACAGTATAGCGATAATCACCTGATTTATCGTTATATATTGGACCCAGATAATCCGCCGCCGCAGGCAACACAGCAAGCGATAGCATAAGCGCAAGCGAGAGAAGCACTGCAAGCGTCTGCTTTGCTTTTGATTTGAATTTGTTCATTTAAATATCCTCCTTTAAATTTAAAATCAAAGCTATGATAATTATTATAGTAAATATATGGAAAACAGTCAATATAATGTTAATTAATTTTGAAATATTTAGATATAATCGCTATAATTGTGTTGTTCGGCTTTTATAAAACAACGAAGCCGCCACAGAAAACCCATGGCGGCTGTGACGAAATCTATTGTGTTTTAATGAAATGATGGAGGCAATGTCATCAACTTAAGCACAAAACCCGAAACGAGGTTGTAGGGAACCGGCTTGCCTGTTCCGGCTCGCTTTGCTGGATGTTTAATTCTATCCCGTTTTTGTTTAAAATCGTAGTAACTGCGACTATCTCGGAACGATCAAGACCGTTCCCTACGAACTCACAAACTCGTTGCGAAATTCATCTCCACTCTTCACTCTTTACTCTCCACTCTGTTCTACCTTATCCCATACTCCGCAGTATTGCCGAGCTGTTCCTCAATTCTCAGCAGGCGGTTGTATTTGGCGGTTCTGTCCGTGCGGCAGGGTGCGCCTGTTTTGATAAGACCCGTTGAAAGTCCGACTGCTAAATCGGCTATCGTTGTGTCCTCGGTTTCGCCCGAGCGGTGCGACATTATCGTGCGGTAGCCGTGATGTTTTGCGATAAACACCGCCCTCGCCGTTTCTGTGAGCGTGCCTATTTGGTTCGGCTTAATCAGTATTGCGTTGCCGCAGTGCAGGGCAATACCTTTTTTTAGCCGCTCGTGGTTTGTCACGAATAAGTCATCGCCGACAAGCACAAGGCGATGGTCGAGCTTCTCGGTCATCATAGCCCAGCCGTCCCAGTCGTTCTCGTCAAGCGGATCCTCTATTGAGAAAATAGGGTAGTTGTCCCTCAGCTTGCTCCAAGAGCTTATCAGCTCCTCGCTCGTTTTTTTCTCACGCTTTTTCGGCAGGCTGTATTCGCCGATACTCTCACCCTTCCATTCGCTTGCGGCGGCATCAAGCGAAATCATAAAGTCTGCGCCCGGCTTGTAGCCTGCCTGCTCAACAGCCTGCAATATAAGCTCAATAGCCTCGCTTTCGTTTTGAAGCGACGGTGCAAAGCCGCCCTCATCGCCGATAGCCGTTGAAAGTCCTCGGCTTTTTAACAGCTTTTTAAGAGTGTGGTAAACCTCACAGCACTGGCGCAGTCCAGTTGCAAAGCTTTTTGCACCTACGGGCAGAATCATAAATTCCTGAACGTCAAGGTTGTTGTCGGCGTGCGCTCCGCCGTTTAAAATGTTCATCATCGGCATAGGAAGGGTGTGGGCAAAACAGCCACCGATATAGCGGTAAAGCGGAATTTCAAGCATTGCCGCCGCCGCTCTTGCGCAGGCGATTGACACAGCAAGCGTTGCGTTTGCGCCGAGCCTTGACTTGTTGTCCGTGCCGTCAAGCTCAATCATAATGTTGTCAAGCTCCTCCTGCTTGAGCGGATTTTTGCCGCAAAGCGCAGGCGAGATTTCCTGACTGATGTTCTGCACTGCCTGAGAAACACCAAGACCCATAAAGCGTTTTTTGTCGCCGTCACGAAGCTCCACCGCCTCAAATTCTCCCGTTGACGCGCCTGACGGTACGCTTGCCCGTGCGCTTATGCCGCATTCAAGCGTTACCTCAGCCTCAACAGTCGGGTTGCCTCTGGAATCAATAATCTCTCGTCCTCGTACTCTTTTGATAAAAAAGCTCATAATCGTCCTCCTGTTTATTAGAGTGGAGAGTGGAGAGTGGAGATGAACCCTCGCAACGAGTTAGTGAGTTCGTAGGGAACGGTCTTGACCGTTCCGGGATAGGCGTATTTACTGCAATGTTTCACAAAATCAGAATAGAGTATGACACTCTGCGGCTCGAGCCGGAACAGGCAAGCCGGTTCCCTACGACCTCGTTTCCGGTGTTCTGAAAACTCAAAACTCAAAACTTCTCCACTCTCCACTCTTTACTCTTTATATTATTGCCATTGAGAGGACGAGTATTCACGCATCAATTATACGGTCATATATTATAATGTGAGCGAAAAAGAGAGGAGTATTATAATGATAACAGTCACCTATACTGTTGAGCCGGGTGATACGCTGTGGGATATAGCGAAGTTTTTCGGCATAACGGTTAATGATATTGCAAGATATAACGGACTTGCCTTTCCCGACAGAATTTATCCCGGGCAGAGGCTGAGAATACCGATAGGCGACAGAAATGTGCCGCAGTGGTACGCTGTTCGTCCGGGCGACACACTTCATTCCATAGCCGCTAAATTCGGTATCACCGTAGATGAGATAATAAAGAGGAACAATTTTGACAATCCGAATCTGATATATTCCGGAATGTTTATCAGGCTGAGGGATTGATAGTTGAGGAATGAATATGCGCCGCAGGGCAAAAAATTACGGGCGAACCTTTGCGTTCGCCCGTGCGCTGATTACAGATATTATTTTTCAATCTTGAAATCGTGCTTCGGCTTAGGGTCATTTCCAACCTTTTCGCCGCATCTCTTTTCCTCCTGCTTAACAAGTAAAAGATAAACAGACATAAATGTGATGATGAAATAGCAGATCATAGACAGCAATGCACCCAGACTGAAAGCCCTGCCGGGTCCGAAGCAGATAAGCGCAACTGCAATAATGGGGCATAAAATACCGGTTAAGCATTTAAAGCACCTTGTCTTGTCGAAGGACTCAAACAAAAAACCGATAAGCGGCAGTGCAAAAAGTGCGATACCGTATGCGACAATGCCTATTGTGCCGTCGCCGAGGCGCAGACCGTCGAATATCATATTAAAGACGGTGAAAAACTGAATGCTTCCGTCAGGCGCAGGCAGTTGAACAAACGGCAGTGCGCACCATACCATTGTTGCGATGTAAAAAACGCAGACGGTAATTCTTATGCGTTTTGTTCTTTTCGATTCCAGAACTATGTCAGGCTGGGCAATTTTTCTTATTTCTCTTTTAGACATTATGAACCTCCGGCTTACTTAACGTTGAACTTCTCGTTGTACGATTCAATAGCGGCGTTGATGACCTCTTTGGCTACCTCGGCACTCTGAACCTCGTCAACGGCGGTGTCTTTGTTCTCAAGGTTTTTATACACCGTAAAGAAGTGGCACATCTCGCTGAAGATATGCTTCGGGAGCTGAGAAATATCGGTGTATTCGTTGTAGGTAGGGTCGTTGAACGGAATGGCGATAATCTTTTCATCGTTTCTGCCGTTGTCAACCATTCTGATAACGCCGATGGGATAACAGCGGATAAGCGTCATCGGGTAAACGTCCTCACTGCACAGCACAAGAACATCGAGCGGGTCGAGGTCGTCGCCGTAGGTACGTGGAATAAAGCCGTAGTTTGCAGGGTAGTGGGTTGAGGTGTAGAGTATGCGGTCGAGCTTTAAAAGACCCGTCTGCTTATCCATTTCATACTTGCACTTACTGCCCTTGGGAATTTCAATAACTGCCACAAAGTCATTTTCGCTTATTCTTGAAGAATCAATATCGTGCCAGATGTTCACAATAATAACATTCCTTTCTTGTTGTGTAGTGATTTGGTTGTAGATTTGAAGAAATATTGTCAGCTTAAGAAATTACGGTCTGTAAATGTTCCCTACAAACTGTCAGCTTTGTTACGAGTAAATTATTAATTCAAAG
>DKZT01000038.1 GCA_002493755.1 Ruminococcaceae bacterium UBA7067
GACCACCGGTTCAACCGGTGGCTTGCACAGCCCCTAAAAGGGGCTAATACGGACTTAACCCCTAAAAGGGGCATCGAAGTTTGACAACGCATTACCATTTCAAGCAACCGCTCACATGCGGCTGTTTATTTTTGCTTACTTATTCTTACTACCCGTAAACGGGTCTATGTACTCTTTTATACTTGTCTGATCCTTAGAATAATCGTCTTCCAATCAGGCTTTGCACGCCAGTTGTGACCGTGCAATACAAAGCCGATATTTCTCGGCTTATCGCCAGGCATAAGCAGTCTGATTATTACTCTTTCTTTTGCATAAGCCTTTAAAAGCGGAGTTGACGGGTCGCCGTACTTTCTTGAGCTGAAAATATGCGATGGATCGTTTTTCTTTTTTAAACGCTCTCTCATCGGCTCACAGCGGTAGCTTATTCCCATTACACCTGGGTCATCGTCCGAGCCGGGGTGTTCGGGCGGATTCAACGGTCTGTTGTCCTTATCAAACAACAGTGAAAAATCGTGAACAAACATTGCAAACTCACGGAATGAGCTTCCGTCTGCTCTTTTTATTACGGCGTTTGCTCCGCTTTTCAGAGGTCTGCCGTTTTTAGGATTGAGGAAAACCGAGCCTGTAGGCTCAACTATCAGTGCGCCGAACAAGCCGTGAACATTCGTACCGTCCTCGCCGCTTCTCGTGTCGCCCATATCAGAGAAGAGATAAACTCCCTCTCTTTCCGCATACCATTTCTAGCTGATAAAATCTCTTGTGGTAGTGTCGGGATTATAGCCGACCTCCGCACCGTCTGAGGTCAGAACATTATATCTCAGTCCCTGAACGTGGATAGATACTCTTCTGTCAAGCTTGTTATAGAAATTAATCTGAATTTCATCACCTTTATTTGCTCTTATAACAAGAGGCTGAACATCCTTGTATGGCTGTGGAGGATTGAGAGCAAAATTTTCTCTTTTCACGCTGAATACGCTCGGAATCCTTTTTCAGAACATACATCATTCCGTTCGGGTCATAGTCGCCGTATTTATTATAAACTATCGGTATAGATATTGCTTCAATATCAAATACTCTTACGCAATCAGATTTTGGATAATCTGATAATTCTGTCATAAAATTAAAACTCCTTTCATTATTAATCGAAATAACATAGTATTTCACTATAATAATATGAAGCTTGTCGGGAAATGACACAAACAAAAAACACAGCCGACAGAGAACCGAAGCTCTCTGCTGACTGTGTTTTTTGGAATATGTTCTGCGTGAAAATAACTCTTGTTTTACTTATAGCTTTCGCTGCATTTGTCCTTATTGTTTTTACTGTAAAAATATATGACAAGCACCGAAATTATGAACAGGAGCAAGGATATGACAACATAAGCGGATATTGCTTCTCCTGTTGAAACATTGCTTATATCCTGCTCAGGAACACTGCTTTCACTGTCAGAAGCAGGCTGTGAAGTCGCGCTCGGCGCTGTTTCAATACGGGCTGTCACTTCCGTGCTTCCATCAGCGTGCACTGAAAAGACAGTCAAAGAAACAGTAAAAAGCATTAAGCATACAGCTGCAAGCAGTAAGCACAAGCACTTATTTATTTTTATCCTTTTCATATCAGATAAAAACTATGTTAGAATCAGCTTTCGATTAATGCGCTGTGAAATACCATATAACCGCTGTAATCGCCTGCAATTTCAGAAAGAGTCAAGCCATACAGTGCTTTTTGATTCAAAGCGATAGTACCGCTCAGTTTATTACCCTGTGCATCTGAGGGAAATGCACAGAGGAAGTAGCCGTAACTGCCCGGAGAAGCCGTGCTGTTTATAGCTGTGGAATCGGCAATATTACTATCGTCTACTGTGGATGTAAAAACATCATATTGGAATTGATTTGGAGTTTCTTTATCCTTTTGTGTAATACAGAACTGACCGTCAGTTTCGAAGTCTGAACAGCTGTCCTTAACCCATACAGTTACACTCTGACCGGACTTAATATTGATCTCGGTTGCTTCAACATCGAACCCTCTGTATACATAGCTGTCATTCTCATTGCTATCAGGCTGTGTAAGCGTACCGAAATCAACCTTGTCAGGAATAGTGATGGTGTAGCTTACATTTCCGGGATCTACGATATTAGCTGTTACTTCTGTAGAACCGTTAGGATTTACGTCTGAAAGAGTTGCGGCAGACGCTGATACAGCCGCAGTTGCAGCCATTGCCGCAGCAAGCAGAGCTGCAACGATTTTTTTTGATTTCATTAAAAACAACCTTTCACAAATAAAATTATATTGATAAGAAAGCCGTATTTTGCGACATTCCTTAATCGCTTAACAATCAATAATCACTTGACAATCAGTGTTAATTCCGATTCTGCGGAATTCAGCGGAGCGTGCTCCTCGTCAAGAGTAACGCACTGATAATACACCAAAGCTTTGTATTTCCCTGCTTCAAGTGTTTTTGAGAGCGGAACCTCCGTCAAGCCGTAGCCCGGCTTTAGCAACTCGGACTTATAAAGCACAGTGCCGTCCTCAAGCTTTAGGGTTGCGTAAAAGCCGCATTCATTCGCCTTTGGATTGCCGATACTCAGATGCAGGCTTGTGTCCCCTGCCTTCATTTCGGCTGTGCCGTAGCCGGGAATCTGGACGCCCTTGCTCGGAGGTGTGCTTTCGTCCTCAAGACCTGTGTCCCAGCCGTCCGAGATTTTTCCGACAACGCCATTTGAAGGTGTCGGCTTCTCGGCGAAGAAGCTGTTATACACAACAACTCCGCCGACAGCCAGAGCCGCAATAACAAGTATTACAGCTATAATGACTAAAAGTTTTTTCTTTGACTTTTCTTTTGTTTTATCCAATTCTGTTCCTTCTTTTTGCTCTGAAGATTACTATAAGTGAGAACGCCGCTATAAGCAATACCACAACAGGAATTGTTGAGCCGGTGTTAATCGGTGTGCCGTTATTTGTTGTATTGATTACATCAGTCTTGTTATTGCCGGTGTTTGTATTGTTGCCGGATGACGGATTTTTCGCGTCAGTTTCAACAACAGCAAACGACATCGGGTGTGAAACAGTAAATACAGCCATTCCGTTTTCAACAGAATCAGGCTCACAGTAAACGATACTGCCATCTTCATTTATTCCCGCAAGCTGTACATTCTTATTTTCAACGGGAAGCGTAATTTTGAAAAGTCCACTGCACCATAGCTCGGTAGGAATGAAATTGCCGTCATTATCAGTCAGGCTTACGGAATATGCTTGAAGAATTTTCTTATTGCCGACTGATGAAGATAAAAGGTTGTAGTCCGCTGTGTTTGCTTTGCAGGTGCTGTATGTGATGTTAAGATCCTTGTGCATAACACCTTCAACAGTGATGTTATTTCCTGCGGATTTAACAGAGCGTTTAAGATTACAGCCTATAACAGTCGGACAGCCTTTGTTGGCGAGGGTACGTTGTTCCCATTTTACTTCTGAAGCATAGTCCGACTCAGCACATACTTTATTGAGTGCGTCTAAGAATTCTGCATCTCGGAAGTAATCGGCACTTGAGGCGGATATGTTCGCATTATCGGTATTGTCTTTATTGGGATCTTGTGTTAATTCCTTTCCGAATGCAGGCAGTACATCCGAAGTAAAATAGAATACATTTGTGACTGTCGGGATTAAACCGTCATATCCATTCTCGCCTGCAATCGAGCCTGTGATATTTTTGTTTGTTTCACTGTTATTTGTTTTTCCTATCAGATTTGCCGAATTGTAGGAGCATTCGATTGTTCCGCCGTTCATTGCGACAAGTCCTCCGGATACAAGGCTTTCAGTAGTGCCGACACTGCCGTTGTTTGCGCAGCCTGAAATTATACCTGTATTTACTCCTGCAACGCCGCCGCAATTTGTGCCCTTAACAACCGATGAATTTCGACATCCGATGATAAGACCGCTGTTTTCACCGACTACGCCGCCGCTTATCTCGCCGTTAATGCTTGAATTCAACTCAGCCGCTACAATATGCTTATTCTCCGGGTCTATAATACCGGAAGTGAGATTTACACCGCTTGTGCAGTGGTCGATTTTGCCTTTGTTTACCGCCGCAATTCCGCCTGCTGTTTTTGAGGAAGTGTTAAAATCGCAATCAAATACGGTTAAATCCTTTACACATCCGTTTTCGCCGATTACCTCAAACAAACCGCCGTATTCAGGCGAATCAATGTTAAGACCGATAATGCTGTAATCGTTGCCGATGAATGTGCCGTTGAAGGGCTTATTATCTTTCACAGAGCCTATCCCCTGCGTCCATACCGAATCGGCAGGAGCGACTATATTATTAACAAGAGTATAGCTGTGTGAGCCGTACTGTTCATAATCGCTTCTTACAACACTTGAAAGCTTTACAAGGTCGTCATATGTTCTGATGATGAAATTGCCGTCCTCGTCCTTGTCAAACTCATCGGGTTCAGGCTTTTCGGAATATGTGTTGGAATAGCCGTCCTTATATTCAAGGTAATAAACAGTGCCGCCCTCAAATACGGGGTAATCATCGGGAGTTTTTCCGTTGTCAATGTTCTGATACCATACCTGTGTACCGTCTGTCACCTTATGGTTAAGGAGATAAGTAACCTCACCCGTACTAAATTCATAAGCTGTTTCAGAAACTGCTGTTGCTCCTGATTTACTGTCGCTGCCAAAAGCAAGCGTTGATGATCTGCCGAGATAATAGTTATTGTCAATATTGCTTGTAGTGTAATTTCTTGCCCAGCCTATAATTGCTCCGCAATATTGTGTGCTGTCGCCGTTGCTGACCGTACCGTAGTTATAGCAGTCCTTAATTGTCGGGTTAGTATTGTTTACATATCCCAGAATACCGCCTGTGTAAGCACCCGATTTTGATGTGGTTACAGTACCGTGGTTTGCGCAGTTGCTTATGCGTGCTCCTGCGTTTGTGTAGCCAACGATACCGCCGATACAGTCAGTGGAATTTTTAATATCTATAGTACCGTAATAAAGGCATTTATCAACAAAAGTATCTTTGTTTGCTATATATCCTACAACACCGCCAACGTGCTTTAATACTCCGGCTGTATTTGAAATGTTGACGTATGAAGCAACATTTGATATTGTCGAACCGTCAGCATAGCCTACTACACCGCCGATATAATCTCCGTCAGTGGAAATAATCATCTCACCCTTAACGGTAAAGTTTTTAATTGTGCCGTAAACGCTTCTGAACAGACCTGTATCGTGAGGAGTTTTTGTAATTTTAAGGTTTGAAATTGTGTGGTTTTGTCCGTCAAAGACACCTGTGTAATCCCTGATGGGCGACCATTCACGGCTTTCAAGATTAATATCCTTAACAAGAACAGCGTTTGCGCCTGCGTCCTGCTTGTCAAAGTCAGCGTGAGTGTTGTCGCCGTTTACAAGGGAAGCAAACCAGAATAGTTGACCTGCATTGCCGATTTCATAAACTCCGCTGCTGTTAAGTGCGACCGGCTGATACTGATCACATATTGTACAGAAACCGTTATCAGAATATGTATGTGTATGCTCTGTAATGAAATTAGTCATATATATTCTTCTTGAAAGCTTTGCGTCAATGTAATTTGTCATTACAATTCCGACAGTTTTCAATTCAGATAATGAGGTCGGTTGATTAAGACGAGATTCTTTCATTAATTTTGCATCTATTGCTCGTGGTTGATCCAAATTATCCTTTGCAGCGGAATAATTGAAAAGATAAGCGTTGCCGTCCGCTGTTAATTTTTTATCAGTCGCATCATCTATTGTGCCTGTAAAATATTCATACTTTGTATCTGCATTACGTTCTCCGAAATTATCCTGAACATAAATATTACTGCTTCCGACCTGCTGAGCACGCTTATATGATGAATAATCATTATCATCCCATTGGCTTGCGTCAGGTCCAAAAGCGTCGTATAGCGAATAGGATAATGATTCTGACTGCTTGTTCAGATTATCTTTATATTCATTGGACAGCTTCAATCTTCTGATAAATACAATTTTTCCTCTTACATCTCCTAATTTAGGAACAATACCGCCACTGCCTTTTGCAGGTCGATAAATAGGATAATCCCCATTCTTTATGTATTTGAGAATATGATTTGCAACATCCTCATCATCACCGAACGAATGGCCGTCAGCCTTTAATGTCATAATAATAGTTTCCTTAGGGTGAAGCTTGAGAAAATCCCTTGCAGTCTGCATGACCTCCTCCAGCTCAAGTATAGCTTCATTCTGGTTCTGGCAGAGGAACGTTGAAAAACCGTGTATAATATTAGGGTCATCCTCAAACTTTGCGCTTGCACTGTCAATTCTCATATCCCATGCTCTTATACCGGCATTCAGCTGTTCATTCAGATATAATTGCTGACAGATTGCATGGGATTTCTGACTGATATCATTGGTACTCAGATTTGTTGCACCTGCATCGTGTGTTCCGGGCATATTTACCTCAGAGAGATACATACTGTCGGGAAGCTTTGACATCCAGTTTCCGTGATTTATTTCTTCATCTGTTGTATCTGTGTAAGAATTATAATCGTTCTGATTCAACATATGGAGTTCCCAAGGAAAAGCCGTTTTGCTTTGGACAAGCTTGAATCCATTTTTGTCATTATTGTTATTATATCCGCCTTCAATTGAAGCGAAAAGACAGCTGTTTACATTATAAATATAGTAAACATTCTGTTTTCCCTCTACGGGAATAAATCTCCAGAACTGACTGGCGTGTGTTGTTCCCTGTTCATTCCAGATATGTAATACAACTTCATTATCCGAGGTGTGTTCATCCACACTTTGGTTGTCAACATCCCACACTAAATCACGAATATTGGGTTCGTCCTCTAAGACTGTAAAGCTGCGCAATCGATAGGCGTGTTTTTCTTCAACCCATTCTGCGCTGATTTTTGAAGAAGTTCCTATGTAAAATAAATGCAAACAGTTTCCTATAGCACCCATGTAATGATTCATATTGACATCACAATCATAGCCCGGAGGATTAAGAGTAAACATCGGAGCGCCTTCTTGGGGAGTGCAAACACCGTTCTTACTGCCTGACAGTTTTTCTTCATTACCTGTAAGCAGATAGTCTTCAGATGTAATAATCCATTTTTTTCTGTCGGATTCATTAGCAGTAACAAGCTTTGCTTCCCTTTCAATCTTGTTATTCCTGACTCCTACATAAAGCTTAGCTTTTCTGCAGTATATATAATATGTGTCTTTTTCGCCCGGTACGGGAATAAACTGAAAATGCTGATTATACTTTGTATATCCTTTTTTATTATCATATTCCAGTACTTTAGAATTCTGATGAAGAACTTCGTCGGTTTCTTCATTGTCGCCCTCGGTATCTATCCAATAAGGATTATCGGGATTCTTATAACGAATACCGTAATAACCGTTTCCTACATCCATGAATTCCATTGTGCAGTTTTTACCGTATTGATAATCAAGATGTACTACGGCGTTGCGACCGGTACCGTTTCCGTTCATATTCCATCTGAAAATAGAGCGTCTTATTTCTGTCAACGGTGCGTCTGTATTATCAGCCGTATCCTTCAGCCATATATAATACGTTTTGCTCGTATCAAATGTCGCATAACCCGAACTCTCACTTGCCGTATCATCAACCGTAACTGCCATGGCACTTATTCCTGAAAAAATAATTGTCAATGACAGGATAATTGACATTACAACTTTTGAAACTTTTAAAATTTTCATAAAAAACTTCCTTTCTGTATTATTTATTTGAAAATTCATAACACTTAAACAATCGTTGATTGTCTAAGCAATGAATTGACTACGA
>DKZT01000029.1:0-18153 GCA_002493755.1 Ruminococcaceae bacterium UBA7067
GTGTTGCGTACCACACAAAATACTTCATTTTGTGTAGTTGTTGTGATTGATTTATCCCTCTCTTTGTGGTATCATTATTTTGAAAGCGGTGATACTGTGAACAGCAAATATATATATGAAGCGCCTGAGATTATAAAGGAATTCCTCGGCTATATGCAAAATATCAAGGGCAAATCTCAAAAAACAGTTGACGAATATTACCTTGACCTTAGAACCTTTTTCAGATACATAAAAATTCTTAAAGGCATCGAACAGCCTGACGCTGAATTTGAAAAAATCGAAATTTCCGACGTAGATATCGACCTGATTAAATCCGTAACACTTACCGATATTTACTCATTTATGGATTATGCGATTAATGACAGAAAAAACAATGCAAGAACACGCTCAAGAAAAACATCAAGCATAAAAGCTTTCTTTTCTTATCTTACAAATAAAAAGTGTTTACTTGCAATTAACCCTGCCGAAGAGCTTGAAGTACCGAAAACTAAAAAATCACTCTCAAAGTATCTGACTCTTGAGCAAAGCATTGAGCTTTTAAACAGCGTTGACGGCAGATACAAGGAACGTGACTACTGTATTTTAACAATTTTTCTCAACTGCGGACTTCGTTTGTCAGAACTTGTAGGACTTAATATAAATGATATAAATCTTACCGAAAAAATAATGACGGTAACAGGCAAGGGTAATAAACAACGGATTGTTTATTTGAATGACTCCTGCGTTATTGCGCTAAAGAACTATTTAGCTGTCCGCTCTGTTGATAACAAAGAAAAAAACGCGCTGTTTATCAGCAGGCTTAACAAGCGTATCGGCAGACAGGCGGTACAGGATATCGTGTATAAATATCTAAATAAAATCGGACTTGACGGAAACGGCTATTCTGTTCATAAGCTCAGGCATACAGCGGCAACACTGATGTATCAGCACGGAAATGTAGACATAAGGGTATTGCAGGAAATGCTTGGTCACGAAAACCTCGGCACGACTGAAATTTACACTCACCTATCGAATGAACAGCTTGAAAAGGCAGCTAATTCAAACCCACTGGCAAAGGTTAAAGCGAAAAAATAAAAAGCCTTGCACAAGGCAAGACTTTAAAATTTGCTTATACGGCAAGTTTCGTGTAAATCATCGGAGTAAAGCGTATGCCGTCTACCGTTTTTCCAAACAGGTTATATGTTCGGTTCGTATATCATCCGTTAACTCCCAATAAATATCCTTGTTGGTGTGATGATACTTAAAACCGCATTTTTCCTGACAGCGTTTTGATTTTTCATTCCCGTCAAAATAACCGCACCAGAGTCTGCTTATTTTTAACTCTACGAAGGCGTAGCGTATCAGTTCGTTTATCGCTTCGGGCATCAAGCACTGTCCCCAATACGGAACGCCGATCCAATATCCGATTTCACCCTCCTTTTCAGGTAAACGGAGATTACTTTTTTCTCCTATCATTAAGCCTATGCTGCCAATCGGCTCGTTTGTTTCTTTAAGTACTACTGCATATGTACCCTCTGCGGACAAAACATCGTTGATTATTTGTGCGCTGTCCTCAACACTTTTATGAGGATTCCAACCGGCAATCGGTCCGACACGGTCATCGCTAGCGTATTTATATAAGCTTTCTGCGTCCTCTGATTTCCAGGGACGAAGAAGCAACCGTTCTGTTTCTAAGTTCATATTGTCATTAGTCCTTCCTCAAGCATAGACTGCGCTGCAAGCATTACGCCTGTTTTTCCCGATGGGAAGTTTATGCCGCCCTGCATCCAGCAGGCATAAGGCTCTCTGAGCGGCGCATCGGCTGAAAGCTCTATTGATGAGCCGAGTGTAAAGGCTCCTGCCGCCATTATAACCTTGCAGTTGTATCCGGGCATATCCCAAGGCTCAGGCTCAACAAAGGCATCAATAGGCGCGCCCTTTTGAATGCCCTTGCAGAAAGCAACGAGCGCCTCAGACGATTTAAGCTTAATCACCTGAATGATGTCTCCCCTTTGCTCGTTGTATCTCGGCGAAACCTCATAGCCTAAAATTTCAAACAACGCTGCGGCAAAGACAGCAGTTTTAAGAGCCTCGCAGCTTGCTATCGGAGCGTTATATGCGCCCATAAACAGTTCTCTGTTATGTCCGAGCGTTGCGCCTATTTCCTTGCCTGTTGCGGGAGTAGTCAAACGGCAGGCACAAAGCTCTACCAAGTCCTTACTGCCTGCTATGTAGCCGCCTGTCGGTGCGATACCGCCGCCCGGATTCTTGATAAGCGAGCCAGCCATAAGGTCAACGCCGCTTGACAAAGGCTGTTTTATCTCAACAAATTCTCCGTAGCAGTTATCGAGCATAACTATGCACTCGGGAGCTTTTCTTTTAGCAATAGCCGCAATTTTCTCTATCTCCTCGCAGGTAAGCGACGGTCTTGTGCTGTAACCTCTGGAACGCTGAATATACACCATTTTGATTGACGGCTCAACTGCTTTTTCTATGGCTTCATAATCGGGTCTTTCGTCTGCCGTGAGCGGAACCTCGGCATATTCAATTCCAAAATCCTTAAGGTTGCCGTTGCCGTTGCCCTCGCCGTTTATTCCGATAACAGGATGAATTGTGTCATACGGCGTTCCTGTTACAGACAGCATTTTATCTCCCGGTCTTAAAACTCCGAACAGCGCAACCTCAAGCGTATGAGTGCCGCTGACAAAATTATATCTGACTAAAGCGTCCTCTGCATCGAACACAGTTGCATATATCTCGTCAAGTACCTCTCTGCCTCTGTCACCGTAGCCGTAGCCTGTTGAAGCGAGCAGATGGCTCTCGCTTGTCCTTGCCTTTTGAAAGGCATAGAGCATTTTATTCTGGTTATAGTCCTTTATTTCATCAATCTTGGCAAGCTCGTCCTTGCATAAATCCAAAGCCTGAACTGATGCATCAATTATTCTTTTATCAAATTCAAAAAATGTGTTTTCCATTTTAACCTCTTAATTAATAAAATCTAATTTCCTGCCACACACCCGACACGTTAAAGCCGAGCGGATAATAAAAATCAAGCAGACTGTCATCCTCGGTCTGAAGATATATTCCGTCAATTCTACAATCTTGCAGATGTCTTAACAAAGCACTGACCGCCTGCGTTGCATAGCCCTTTCCCCTGCTGTTGTTATCTGTGCAGACGGCTGATATTACAGCTCCGTCATTACAAACGAAAGGAGCGACTGCACAGGAAACCGGTTTGCCGTCTTTATCATATACAATGCTTGCACAAGCACAGCCGTGGCGAACTCTGTGAGATATATCAACATAAAATTCATCAAATGAAGCTTGTGCAGCCATACCTTCAAAATTGTTATTCAAAAGCGGATATATATCGCGCAAATTGCTGTTGATTACTACTGTATTATCATTATTGAGGGCGGCATTTTTACCGATATACTTCAGAATTTTCCCTTGAACAGCATTGTGAAATGTATGTTTAAGTTCTCCGCTGCAAAGAAGAGTATCAGCGCCGACCATACGGCAAAAGCTGTAAAGAAGCTGATTGTCGGGCAAGGCTTCGCCGTCAATTATCAAAGTGTTTCCGCTTTGCGCCATAAGGCAGCTTGAGTCAGTATCAATATAAAAGCTGCATATACCCGTGTCTGCGTAAGCATTATGTAACGCCTTAATCCTAATTCCAAAGGGATTTAAGGCGTTTATTTTGTCGTTATTGCAAATTGACCTTATCATTACAGAACAGCCAGCTTCATCGCTGTTTCCTTTACAAGCTCAAGCGAGCTTTCCAAGTCATCGGCTGAGATTAACCCTGTCTGGGAGTGTATATATCTGCAAGGCAGAGAAACAGCAATAGTGCGCACGCCTGAGCGTGAAGTGTGTATCGCGCCTGCATCATTGCCGCCAGCAACAGCTCTTTTAAGCTGAACCTTTATATTTTTCTCTTCTGCTGTTTTAAGCGCAAGTGCAAGGCATTCCTTGTCGTAAATTGTGCTTCTGTCCATAAATGACAGCACTGCACCATCACCGACACAGCAGACATTATTTGTTTCGTCACATCCCGGTATATCCGAGGCTGTTGTCGCTTCAACGACAATCGCAAAATCCGGGTCGAGTGTGTACGCCGCAGCCTTTGCCCCTCTCAAGCCGACCTCCTCCTGAACCACAAATGAGCAGGTAAGGTCACATTCAAGCTCCTCACGGAGGATTTCTGTAAGAATAAAGCATCCTGCACGGTCATCAAGTGCTTTTGCCATTATAATGCCGTTGTCATCACAATAATTCGGAAGAAAAGACACGCTGTCACCAAGAGAAACATATTTTAATGCCTCTTCCCTGCTGTCTGCGCCTATATCAACTACCATTTTATCAATGGGAATAACGGACTCTTTCTCGTCAGGCTTTAATAAATGAACGGGCTTTACTGATATAACGCCGTTTATGCTGTTGCTGCCGACAACAACGCTTTTACCGTAGAGAACCTTTCGGTCAACTCCTCCTACTGTTTCAAGCCTGAGCGTTCCGTCGCTGTTTATGTCTGTAACGATAAAGCCTACTTCGTCCATATGAGCGGAAAGGAGCACCTTGTTTTTCGCTCTTTTCCTGCCCTTTTTGGTAACAAGCAGATTGCCCATTCCGTCAATTTTTATTTCTACATTAGAATCTCTTAATCTTTTTTGTATAAGCTCGCTTACCTTTTTTTCATCGCCTGAAATTCCGTTTGCAAGGCAAAGCTTTTTAAGAAAGGATAAATTCAGCATACAGCAATGCTCCTTTCCAGAATATATTCAGCCAAAAGCTCTCCTGTGGCGGCTACATCGTTAAGAGAAACAATCTCGGCTCCCGTGTGCATACTGCGAAGCGGTATAGAAACAAGACCTGTCCTTATTCCGCCCCTTGTTGATGAAATAACATCTGCATTAGTTCCTGTTGCGCCGCCCATAACCTCGCACTGATACTTCAGCTTTTTAACCTTAGCGGCTGTAATAAGCTTATCGGAAATTTCCTTATCAAGCACAGGGGCAATTCCGATCATCGGTCCTTCGTCTATATTTCCGCTTTTTTCGGACGGCACACCGCTTTGTTTTGCGAAGCTGACGTCAACGGCGATTGCTTCACTCGGATAATATCCGAATGCCGCAGTCTTAGCGCCGAGCATATTTACTTCTTCTCTTGTTGAAAGCGTTATAATAACCTTGCAGTTCAAATCCTGCTTTTTTAGAAGATCGCCGCAATACATAACAGCAGCAACTCCCGCTCTGTTATCAAGTGCTTTTGATGTTATGCGGTTATTATGCAGCTGCTTCGGATGAATATCAAATACTATTCTGTCGCCGAGTGAAACCATATCTTTAAGTTTGTCGCCGCTTATTCCCGTATCAAACCAAAGATTGTCGGCAGACACAGCCTTTTCCTCATTCCCCGAGGACAAATGTGGCGGAGTAGAACAGCAGATACACGGTATCGGCTGCTTGGACAGAATAATAAACCTTTCCGCCTGCAATACACGCCTGTCAATGCCTCCGCAGGGCGATGCCTTGACAAAGCCGTTTTCATCAATATGAGTAATAATAAGACCGATTTGGTCAATGTGTGCGTCAAGCATTATGGAATACTTGGCGTCAGTCTTTCCGAACTGAGCAATAAGATTGCCGTTAACATCTGTACTGACGTCTGCGTACGTACCCATAATAAGCTTTGCAATATCAGTAACAGAGCCTTCCTCTCCGCTTACTCCGTGTGCGGAGCAAAGGTTGAAAAGTAAATTTTTCATTTATATCATTCTTTCAATCAAAGATTATTAACGATAGATTTGAAGTGTTTTCCTCTTTCATCAAAGTTTTTATACAAATCAAAGCTTGCGCTGGCAGGCGACATTGAAACAATATCTCCGCACTCGGCATTTTCTCTGGCGGCTTTTACGGCTTCCTCCATATTTGCAACCCTGATGATTTTTATCGCGTCGGCATTGTAGTTTTCTGCATCTTTTACCGCCTGTTCAATCTTAGTTGCGGTTGCTCCCATTAAAATAAGGGCTTTAACCTTATCGTTGATAACGGGACCGAGCGGAGCATACGGTATTTTTTTGTCATAGCCGCCGGCTATAAGTATTATCTTAAAGTCGTAAAGAGATAAGGTGCCGAGAGCAGTTCTTGTAGGACTTGACGCTATCGAGTCGTTATAATATTTTACTCCGTCAAGCTCACGCACAAACTCAGCTCTGTGCTCCACGCCGCCGAATGTTTTTGCAACTTCAATTATATTCTCTATGCTGACAAGTCCCCACACCGCCGAAATAGCCGCAAGGTAGTTTTCGACATTATGAAGTCCGGGAATTTTTATATCACTTGAATTCATAACAGCAGTAGTTTTTCCGTTTTCAGCAAAAATTATTCTGCCGTTTTCATCGCAGTAAGCTCCGTTTTCAACCGATGATTTCCTTGAAAACTTCAATACTCTTCCCCTGCAATCGCTCTCAAAGCTGTTTGAAATTTCGTTGTCAAGATTTAAAACAGCCTTTCCGAATGCGCTCTGATGAAGCACAATATTCTTTTTCGAGTCTATGTACTCCTGCATATCCTTGTGTATATCAAGATGATTCGGTGCAAGGTTGGTAACAACGGCAATATCGGGACTTTCTCTCATTGAAATAAGCTGAAAGCTTGAAAGCTCTACAACAGCTATATCGTCTTTTGTGATGTTCTCAATCTGCGGAAGAAGCGGTGTTCCTATATTGCCGCCGAGAAACACATTTTTACCCTCTTTTTTAAGGAATTCCGAAATAATGGTAGTGGTCGTTGTCTTGCCGTCACTGCCTGTTACGGCTATAATCTTACACGGGCAAAGCTCAAAGAAAAGCTCCATTTCCGAGGTAACAACAACACCGCGTTTTTTGAATGTCTCCAGCTCGTTCATATAAAATCTCATACCCGGAGTTCTGAAGAGGATATCAATATCGTCAAGAGCCAGATAATTTTCTCCGAGCGACAGCTTCGCACCTGCCTCTTTTGCAAGCTGAGCGTTCTCGCCCAGAGCTACTTCGTCTCTTTTATCGCAGGCTATAACCTCTGCCCCATATTTTTTAAACAGCTTTATCAAATGCAGGTTGCTGGTACCTATACCGCAAAGAGCGATTTTTTTACCCTCAAAGGTCTTTAAAAAATCAACAGCGTTATGATTCATAGTAAATTCTACCTCTCTTAGTCGTTATCTGCACATAATTATACGATTTTTGTAATAAAATATCAACCTGTAAATCAAAAAATAGTAATCGGAATACCGTTTAGCTCTTATGAACACCACTTGAAAAAGTCGTCATTTTTTTGTATAATGAAATTAATTTTCTTGAATATGAATCTTTTGGCGGTGAAGCTGTAAGCGCGTACAGGCTGGCTATTTGTGAGGATGACGCATTAATTCTAACGGAACTGAAATCTATATGCAGTGATATTTTAACAGGGGACGGTATTGAAAATGAAATCACCGTTTTTCACTCTGCAAAGGCTTTGCATTCGTTCCTTTTGTCGCAAAGCAATCCGTTTGATATGCTGGTTCTGGATTTTCAGATGAAAGAGCGTAACAAGCGTTACGGGTGTATTTGTCGGCGGCGAGTAAGACTAATTTGATTAAGTTGTGATAACTCACACAGATGCCGCTGATATTCAGCAGTAATCTGAAAAAAGGCACAGAGCATTAAAATTACAAAAGGTTACGGGAAGACAATTACACGTTCCCGTAACCTTTTTATATATTATTACTCTCAAGCTTACTTTTTGCAACACAAATATAAAACAACAGCTGTCAGCTGCAAGGTATGCCTTATCTGATTAATTAAATAGTATTTGTTGGTGGTAAACAATTATGATTTTTACAGATATAGTAAGTCGTCTGATTATTCAAAAGCGGAAATTCCTTACTTTCACACTTTATTGATATATTCGCTAAGAAAGGTAAGCTTTCTCTTATTTCTTTTAGATCTGAGCTGTTTTTGATTATAATTGTAATATGCTGCGGCGGTGCTTCACACAACAGCTTTGCTGTCAGAAACATACTGTATCCGGCAGGATAGCCTTGCGCCTGAGCTGACATAAAAGCAATTTGTTTTTCCGCAAGCTCTTTATATTCTTCTTTATCTGTCAGCTGATATAATCTTACAAAATTATACGCCATAACAGAATTTCCGCTTGGGATTGCACCGTCATAGGATTCTTTCGGATTCATAAAAAGCTCTGTGCTATCAGCTTGAGAAAGATAAAATCCGCCGTTTTCACAATCAGCAAATCTTTTTACTGTTTCTCTGCAAAAAAGCTCGCCTTTTTCAAGATAATTGTAATCAAGGGTTGAATTATATAGCTCAATCAATGCTGTAACATAAAAAGCATAATCATCAAGGAAGCCGTTATCCGAATGTTTTCCGTCGCGAAAGCTTGTGTAAAGCTGTGTGCCTTTACATAAGCTGTTTTCGATAAACTCCTGTGCTTTCTGCGCTGCTTTGAGATATTTTTTATTGCGTGAAGCTCTGTAAAGCATAGACAACGCAGTAATCATTATAGAGTTCCAAGAGATCAGAAGCTTGTCGTCAAGATGAAGCCTGTAGCGTGTTTTTCGGTAATTATACAGTCTTTGTATTTCTTCTGCAAAGTCAGTGTTCAAATCATTGCTTTTCAGCAGATTGGGAATATTCACACCCTCAAAGTTACCCTGTGACGTAATATCAAATGCTTTTGCAAAGTGTGTTCCTCTTTCTACGCCTAAAACATTTATTATTTCACTTAACGTAAAAGTGTAGTATCTGCCCTCAATGCCCTCACTGTCCGCATCCTGCGCACTGTAAAATCCGCCGTCAGGAGAAACCATTTCACGTAAAATATATTCAGCCGTTTTTTCCGCTGTATCAAGACAGACTCTGTTATTTGTTAAACTGTAAGCCGCAGTGTATGCAATTATCAGCAAAGCATTGTCATACAGCATTTTTTCAAAGTGAGGTACAAGGTAATACCTGTCTGTGGAATATCTCGAAAAGCCGTAACCGATATGGTCAAAGATTCCGCCTTTCCTCATTTGAATAAGAGTTTTTTCTGCCATTTCCAAAGCATTATCTTCATTGTTCTGTTTTGAATACAGCATAAGAAACAGCAGATTGTGAGGAGTCGGAAATTTCTGTGCTGAACCGAAGCCGCCGTAAACACTGTCGTAAATGCGTGAAAATATATTCGCCGCCTTTTCAATCAGATTATCATTGCTGCTAGCTTTATTTACTGATTGCGGATTTTTCAGAAGCTTTATAATTTCTTCCGATGATTGCAATAGTTCTTCCGTGTTATTTCTCCATTCATTTGCGATTGCGGTAAGCAAATCAGAAAAAGAAATCATACCATAACGCGAATCGGCAGGAAAATATGTTCCTGCAAAGAACGGCTTTTTATCCCAGGTCATAAAAATACTCATAGGCCATCCGCCGCTGCCTGTAAGCGCCTGACAAATCGACATATACACGCTGTCGATATAGGGACGTTCTTCACGGTCAACCTTTATAGAAATAAAATACCTGTTCAGAATTTCAGCTGTTCTATCGTCTTCAAAGCTTTCGTGCGCCATAACATGACACCAATGACAGGTGCTGTACCCGATGCTCAGAAAAATCGGTTTGTTTTCCTCTTTCGCCTTTGTAAAAGCTTCTTCGCACCAAGGATACCAGTTCACCGGATTTTCTGCGTGCTGCAAAAGATATGGACTTGTTTGATTCTTCAGATTATTACTCATTATTGCCTCCAAAACATACTTTTGCGGTTAGTATAGCCATTTCAAAAAAAGAAATGCTAAAATTACACAAAAATAGCGAGACGACGAAACCGTCTCGCTAATAAATTCCAGCTTTTGCTTTGCATTAGACCGTCAGATCTTTCTATGATTTTAATCAAACGTCTCGTCATCAATCTGACAGTTCCTGATTACTTACATCGTCCACAATGCCAGAGCCGCCGAAATCAATGCAGCGAGCACAGCCAGAACAATGATTTTCTTCTTCTGACTTACAATCAAGCCTATAAATTCCCTTATAAATGCATTAGGCCAGAAATACCATTTTGTTTTACTTCCCATTCCCTCTGCTTTGAGCTTTGCCTGATTTGAGAATATGCCGCTTCTGAAAACGTGATAGTTTGTTGTTGAAAAGGCAACCTTAGCGCCATTGTCGCCTATAAGCTCCTTTGAAAATTTCATATTTTCAAGGGTATTTGTGGACTTTGTTTCAGGCATTATCTGCTCCTCGGGGATACCTTGTTCAAGAAGGTAACGCTTCATCGCTTCTCCCTCTGAGATTATCTCGTCGCTGCCCTGACCGCCCGAAGGAACAAACACAGCCTTTTTTCCGGTTGCAGCAAGCTGCTTATGATAAAATTCGATAGCCTTATCAACTCTACCCTTTAACAAAGGAAGTAGAGTTCCGTCCTTTTTAATGCCGCAGCCGAGGATTATTATATAGTCCTTATCAAATGCAGGCTGATGCTTTGCGGCAATAAGCGCACAAATTTTCGTGCTGAGTAAATACACCTCGAAAAATATATACAGAGAACATATAATCGCATAAACGGCTGTATATACGAAATACTCTGTAAAAATCGGAAGGTTAAATGTATACCTGAGAGCAGGCAGGAAAAAGCAAATACCGATACCTAAAATCATTGCAACACTTATAGCTATGCCCAAAGCGTTTGTAACACGAAAACCCTCGTGACGAATGAGTGAAATATTGCTGACTGTCATTGAAACGGCATAGAGCAGGACAAAGGGAATTGACGCATAGATTATCAGCATAAGAATTGTTGATGTCAAATCCTGCATTGTGTGTGCCTGATAGTCACGATATTTCAGAATAAAAAATGTTGACAGCAGTGTAAAGAAAGCCGCCAGACCTGTGAAAAGTATCATTAATGCGCAGTTAAACACTGTGTTATAGGAATATATTCTGTGTAGCTTGTGCAGTTTATCACTATGTAGATAAATATACCCAAAACCACAGCAAGCAACACAGAAAAAGTAAACAACAGCTTCTTAATCTTTTTTAACCTCTTTTTCAACTTCTCCGTACCTCCAAGGTTTATTCAGCAAGTAAATAATACCATTTCCAAAACGAAGTGCAATACACTTTTTTCGGCACTTTCATTTGCCGTTTTTTCATACAAATCTATTTAGCTTTTGGTCATACTGATAATCTATTGATGCAAGCTTGTTTATAATCTCCTGCATATCAACGCTGTGCGCCTTGCAAAGCTCTTCAAGCGAGGGATAAAAATCCCTTAGCTGAGTGTTTATATAGGACAAAAGAATCATCGGATCGTTCGGTATTGCCATAATTATTTTCCTCTCGTAATTTTGTAAATGTACTACATCATTATACACTTTACTGGAAATTTGGTCAACTACATACTTCAGTTAAAGCCTCTGAATGCTGATTACGCTGTATCAGCATCCTTGGAAAACATCAGAACTCGTGCATTAAAGTCTATTTTATCGTCAAAAAGAATCGTGCAGTCTGTGATATTTCTGCACTATATTAATTATATCAAACTATCCGTGAGAAATAGTTATTGAAAATAAAAAATAGCGAGACAGCCGAAACCATCTCGCTAATAAAGATTAATTTTTGCTTTGCATTAGACCGTCAGCTCTGAGAATGCTTTAAAATAGCATTACTTTTTAACACGTTTTCTTATAATAAACACAACTCCGGCACTTGTAAATAGGATAGCCAGAACTACGGCAATATTTACGTTATCACCTGTATTTGCAACCTTTCCGCTCACGGTTGAAGAAGACAGCTGAGCGGTAGCAGTTGTGTTTCCATTGCCTGTTGAGGGCGATGTCGGAACGGATGGATTAGTTGTCGGCAGAGTTGGGGCTGTTGTCGGCTCGCTTGGATCTGTTACAGGCTCGTCTTTTGAAATAATATTAATTCTTCCCTGTCCGTATGGGTTGCCATACTGTTCAGCAGAAATAACACCGTTGAGGTTGGTTTCAAGGTATTCACACAGAAGTTCCTGGTCATTTCCGATACCGTCCTGCACAACCCTGCATCCTGCAAACATCGTATATCCGTCGCCTGCGTTCTGAATTGTATAGGAGCTTCCGGCGAGTGTATAGAGCTTGTTGAGGTCAACGTCCCGACCGTCAACTTTAACGTTCTGAACTCTGCGTGGTTTTGTTTCGTCGATTCCTGCAAATGCGCCTTTCTCGTCAGCGATAACCGGGCTTTCCTCAACAGCAAGATTAATTTCATAGGTAAGTCCTGATGTATGGAGAAAGGCTCCGTTTTCCGTAAGTGATGTTTTATCCTCGTTGAGTGGATTATGCGCACCCCATTCAAGAGCGTCCAAAATCTGTTGACCTGTTACCTCAAAAACACTGATCTCATTTTTAAAAGTATTTACATTCATCAGGTTCTTTCTTGTAACGTCTCCCTGTAAAAGATCAACTCGGATACCGCCGCCGTTTGCGATTGCAATATCAGCACCCGTTATTGCGCGGTAAGCGTCTGATACAAAGTTACCAAGGTTTGTTTCACGGTTTCTTATCATTCTTTTGCCTGTTGCAGGGTCTGTAATATACAGCGGTGATTCAGTAACGCCGATTTTTACGTTTGTAAACTGCTCAACCTGATTTCTGTAATCGCTTAAAATCTCCTCTGTCTTATCGTAAGCTGCTTTCACTGTTTCGGAATCATCTAAGGTCAAGGTTGAAGGGTCGATAAGCTCAGTTGTTATTTCGCCGTCAGACGAAATTGTCATCTTACCAAAGCTTTTAAGCTTTGTTCCTGTAGAAGTTAAGGCAACCGGTTCGCCGTTTTTATCATTGACAATTTCGGACGGAATTGTGCTGTGAGAATGTCCGTCAATAAAAGCGTCTATTCCTGTTGTGTTTTCGATAACATCGGTAGAACGGTACGGTTCCGAAGCTGAGTCCGTTCCTAAGTGACCTAATGCTATAACCACATCAGCTTCTACGCTTGCCTCGTCTATTGATTTCTGAATCGTATCGATATATTCATTTTCAGGAGTTGATTTTTTATCCTCACTAAAGCTGTATATATAGTTTCCGTTTTCGTCCTGAAAGAATTTTGGGGTGGATTTTGTATAGGTTTCTGGTGTGGACAAGCCGAGAATGGCAATCTTATTGTTTCCTGCCTCTACAATCTTATAAGGCTCGAAAACAGTTGAATTTGTCCTGAGGTAGATAAAGTTTGCAGAAAGATACTCATAATCAGCCTGAATGTCGTTTTGTTCAAGACCCGAAAGCTGTCTGAATCTTTCCATACCGTAATCAAATTCATGGTTTCCCGGTACTGCAAAATCATATCCTGCTGAGTTCATAATTTCGACAATAGCCGAGCCATCCGTCATACTGCCGACAATCTCTCCCTGTAAAGCGTCTCCTGCGTCTACAAGGTATGTATCATAGCCCTCATCAATCTTCTGCTGACGATAGGCTGCAAGTGCGGAATAATTATCTATTGCACAGTGAACATCATTTGTATAAAGAATTACAGTACCTTTACTTTCAGAAGAAGTCGGAATCAAATCATAAACCGCAACCGTACCGGAAACCTCGCAGGCTGCAAGAAGCATACTCTTTCCTGCCTTGTTCTCGTCTGATGAAATAAAGCACAAGCCCTCCGGAGAATCGTCGCCGGCGATATCTACTGAAAAGTCACGAGAGTTTATGTAGTTTACATATTTTACGTTTTCTGGGTCGGTAATGTCATAAACCATAATACCGCCTATTCTTTCAAGGGCGATAAACGCATATGTTTTTCCGTTAACTTTTCCAACAGTAACAGATTCAGCCTCCGAACCCTTTTTACCTGAACGGTCATCAATCGTTATATCATCGTTTGAGCAGTTGAAGTTTGATGGAATATACTGAGCAGTGAGGCTTTCAAAATCATTGCCGCTGGTGAATACTTCCTCCAAGCCGCTGTCGGTTACTCGTAAAAGTGTGAAGCTTCTGCCGCCGAACAGATAATCCTTATCGGTGTCAAGTCCATCGTAGTTACTTGAGTCAAAGAATACAACCTTACAGAAAATGCCGCTGTTTTCATCTGTGATTTTCCCTGTCGGAGATGTTTTACCCTTTCCGAAGTTGCGCTCGTCCTCGTTTAAGTATTCGCCCCACTCACGGCTGTCACCCTCATTTGCTGTAAGGAGGTAATCAGTACCGTCTATGGTTACCAGTGAAATACCATCAGGCATACGAATACCTCTGAGTGAATCGTAGGTTTTCGGAGCGTATTTTTCATCCTTTTTATCAATGTCCACAGCGTATTTTGAGTAATCTTCAAATCCTACCGAGTATACGCCCTTGTATGTATTTGTATCGAGGGATAAAACAGCAACGGCATTTGCTTCCTGAAGAGAAATATAAGCTGTGCTATTAGTTGCAGCTATATATTCCGGTTCTAAGTCAACTGACGGTGCTGTATCTTTTTTGAGCACAACTCCGCCGTTAACAAGCGCCAAACGAGTCTCTTTGCTGTCAAATGAGGTGAAGTCAACATTTTCACTCTCACCTGTGGCGGCGTTAATTACTGTAACGCTGCCCATTGGGTCAACTGCACCGTCAGAGTAACCCTGTCTTGGTTCACCCTCGTTTGCTGTAAGAATTTTTGAACCGTCAGGTGTATACGTAATCATATCCGGCTGAACACCTGTTGACGCAACATAATGCAGAGTAAGAGTTCCGTCATCGTTGCAGCTAAACACAGCCGCTACGCCGTTTGCAGCGTAATCCTCAGCCTGAATAGCAACGGCTAATTTATCACCGTCCGGCGATACGGCAACAGATGTCATATCGCCGTATGAAATGCCGTATGGCTCGACGAGAGCTTTAACATCAATGTCAATACCGTCAAGCAAAGTAACTTTATCGTTATGTTCAATACTATTAACAGGAACAGCCGTAATACATCCCGTCTGTCCGTTAACGGCATATGCCCAACCTGTTTTAGCGTTATAATCAACAATTTCCATAACGCCGCCGTCAGGATTTGTCATACCCGAAACATAACGTGCAGACTGCGTCAAATCAAGTTGAGAGTTGCAGTTTTGATATCCTGTGATTTGTTCTGCAAACTGATTGTCGGCAGCTGACACCGTACCAACGCCTACGGCAGCGGCAGAAGCGGTTAAAGTAACCGCCAAAGCAGCCGATAGAATTCTTCTTTTTAGTGATAAACTCATTTTTTTCTCCTGTTATAATGGGATTGATCCCAGATTTGAACCTGGTTTTGATAAAAAGCATAAAATGGTTCAAATATAAGTTACCGAAAAAATCAGATTGTGGCTATCACAGAAAGGTAAAATCTGTGTGAAATAACAGTCAAGACTTTAAAACGATCGTAAAAAAAATTTACTTTTCCGGATACATCAGCAATTAAAAACGCAAGCCTGTTTTCACCGAGCAAGTAAAAATCATAGAAATCACCGCCGACCTCTTTGGCTGTTGTCATACTAGCGTAAATATCAAATTCTGTCCTGTTCGGATACGGCGGAAACACACTTGGTAAAGCCGAATATTGAATAGTCTTTGCAAATTCAAGTTCTTTGTCAATTCTTGCCGCCGCTTCGGCAATATAACTTTTCAGGGTAACTACGGTTGAATTAATATCGTCAGAAAGAGAAGCAAATTCCTCGTTACTGCGCACATCAACAACAACGTCAAGATTGCCGCCCGTAATTTTACTCAGAGAAAGATTGATTTTACGAATGTTGTTGACAATCAGCTTCTTTATCAGCATATACACAAGGATAAACAGTGTGCCGAACACAACCAGAAGCATAAAGGCTGTGATATAAATTGATAAATCCTTTGAAAATTCCACATCAGACTGCGGAATCACCGCAACAATATAATATCCCTCGGAAAGAACATACATACAGTAACAAGGCTGACCGTAAACCTCGGCAGTAAAGCATTCTTCCAGCGCGATATTTTTCTTGTCAATACTTAATCCCGTAACAGTGATATTATTGCCCTCATTATTGTTTCTGTCGCTTACTATTTTCCATTGCTCGTTTGCGATAATGAGTAAGCCGTTTTCGCCGACGTGACGATTTCGTGTAGCACCGATAACCTGCCCGTCAATATCACTCTGAAAACGCTGTGCGTCATAAGCCACCTGCAGAAAGCCGCTGTCAAGAGCCACTCCGGCATATTTTCGCATAATACTCCCGTCAGAAGCTGTCGGACAGTATTCCTGTACAAACTCCTTTGTCTCGCCATCCAGCAAAACAAGAAATTCTTCTGATTGCTCACCGCCGTTCATATTGTAGTTGATATGGTCTTTATGGGTTGAGGTTTTTATAATTCCTCTTTTGTCAATTATGTTTATTTCGGCAACATTATACTTTTCTTTAAGCTCGGACAAATATTCATTAGAGATATCTTTATGGTCAGAGATATCCTCAGCAACCGTTTTTGTTAATTCCAAAAGATTTTTACTGGAAGCATCGTTTATATCCGCTTTTACATCTTCAATATTAAGCTTCAACAATTCAACCGTATCACTTTGCGACAGCTGCGACTGCAAAAACATAGAAAAGCTGATAGTAATCAAGAAAGCAACCGAAACACACAAAAGCAGCCAACGTGAAAAGGTCTGTGATATTCTGCGCAAATCATGAGAATTTGAAGTTTTCTTTTTTCCTAAAACTGATACAATCAAAACGGCCAACATTACTGACAGTGCGTTAAGAGTCACCACGGAATAGTACACTTGCGGACAAACAAGAAAGCAGTGTGTATATCTGACACGTTGGTGAGGAATATCATCAGCATATCAAGCACCTCTGTCAGTGCCGCAAGAACCAAGCCGTAAAACCAGTTGGCTTTTTTGTTATCAAACAAAAGCTTTCTCATTGCTGCTGCCAAAAAGCCTGCTAATACCGTAGATATGGAGCAAGCTATCTGTGTATACTCTCCTGCTCCCCAGAAGGTAGCAAAGAAACGCTCAACGCCGCCGATAACACCGGCAATTATTCCGGCAGGCGCACCGAAAATCAAACCGGCACAAAGCGGTGCTGCATTGCGGACATTAATAGTTGCACCGTCAACATTAATGCCAAATTCAGTACCGAAAATTGCGATTATAGCGAAAACAAGTCCTACTATAATCTGCTTATATATGTATTTTAGTTTATTGAATCCTGTTTTTTTATCAATCAGATACAAAAGGACAGAGAATATTACCGGCACTGTCGCCATTAGTGACAGTTTCATAAACATAGGCATATTTATTTCTCCTAGTTGTTCTTAATTATAGATTAAATTACTTGATTGTAAGTATATCCACAAATCCTGTTATCTCAAATACTTCGTTGATTGTATCATTCACATTGCGGATAATCATCTCACCCTGTCTGTTCATCACCTTCTGTGTCGTAAGCAACACACGCAGACCTGCCGAAGAAATATACTCTAAGCCTGTAAAATCAAAAATAAGCTTTTGAACTCCGCTTATACTTTTTTTCAGCTCCGCTTCAAGCTTGGGCGCGTTTGTTGTGTCAAGTCTGCCTTGTAATATAAAAGTCAGTTGATTGTCCTGCAGTATCGTGTTGATTGTCATACATTTTCCTCCGATTTATTATTTTCAGTTTCGTCTTAACCTAACATAATAATAAACTAAAGCACGTTTTTTTCAACTCTTTGTGTAAAACTGTTCAAAAAAAGAGCGTAGCCGGACATTGTGCGTTAGGCTTTTAATTTTACCCGCAATACAAAGAAAACCACCCTTGTAATGGATGGTTCTTTATAAATTTATTAAATAGTATTGCGAAAATATGCTCGGATGTTTAAAAGCGGAGAATAACAATTTTACTTTCCTTGTGTCCTGTATTATAAGAGATTTTTTTCACAAATCCGAGAGCTTGCTTAATGCTTAATTTATCCCACCTTACGTATGTATAATGATTATATCATTTTGGGGGTATTTTGACAACAATTTTGACAACAATTTTGACAACAATTTACTTGTGAAAAGGTGGTATTCAATGGGAAAAAGCAAGGATATTATTCTTTATAAGAATTATAAAATTAACTAAATTAAAAAAGAAAACCCTCAAAAATCCAGCATTTAAGCCGTTTTCTGAGGGTCTTACTGTGGCGCGCCAAAAGGGACTCGAACCCCTG
>DKZT01000029.1:18477-19240 GCA_002493755.1 Ruminococcaceae bacterium UBA7067
CCTACTGCTTAGAAGGCAGTTGCTCTATCCAGCTGAGCTATTGGCGCATATGGAGCGGATGATGGGAATCGAACCCACACGATCAGCTTGGAAGGCTGAAGTTCTACCACTAAACTACATCCGCATTTATTTAACTCTGTAAGCAACGATAAATATTATATTACACAACGTTAAAATTGTCAATACTAAAATTAAAAAAAGTTAAAATTTGCAAATTGTATTATTAAATGCGAAAGGAAGCGAAAGCCTCCCGACGCATTATTTTTTTACCCAGAAACACAGAAAAGCCCAGACGCGGCCATTTTATAAAGTCTGTATTTTGCGGTGTAGGCTAACAAGTTTTTGCCCGGTTTTTAAGGTGAAAACCGGGAGGCGGTGGAGAGCAGCAACGCCATAAAAGGCTCCATGTCGTTCAACAAGTTTGCGGCTTTTAAGGTGAAAGCCGATACGGTCAAGGCGGCCCAGACAAAAGACGCCAGCCGGAGCGCGTGAAAGCCGGTGGACAAGAACACGCCCGAAAATACAGATTTTACAAAATGGCCGAGTACGGCAAGCGACCACGAGAAGGAGGTGAGATCGTGAGTGGATACAGATACATGACACTGGCCGATCGGCAAAAGCTGGAGGCTCTCTATCTGAAAGGCGAGCGAGTTCAGGACATAGCCGACCAGATCGGCGTCCATGTGGCGACCGTTTACAAGGAACTAAAGCGAGGCGAAACCGGCGAACTCGACCGCAACATGCGGCGGGAATACAGCGCCAT
>DKZT01000021.1:0-6885 GCA_002493755.1 Ruminococcaceae bacterium UBA7067
CATCCATCGGTTCGAGCGGCATCCTTCCACCGCAAGCGGTCCCCCTCCCTTGAAAGGGAGGCTGTACTCGTTTCAGGTTGCAATGATAATTTTCAATTTTCCATTGCGGCGAAGCCGCACATCTCCACTCTCCACTCTTAACTCTGAATGAAGGGGTGAGTTTATTGGATTTTTCTTTTGACGGATACGCAGCCGAGGGACTCCACGAGGAGTGCGGTGTTTTCGGAATTTACAGCGACGGCACTCTTAACCCTGCGTATTCCTGCTATAACGGACTTCTGGCTCTCCAGCACAGGGGACAGGAGAGCTGCGGAATCGCCGTGAACGACTGCGGCGTTATCAGCAGCCACAAGGATATGGGACTTGTAAGCGAGGTTTTCAGCAATAAGATTCTCGACAGCCTTGAGGGGCAGATTGCCGTTTCTCACGTGCGCTATTCTACCGCAGGCGGCAGTGTAAGAGAAAATTCACAGCCGCTCGTTATGCGTTACGTCAAGGGCGTTATCGCAATAGCTCACAACGGCAATCTCACAAATGCCGTTGAAATCCGCCGTGAGCTTGAGCATCGCGGTGCGATTTTTCAGACCACAATCGACTCCGAGGTTATCGCCTATGTGATAGCCAGAGAGAGAATAAAGAGCCACTCGGTTGAGGAGGCTGTAAGGCGTGCAATGTATCAGATAAACGGCGCATATTCTCTGCTTGTTATGAGTCCGAGAAAGCTTATCGCCGCAAGAGATCCGCACGGCTTCCGTCCGCTTTGTATGGGTAAAATCAACAACACCTATGTTTTCGCCAGCGAAACAGCTGCACTTGACGCCGCAGGCGCTGAATTTGTTCGTGATGTTGAGCCGGGCGAGATTGTCGTTGTCGATGAAAACGGAGTGCGCTCCATCAAAGACCACTGCGGCGGCAAAAAGTCGCTGTGTGTGTTTGAATATATCTATTTCGCTCGTACCGATTCCGTCATTGACGGCATAGGCGTTTACGAGGCGAGAAAGCAGGCAGGAAGAATACTCGCCCGTGAATATCCTGTTGAAGCCGACCTTGTTATCGGAGTGCCAGAGTCGGGCATTGACGCCGCAATAGGCTACAGCGAGGAAAGCGGCATACCGTATGAAAAGGGCATTGTCAAAAACGGCTATATCGGCAGAACATTTATCAAGCCGACACAGCAGGAGCGTATGAAAAGCGTGCGCATTAAGCTGAATCCGCTTTGCAACACCGTAAAGGGCAAGCGTGTGGTTATGCTTGATGATAGTATTGTAAGAGGCACGACCTGCGACAGAATTGTTAAAATGCTTAAGGACGCAGGAGCAAAAGAGGTTCACCTGAGAATCAGCTCGCCGCCGTTTATGTGGCCGTGCTACTACGGTACTGATATACCATCAAAGGACGAGCTTATCGCCTGCAACTACACGGTTGAGGAGATAAGAAAAATAAGCGGCGCAGACTCTTTGGGCTTCCTGCCGGCAGAGTATCTGCCCGAAATGCTGTTCAATAAGGACTGCGGCTTCTGTGACGCCTGCTTCACAGGCAATTATCCTGCTGAAACTACCGAAAAAATGCTCGCCGGCAAGGAACGCGGCGGAATGCAATATAATAATGACAATAAATGCGTTGGCAAGAAAGGATAAGAAAATGAAGGACGTTTATGAATCCCCACTTTCATCAAGATATGCAGACAAGGAGATGAAGTATATCTTCTCTCCCGATAAAAAATTCAGAACATGGCGCAAGCTGTGGATTGCTCTTGCCGAGACAGAAATGGAGCTTGGACTGCCTATAACTCAGGAACAGATCGACGAGCTTAAGGAGCACGCCGACGATATTAACTATGATGTTGCAACAGAGCGTGAAAAGCTTGTGCGCCACGATGTTATGTCGCACGTTTATGCTTACGGCGTTCAGTGTCCGAAGGCTAAGGGAATTATCCATCTGGGTGCGACAAGCTGTTATGTCGGCGACAATACCGATATTATAATAATGACCGAGGCTCTTGAATACCTGAGAAATAAGCTTGTAACCGTAATCAAGGAATTAAGCGCTTTCGCTATGAAATACAAGGATCTGCCGACTCTTGCGTTCACCCACTTCCAGCCTGCACAGCCGACAACAGTCGGCAAGAGAGCAACTCTCTGGATTCAGGATTTGCTTATGGATTTGGAGGATGTTGAGTATCAGCTCAGCAAGGCAAAGCTCTTAGGCTCAAAGGGTACAACAGGCACACAGGCAAGCTTCTTAGAGCTGTTTGACGGCGACCACGAAAAGTGCCGTGAGCTTGACCGCAAAATAGCCGAGAAGATGGGCTATAAGGCTTGCTTCGCCGTTTCGGGTCAGACCTATTCAAGAAAGCTTGACCATCAGATGCTCTCAGTTTTAAGCGGAATTGCACAGAGTGCGGCTAAGTTCTCTAACGATATAAGACTTTTACAGCACTTAAAGGAAATTGAGGAGCCGTTTGAAAAGAATCAGATAGGCTCATCTGCAATGGCGTATAAGCGCAACCCGATGAGAAGCGAGAGAATCGCAAGCCTTGCAAGATATGTTATAGCAACTGAGCTTAACCCTGCTATGACGGCTTCAACACAGTGGTTTGAGAGAACTCTTGATGACTCTGCAAACAAGAGAATCAGCGTTGCCGAGGCATTCCTCGCAACAGACGGAATATTGAACCTCTATGCAAACGTTGCAGACGGTCTTGTTGTTTACGAAAAGGTAATCGAGCAAAGACTGCGCAAGGAGCTTCCGTTTATGGCGACAGAGAACATAATGATGGACGCTGTTAAGGCAGGCGGAAACCGTCAGGAGCTGCACGAGAAAATCAGAGTTCACTCGATGGCTGCGTCAAAGGTTATCAAGGAAGAGGGCGGCGAGAACGATTTGCTTGAGAGAATTGCAGCCGACCCTGCGTTCGGTGTAACGCTTGAACAGCTTCACGCTATAATCAGTCCCGAAAAGTATGTCGGCAGAGCGCCGCAGCAGACAGAGGACTTCATCAACAACGAGGTTAAAAATGCCTTGAAGCCGTATGAAAATATGGATAACTACAAGGCTGAAATAAATGTTTGATTGGAGAATGAAATAGTATGATCAAGGCAATAGTAGGCGCCAACTGGGGCGATGAGGGCAAGGGCAAAATCACCGATGTGCTTGCGGAAAATTCAGATATTGTTATCCGCTTTCAGGGCGGCAGCAACGCAGGACACACCATTGTAAACAACTACGGCAAGTTTGCTCTGCATCAGCTTCCGTCAGGCGTTTTTCACAGCAATATAGTCAATATAATTGGCAACGGCGTTGCTCTGAGCGTTGAGAATCTTGTCAAGGAGCTTTCAGAGCTTGAATCAAGAGGTGTGCCGAAGCCGAAGATTCTTGTATCCGACAGAGCGCAGATTGTAATGCCGTATCACGTAGCGTTCGACTGCTACGAGGAGGAGCGTCTCGGCAAAAACTCGTTCGGCTCTACAAAGTCGGGTATTGCGCCGTTTTATTCCGATAAATATTCAAAGATTGGCTTCCAGGTTAACGAGCTTTTTGACGATGTTGATTCTCTCAAGGAGAAAATCAAGCACGTTCTTGAGATTAAGAACGCAACGCTTAAAAACCTCTATAACAAGCCGCCGATTACCGAGGAGGAAATCTTCAATAAGCTTATGGAGTATAAGGAGATGCTCGCTCCCTACGTTGCCGACACTTTCGACTTCCTCTATCACGCAGTAAAAGAGGGCAAGAATATTCTTCTTGAGGGTCAGCTCGGCGCACTCAAGGATACCGACTTCGGTATCTATCCGATGGTAACATCGTCAAATACAATAGCAGGCTACGGCGCAGTAGGCGCAGGCATACCGCCGTATGAAATCAAGGAGATTGTAACGGTTGTAAAGGCTTATTCGTCGGCAGTAGGCGCAGGCGAGTTTGTAAGCGAAATTCACGATAAAGAGGTAGCCGATGAACTCAGACGCAGAGGCGGTGACGGCGGCGAATACGGCGCTACAACAGGCAGACCGAGAAGAATGGGCTGGCTTGACCTTGTTGCGACACGCTACGGCTGCCGTGTTCAGGGCACAACAAAGATAGCGTTTACGGTGCTTGATGTGCTCGGCTATCTTGATGAAATTCCCGTGTGCGTAGGGTACGAGCTTGACGGTGAGGAAATTGATTACTTCCCGTCAACAACAAAGCTCAAGAGATGCAAACCGATTCTTAAAACTATGCCCGGCTGGAAATGTGATATTTCAGGCATTAAGAATTATGACGATTTGCCGGAGAACTGCAAAAAGTACATAGAGTTTGCCGAGGAGCAGATAGGTATTCCAATCGGTATTGTATCAAACGGCGCGTCAAGAGATAACATAATTTACAGATAAATTATGGGGGTGGCGATTATGAAGCAAAAAAACGAAATAGTTTTGGTTTTGGATTTTGGCGGACAGTATAATCAGCTTATCGCCAGACGAGTTCGTGAATGTAATGTGTATTGCGAGGTCCATCCCTACACAATGAAGCTCGATGAAATCCGCAGACTTAACCCAAAGGGTATTATCTTCACAGGTGGGCCAAACAGTGTTTATGAGGACGATTCCCCGAAATGCTCAAAAGAGATTTTTGAGCTTGGAATTCCCATCTTAGGCATATGCTACGGCTGTCAGCTTATGGCGCATATACTGGGCGGCGAGGTTACTGCGGCTCAGGACGATACAGCCCGTGAATACGGCAAGACAATCACGTATTATAATACCGACTGCAAGCTGTTTAGTGAGCTTCCGCAGCAGGGTGTTTCGTGGATGAGCCACGGCGATTATATGGCTAAGGTACCCGACGGCTTTGAATTGATGGCACACTCCGACGCTTGTCCGAATGTTGCCATTGCAGATGAAAAAAGAGGCTTTTACGGCGTTCAGTTCCACCCCGAGGTAAACCATACCGAGCACGGAACAGATATGATTCATAATTTCCTCTATAAGGTATGCGGAGTTGTAGGCGACTGGACAATGGGTGATTTCTGCAAACGCACGGTAGCGTCACTGCGAGAAACCATCGGACCGGACGGACGAGTGCTTCTGGCGCTTTCAGGCGGTGTTGATTCCTCTGTGCTGGCTGCTCTGCTTGCAGAGGCAATCGGCGAGCGACTGACCTGTGTGTTTGTCGATCACGGTCTTATGCGTAAAAATGAGGGCGACGAGGTAGAAGAGGCTTTCAAAAAGTGGAGCGTTCATTTTGTCCGTGTCAATGCTCAGGAGCGTTTTCTCTCTAAGCTTGCCGGTGTTTCAGACCCACAGAGGAAAAGACAGATTATCGGCGCTGAGTTCGGATATGTATTCAGGGACGAAGCGGAGCGCTTTGGCATTACAAAGCAGGATTTCCTTGCACAGGGTACGATTTACCCCGATGTTATCGAATCGGGCAAGGGTGACGCAGACGTTATAAAGAGCCACCACAACAAGCTACTGCCGCCGGAGGTTGTGGCAAGATTCAGCGGAGTATTGGAACCGCTTGATTTGCTTTTCAAGGACGAGGTTCGGGGTCTCGGACGTGAGCTTGGCTTGCCCGAGTACCTTGTGATGCGCCAGCCTTTCCCGGGACCGGGACTTGCTATCCGCATTATCGGCGATGTAACGCAGGAGAAGGCTGATATTCTGCGTGAGGCTGATTTTATTTACAGAGAAGAGATTGCAAAGGCAGGCTGGGATAAAAATCTGAGCCAGTATTTTGCGGTGCTTACAGACACCCGTTCAGTCGGCGTTATGGGCGACGGCAGAACCTACGACTATCTGCTTGCGCTGCGAGCCGTGAACACGAATGACTTTATGACAGCTGACTGGTCGAGAATCCCGTATGAGCTGCTTGATAGAATTAGCGTAAGAATCGTAAACGAGGTTCCGCATATCAACCGCATTTGCTATGATATAACGAGCAAGCCACCCGCAACGATTGAGTGGGAATGATTTCATACCCTCGAAAAAGCCCGTAAATAAAGGCTTTTCGCCGCTTTGAAGCCCTTAGTGGCAACGATTTGGCAACATTATTTGGATTATTGCAAAAGTAAAGAGCTATCTGATTTCAAGTTGAAGTCAGATAGCTCTTTTGCTTTTTCCGTTCAATCTTTCAGCTGGTCTTTGAATGCTTCGACCATTGCGTCGCTGAGTTCCTGCGACGGAACTTTTACATAGCCGGAGGCTTCATCATATTTCGGATAATTGTAACGCCACCTGTCGTAGTCCTCACGGGATATTTCCCCACTATGATACTTCTCCGACTGCTCCGCCCATGCGGAAACCATTTTACAAAGCTCCGCTGCGTCTTTACCCTTTCGGGGGTCAATACGCATGGAAACACCGCTTTCGTTCTTTTCAACCGTCAGACCGTAGCGGTCTTCCAATGTAAACAGGGTGTGCATCAAGCCAAGATAGCTGTCAATATCGGGCACGGACAGGGCGAGCGGCGAAATACCCAAGACTTCTGCAAGGCTGTTTGTCAAATCAGCTTTGGGCGTTCTTGAGCCTGATTCATATTGCGCCATACGGATGTCAGCGGTCTTTTCGGGAAAACCGACTACCGTTCCTAAATACTTTTGCGTCATCCCACGCAGATTGCGGAAGAAACGAATTCTTTCACCGATTGCCATAACCATTACGCTCCTTATGTATGGATTGTGCAATCAGTATAGCATATAAATTTAATGCTTGTCAATATAACTATAGCAAATAAATTTAATATTTTTTCAAAAACCGCTTGACTTTACGGAATTTGCTTAGTATAATAACAATACAAACTTAAACCAATAGCGTTAGGTTCCGAAGATGAATAACCGTCGTGCGTCACGGTAATGGCGTACCCGCCCGGGCAAATCGGAAGGCGGCAAGAAAGTATTCCGACACGAAA
>DKZT01000021.1:7189-8035 GCA_002493755.1 Ruminococcaceae bacterium UBA7067
GCAAGAAAGTATTCCGACACGAAAAAATCAATCATAAAAACAATCCGAAGGAGGTGAACGGAATGTCCGAAACAACTTTTATGAAAGTGGATGAAGTCGCTGAAGAACTCGGCGTTTCCAAATCATACGCCTATAAAATCGTGCAGAAGCTAAATGCCGAACTGAAAGAACAGGGATTCCTGACAATTTCAGGGCGTGTGAATAAGCAATATTTTATGGAACGCACCTGTTACGGTGCAATCAGGAAAGAGAGGTTATGAGATGGCAGTTTATAAAGACGAAAAGACAAACACATGGAGGGTCCTGTACCGCTACACCGGCTGGAACGGTGAGCGTAAGCAGTCGCAAAAGCGGGGCTTCAAAACAAAGCGAGAGGCACAGGCTTGGGAAAGGGAACAGATCAACCGCCTCGGCGGAGATCTGGATATGACCTTCCAAAGCTTCGTGCAGCATTATGCTGAAGATATACAGACTCGCATAAAGGAAAACACATGGGCAACCAAAGATCACATCATAAAGACCAAGCTGCTTCCGTATTTCGGAAAGCTGAGAATGAGCAGTATCACACCGCAGCAGATCATCAAGTGGCAGAATGAGCTTCTGAATTACAAGGATGAAAACGGAAAGCCGTTTTCTCCCGTATATCTGAAAACAATTCAAAATCAGCTCTCCGCCATCTTTAACCATGCTGCACGCTTCTATAACCTGAAAGAAAATCCGTGCAAAAAAGCCGGAAGCATGGGCAAAAAGAAAAACCGTGAAATGTTGTTCTGGACGAAAGCGGAATACCTTAAATTTGCAGATGCCATGATGGATAAGCCCGTTTCCTTTTACGCCTTTGAAATG
>DKZT01000021.1:8325-21110 GCA_002493755.1 Ruminococcaceae bacterium UBA7067
TGAAATGCTCTACTGGTGCGGTATCCGTGAGGGCGAGCTGCTGGCGCTGACGCCTGCGGACTTTGATTTTGAAAAGCAGACGGTTACGATCAGTAAATCATTCCAGCACCTGAACGGCAGGGATATCATTACCACTCCCAAAACAGAAAAAAGCAACCGCACCATTCAGATGCCGAAATTCCTCTGTGGGGAAATACAGGACTATCTGAGTATGCTGTACGATGTAAAGCCTGACAACAGGATATTTCCCATAACAAAAAGCTATCTGTACAGAGAAATGCAGAGAGGCGTCAGGCAATCAGGCGTGAAGCGAATTCGCATTCACGACCTTCGTCACAGCCACATAAGTTTGCTGATCGATATGGGATTTTCAGCGGTGGCGATTGCAGACCGTGTGGGACATGAGAGCATTGAAATCACTTATCAGTACGCTCATTTATTTCCGTCCAAGCAGACAGAGATGGCGGATAAGCTGGATATGGAAAGGGGTGAAGATTATGTCAGCTAAAAACTGTGACAATCACAATCGGTGGAGAAGCAAAACTATAGCGTTTCGTGTATCGCCGGAAGAAAATGAACAAATCGAACGCTATGTGCAGCTTTCAGGACTGACCAAGCAGGACTATATCACAAGACGGCTTACGCACAGAGATATCGTTGTGCAGGGAAGCCCGAGGGTTTTCAAAGCCTTGCGGAATCAGCTTGCCGGTGTGCTTGTAGAATTGCAACGCATTGAAACGGGAAGCTGTATCGATGACGAGCTGCTTGATGTTATTGAGATGATTGCCGTTATTCTCGGCGGCTTGAAAGGAGAGGAACAGAATGAATAGACAAAAAGAAATGACCGCCTGTAACACATCTGTTGGCGCAGATGACAGGCAGTCACTCCATGTAACTAATTACAGTATAACCAATCAAAACGGAAATATCAATGCTTTTCTTCTGAAAGGCGGTGGTATGAATGGCTGAACTTAAAATCATCAGTATGGATGAAGTCCAAAGCAAGGAAGTGAATTGGCTTTGGTATCCATATATCCCATACGGGAAAATCACAATCATTCAGGGCGATCCCGGCGAGGGCAAAACAACTTTGGCTTTAAGACTTGCGGCGCTTCTCTCGAAAGGAGAGGCGCTGCCCTATGACAATACTGAGCGTGAGCCTGTAAAAATTATCTATCAAACTGCCGAGGACGGACTGGAAGATACCATCAAGCCGAGATTGGAATCCGCTGAGGCGGACTGTACGCAAATCAAAGTGATAGACGAATCGGAAGCCGCACTCGGTATGCTGGACGAGCGAATAGAAAAAGCAATTATCCTCGGTTAAAAGTGTTCTCAGCACATCTGCATATGGACGAGGCAACGCCGCATCTGCACATTGATTTTGTTCCCTTCACCACCGGCAGCAAGCGTGGACTTGATACCCGTGTATCGCTGAAACAGGCACTTGCGGCGCAGGGATTCAAGGGCGGAAGCCGTGGCGATACCGAGTGGAATCAATGGGTACAATCCGAAAAAGAACAGCTTGCCGCCGTGATGGAACGCCACGGAATCGAGTGGGAACACAAGGGTACGCACGAAAAACATCTGTCCGTTTTGGACTACAAAAAGCAGGAACGGGAGAAGGAAATCAACGCTCTTGAAGATAAACTCGCCGAGAAAAAAGATGAGTTCCGTGTGATGGCTGACCGTATCGAAAATTTTGATAACGGCGAAAGAGCGTTGAAGAAGCTGGATGAAAGTATCATGAACGAGCCTGAGTATCAGCTCCCTGAGCCGACTGCAATGATGTCGGCAAGAAGCTATAAGGCAAAGTTTGTTGAGCCGCTTATAGCCAAATTGAAATCGCTGATAAAAACCTTATTCGCACGGTATTTCAAGGCGATAGACAGCTATAACAGGCTGAATATCACAAACGCAAATCTGTATCGGGAAAACGAGAAGCTCTCAAAAATCAACGGTAAGCTTACCGAAGAAAACACAAGACTGAGGGCTGAAAACAAAGACTATTCACTGCTCCGCAGAGTGTTCGGACACAAACAGATAGACAGCCTGCTTGAACAGGCGAGAAATCTCAAGGGTCAAAAGCGTGATCATGCACGCTCAAGATAAATCAATTTTCAGGAGGCAAACAAAATGGCAAAGACGATTTTTGAAGAAATGGGCGGCACTTATGTACGGCAAGGAGAGTATAATCTCCCCTGTCTGTCCTTACCCGCCGAAAAAGAAAACAAGCCCATTGGAGTGTGGGGACAGCGGCATTTGCACTATCTCAAACAGCACCGCAAGGTGCTTTACACCAATCTGCTCACAAGCGGTAAGCTGAACAGTTATCTTGCGGATATTGACAAGCAGGCGGAAGATATGTTTCTTCGGCTAATAGAACAGATAGCAAATCGTGAGGGCGTGACCGAACAGCTAAAAGCGGAAAATCAGATGGAATGGGTTTGCAGGATGAACAACATTCGTAGCAGGGCGATGGAGATTGTAAATGAAGAAATCATAATAAAATAAAGCAATGTGATACACAAGTGCAAAACTATGGCGGATAGGGATAACTCCTTATCCGCCATTTTTACTCGTTTTAAGAGGCTCGAAATAGGGCGCTTTGTTTCCAGCAATTAGGCATCTGTCTTTTGCTTTAGCACAATCGTCATTGAAAAAAAGAATTTCTAACGAAATCGTGAGAACTGTTGATTATTCGGCGAAAATATGGTATTATACAGATGACCCAATTTTGTGTTTTTGAGTTTGGCGATATGGAGGTAATGTTGTGGCTGTTTGCTATAATAACTTGTGGAAACTTCTTATAGATAGAAATATGAATAAAACAGAGCTTAAAGAAGCAGCGGGCATTAGTTTCAATGTGATGGCTCGAATGGGCAAGAATGAGACGATTTCATTTGAAAGCATTGAAAAAATATGTGCTGCATTGCAATGCAATATTGGAGATATTATTGAGATCACCCAAGACCAGCACGAAGAAACTATTCCTAAAACTTTCACAACGATAGAATTGTTTGCTGGTGCAGGCGGATTGGCGCTTGGCATTGAAAAAGCCGGATTTGAGACTTTAGGGCTCATTGAATTTGATAAAGACGCTTCTGACACGCTGAAATGTAATCGTCCAAATTGGCGTGTTATTAATGATGATATAGCTAATATTTCTTGTCTGGATTTGAAGGAATATTTTGGTCTTGCTGAGGGTGAGCTCGATTTGCTCTCCGGTGGTGCTCCGTGTCAAAGTTTTTCTTATGCAGGAAAACGGCTAGGATTAGAGGATGCTCGTGGAACTCTTTTTTATCATTACGCTAAATTTTTAGAGCAATTACAGCCCAAAATGTTTTTATTTGAGAATGTGAGAGGGTTGCTTACACACGACAAAGGACGCACCTATAAAACGATTACAGACATTTTTGAGAGTACGGGATACACTATTCAAAAAAAGGTACTAAATGCTTGGGATTATGGGGTTGCACAAAAGCGGGAACGACTTATTACGATAGGCATTCGCAATGATTTGAAAGATAGAATGTTTTTTGAATTTCCTGCTCCTCATAAGTATAAACCAGTTCTCCGAGATGTTTTGCTTGACTGTCCGAAAAGTGAAGGTGCTTCCTACTCTGAATATAAACGAAAAATATTTGAGCTTGTTCCTCCCGGAGGATACTGGCGAGATATTCCCGAAGACATTGCAAAAGAATATATGAAAAGCTGTTGGCATATGGAAGGTGGCAGAACTGGAATTTTAAGACGATTGAGTTTAGATGAACCATCACTTACCGTTCTGACTTCTCCAAGTCAAAAGCAAACTGATCGTTGCCACCCATTGGAGCCTCGTCCGTTTACAATTAGAGAAAACGCACGATGCCAGAGCTTTCCTGATGATTGGCAATTTTGTGGGAGCATTGGACAACAGTATAAGCAGGTTGGAAATGCTGTTCCTGTAAATTTAGCATATGACATTGCGATAAAAATAAAAGAAGCGTTGGAGGAACTATAAAATGTGGAATTTAACTTTTATTTCAGAGGAAGATTTTACAAATCATGTCAAAGCGACAATTGAAAAATATGGAGAAAAGCTGGAATCATTCGATTTAAAGCGCTTCAATAAAAATATCATTGATCCAATTAAGTTGATCTTTGACAAGACCGTATATCAATCATCTTGGGAAGAAATTGTAAGCAACGAAATCTTCCGCCAAAGAGATAAGTCTAATAATAACGATATTGGATACTTCCATCAGCGAATTTTCCAGTATATTAAAAACTGTCATGTTCCACCAAATGGTGAAGAAGGTGGTTGGGATGTGATTTATGAGAATCCTGATGGCATCCCTATTCCTGAAGCCGGAATTGTACATACCGTTTATGTTGAAATGAAAAACAAGCATAACACAATGAACTCTGCTTCGGCTGGTAAAACCTTTATTAAAATGCAGAATCAGTTGTTAAACGATGACGATTGTGCTTGCTTTTTGGTAGAAGCGATTGCACAGCGTTCTCAAAATATCAAATGGGAAACAACCGTTGATAAGAAAAAGGTTGGCCATAAGCTTATTCGAAGAGTAAGCCTTGACCAATTTTATGCTTTAGTAACAGGGCAAGAAGATGCTTTTTATCAAATGTGTATGATACTGCCGTCTGTTATCGAAAAGGTAGTCAAAGAACTGGAAGGTACAATTGTTCCGCATGATACTGTTATTGATGAGCTGAGAGCTATGGCGAGTGAACAGAATATTGAATCGGAAGATTTGGCAATCGCAATGGCTGCTTATATGCTCGGTTTTGGCAGTTATAAGGGATTTACTAAAAAATAATATGTGATTGTGGGGATAACAAATTTGCTGTTTAATGTTTATTATTTAAACTTCTCGAAGGTATATGAAATAAAAATGATGTTAAGTAATGTCATTAAGACAGATGAAAGCGTTGAAACGGATCAAGGTGATACTCTTAATGCGGATTTGCAGGCGAAAATGGGTACAAAGTTTCTGAAATTATTTAATGCGGAGGTTGGCGCAGATGTTAAATCTGGATCAACCGATTCTCAAAAGGTTCTTGAAAACTTCAAAGTAACTATGACTAAATCACTTATATTGAGTGAAGTAATGGATAAATGCAAAACCATTGTGGACTTTAGTTGTCTTACGGAAGGACAACTTGTCAGAATTGATAATGTTTCTCTTTCTTTGGAAAATGAAATGGAATTAAGAACAGTCAAAATATTTTCAAATGGTTCTTTCAAGGGTATGCGCTTACCAGAAGCTGGCGGACTTGATGTTAATAATCTATTTAATTCGATGTTTAAGGATTATTCCTATAAGCTGCAAGGCGAAATCAAGGACAGTAATGAAAAAGTATTGATAAAAATCCCACTTACCTTTGAAAATGAATTTGAAAATCTTTATAATGTGGACGATTTGTTTATAGGGAATGTTTCTTTAATCGGAATCTATAAGGGTAAAACAAAGATAAGTGGGCTGAAAAATTCATTTGATTTTTTTCAAGAGCTGGGGAATGCTTCAAATGCCGATTCGGACAATGAAGTCCACAATAGTCAATACACTACTCCTTCCGTAATCAAATTGAAAAGCGAAGATGACGACGAGGATTACAATTATATTGATCTTCTTGCAATAATACAGCTAATTAAGTCAGAGGATGCTGATGTTAAGGACAAGCCCAAGAAAACGGCAAGAAGAAAGAAGGCTGTTGAATGAGTACGCTATACTTCTACATAAAAGAGCAGTTTTTCAATTTCAAATCTACGCAAATAGCTGCTGGATTTGAATTTCAAAGTATGTCTCAGCTGCTATCGCCTCAAAAAATTGACAGTTTAGATACGCATCAGCAATATTGTATCGATATTTCTTCTACGATTGGTTTTGTAAAAGCTAATGATTCACAATTACTGAATTTTGAGCAACTGTTTAACAGCTTTGGTGAAAACATTTCTTTTATATGCGATAAGTCTTATGAGAGGGATGCAAAATATATTTTCCGATATGTGTTTAATGATTTTTTGGATGTTGACGCTGAAAGAGATGAGCCTCAAAATGAGGATGAAGAATCGTCTGTTAACAAAACTGCCACTATTAAAAAAATAACCGATTTAACGGCTTCTGAATTGGATGCCTTCTTTGAAAATTTCAATGCTAGATTATATGGTCATGAAAGATTTAAGGAAGAATTTAAAGAGATTGTCGAATCTTTCCGAGTATTTAATAAGTTGGGAGAACATAAAATCTTATCACTATTCTTAATGGGAGATTCGGGCGTTGGTAAAACTGAAGTGGCTCGTTCTATACATAAAGCTTTAGGTAGTAAATCAAAATTGGCGAAAGTCAATTTCGGAAATTATAGTAGTCACGATGCTTTAAACAGTTTAATTGGTAGTCCGCTTGGCTATATAGGTAGTGATGGTGGCGAACTTGTGAAGCGAATGAACGAATCAGATGTTGGCTTGATTCTCATAGATGAGTTTGAAAAAGCTGATAGTGCCGTATTTAACTATTTTCTTGATGTACTGGAAAATGGGAAAATTGTAAATTCTCAAGCTGAGGAATACGATGTAAATGGATATATTATAGTGTTTACTTCCAATATCAGCAAAGAAGATTTTAAAAAGAAAATATCACCTGAGCTACGATCAAGATTTGACTATAAAGGAATGTTTAATCTCCTTACGGAGGAAGATAAGTTGAAGTTTGTTCATTTTAGGGTTAATCAAATCGTTGATAAATATAAAGAATTTGTTTCAACAGATTTACCCGAGAGAATTCATGGCGAAGTGGTTGGCGCTATAGATGTGACACAATTTAAAAACATGCGAGATTTAAACAAAAAAATCAAAGACACTTTTGTAGAAAGAATTAAGGTGAGTGTTTGAGAAGTTTATATAACACGGCCAACATGATAATCTTTTTAGCGTGGCAACAGAATGGCAACAAAAAATCGGATAGCGTATGCTTTACCGATAATACAAATAATGTAGATACTCTTTGTTAAATATCATAAACAAATAAGTTTAAGATTGATTTGCAGAGAGCGAGTGGGAATAAATTGAGAATCCGAAAAAGCCTAGTGTTTATGCGGGTTTGCGGCATTTCAAGAGGCCTTTTGATAACAAATTGATAACAGTCATATAAATGCGATTATTCTCACTATCAAGTGGTTTGCAGGTAGCGGAATGATTTTCAAGCGGCTTGTATGACTGGTGTTCAGAGCCATACTCTGAATAAATCCATATTATTTATAACGCCCTTAGCTGTGGGTAGTAACTCATAGCTAAGGGCGTTTTGTTGTCTTTATCTTTATTTGTCGGATTGGAGGTGGTCTTTGAAAGCGTCAACAAGAGCGTCGCTAAGTTCCTGCGAGGGAACTTTCGCCCAAAGTTGCGTGGTGTCATATTTCGGGTAGTAATAACGCCATCGGTCATATTCTTCTCTGCTGATTTCCTCGGAAGATAACTTGTCCGCCTGTTCTTTCCAAGCACAGAGCATTTTCAGTAGCTCGGCGGCGTCCTTGTTGACTTTTAAGCAGACCTCTCCGTCTGCTTCGCTGACGGTCAGACCGTAAATATCTTCAAGGGTAAATAAGGTGTGCATAAGTCCGATGTAGCTGTCAATGTCGGGAACAGAGAGAGCCTGTGGGGAAACATCAAGCACCTGCGCCAATGCCGCCGTTAAGTCTGCTTTCGGTGTGCGTGTGCCTGTTTCGTACTGAGCCAAACGCACATCAGCGGACTTTTCGGGAAAACCGACAGCCGTACCGAGATATTTCTGCGTCATACCACGCAGAAGCCTAAAAAAATGTATTCTTTCGCCAATAGCCATAGTGTCTCACTCCTTGCCTTATGTATCTGCAAGTAGTATAGCATATAAGTTTAGGAATTGTCAAGAGAAAATGAAACAAAAAAGTTTAATATTTTCTTGAAAGCCACTTGACAAAAGCAAATATGCTTAGTATAATTAAAGGGCATTAAGCAAATGCGCTTAATAAATGCAACTGAATGACCGTCTGAATGGGATATGTCTTTGCAAGGACTTTCCGAAAAGGAAACGAGCGAAGCAACGCCGCTGAAATGGGGCAGGCACAGAAAAACGACATTCGGGTAAAACGGCAACTTGAAAATTTAATGAAAGGACTGATGATATGGAAAACAAATTCATTCGTGCCGATGATGTGGCACAGGAACTAAGCGTATCAAAGCCCTATGCCTATAAGCTCATCAGAAAGCTGAACGAGGAACTGAAAGCACAGGGATTTATTACGATTGCAGGGCGTGTAAACCGCCAGTATTTTTATGAAAGGCTCTACGGAGCAGGAAAGGAGAGTAAATAATGCCAGTATTCAAAAATGAGGACAACGGCACTTGGTATGTAATGGCGAGATATGTGAACTGGAAAGGCGAACGCAAGCAGAAATGCAAGCGGGGTTTCGCCACAAAGAAAGAAGCGCAGGAATGGGAGCGAATGTTTCAGTTACAAAACTCGTCTGACCTTGATATGAGTTTTGAAGCCTTTACGGAACTGTATATTAACGATGTGAAAAACCGTCTGAAGGAAAATACTTGGCTGACAAAGGAGCATATCATTCGCACGAAGATACTGCCCTACTTTGGCAAACTGAAAATCAGCGAGATTTCCACAAAAGAGATTATCACTTGGCAGAATGAAATGCTTGCTTACCGTGACGAGAAGAAAAAACCGTATTCACAAACCTATCTGAAAACGCTGCACAATCAGTTGTCAGCCATATTCAATCACGCTGTACGCTATTATGAATTGCGGTCAAATCCTGCGGCAAAGGTGGGAAATATGGGAAGCGAGGAACACAAGGAAATGCTGTTCTGGACGAGAGAAGAATATAAGAAATTTGCCGATGAGATGATGGATAAGCCAGTTTCCTTTTACGCCTTTGAAATGCTGTATTGGTGCGGTATCCGTGAAGGCGAATTATTAGCCTTGACCGCCTCCGATTTTGATTTTGACAAGGGAACGGTAACGATTAGTAAATCCTATCAGCGTTTACACGGAGAAGATGTGATTACTACACCGAAAACAAAAAAGAGCAACCGAATAATCAAAATGCCGCAGTTTCTCTGTGAGGAAATACAGGAATATATCGGTATGCTTTACGGTCTGAAAAAGAAAGACCGCATTTTCACGGTAACAAAAAGCTATCTTCATCACGAGATGGACAGAGGGGCGAAAGCCGCAGGCGTGAAGCGTATCCGCATTCACGACTTGAGACACAGCCATATCAGTTTACTGATTGATATGGGATTTTCGGCGGTGGCGATTGCAGACCGTGTAGGACATGAAAGTATTGAAATCACTTATCAGTACGCCCACCTGTTCCCGTCCAAACAGACGGAAATGGCAGAGCGATTAGACGATTTAGGGAAAGGAGATTTTTAATATGTCAGCGAAAAACAGGGACAACAAAAACCGTTGGAGAAATATCACGGTAGGGTTTCGGGTATCGCCCGAAGAAAGCGAGCAGATAGACAGGGCAGTACGACTTTCGGGGCTTACCAAGCAGGACTATATCACAAGACGGCTCTTATGCCAAGATGTGGTTGTGCAGGGCAATCCGAGAGTGTATAAGGCACTCCGTAATGAGCTTGCTGCCGTCCTTGCGGAATTACAGAGGATTGAAGCAGGAAACGGTATTGATGATGAATTGCTTGACACAATCGAATTGATTGCCGTTATTCTCGGCGGGCTGAAAGGAGAAGATGAGAATGGAGAATAAAAAAGAAATGACTGCCCTTGATGTATCTGCGGCAACAGATACGGAGCAGCCAATTTCAAAATGTACTGACAATAGTATATCCGAAAAAGCAGGAAAAATCAACGACCTTGAAACAATTTCTATGACAGAGCTTTACGACACCGTATATCCAAGCAAGCCGCCGCTGATTGACGGCTTGCTCTATACTGGCACTTATCTCTTTGTCGGTGCGCCGAAGCTCGGCAAAAGTTACCTGATGGCGCAGCTTGCCTATCATATCAGCACAGGCACACCGCTATGGGATTATACCGTCCGAAAAGGAACGGTGCTGTATCTTGCTCTTGAAGATGATTACCGACGCTTGCAGGAACGGCTATACCGAATGTTCGGAACAGACAGCACAGACAATCTTTTCTTCTCTGTTTCAGCCGACAGTCTCGGTAATGGATTGGACGCTCAGTTACAGCGGTTTATGCAGGAACACACCGATACAAGCCTGATTATCATTGACACGCTCCAAAAGGTCAGAGAAGTCGGCGGGGATAATTACAGCTACGCAAACGATTATGAAATCATCACACGGCTGAAACAGTTTGCCGATAAGTACGGCATTTGTATTCTGCTTGTTCATCACACGAGGAAGCAAACAGCGGATGATAAATTTAATATGATTTCGGGAACGACAGGCTTGCTCGGTGCGGCGGATGGGGCGTTTCTTCTGCAAAAAGAGAAACGCACAAGCAACGCCGCCACGCTTGAAGTATCGGGCAGAGATCAGCAAGACCAAAAGCTGTACCTCAATCGCAATACCGAAACTTTGCTGTGGGAGCTGGAACGGACAGAAACGGAGCTTTGGAAAGAACCGCCCGAACCTTTGCTTGAAAAGATAGCGCAATTGCTTTCTTCGGGCAGTAATGAATGGACGGGGACGCCTACGGAGCTTTGCTCTATTCTTCAGCTTGATATTCAGCCTAACGCTCTCACACGAAAGCTGAATATCAATGCGGGGCGTTTGCTAAATGAGTATAAGATTTTCTATGAGAACAGCCGCAGTCGAAGTGAGCGAAAAGTAAAGCTATCCCGATTGGAGCAGGCGTGACGATATGTGACGGTGTGACGATGATTTTAGGGGCGGGTGCGGTATCAAAAATACCGTCACCATCGTCACACACCGTCACAAAAGTTTAGACGGGGTTGTAAGGGTGTCCTTTTCAAAGGACAGCCCTTACCTCTCGGAGAGCGCAAAACCTGCTTGCAGGTTGCATTTTTGTTGGCGAAGCTGACAAAAGTGCTTTTGCGTTACTCTTGGCAAGAGTAACAGAACCACTAACCGAAAAGAAAGGGCGTGATAAAATGCAAAGAACAATTAGTGCAATGGTCGGAAAGGGCTCGATCAATCACAACAGCCGAAAGTTTACAGCAGAGAATGTTGCTCCAGAGCGCACCCACTTGAATATAGATTATTGCAATGAGAACATCGAAAAAGTATATCACAAACTATTTGATGAAGCTCTGAAACGATACAATGATAAGCAGACAAGGGCAGACCGAAAGATAGAAAACTATTACGACAAAATCCGTACAGGCAAACAGGAAAAGCCGTTTCACGAACTGATTTTACAGATTGGCGATAAAGATAATATGAGTGCAGAAAGCGAAAACGGACAGCTTGCAAAGCAGATTTTGGATGAGTATTACAAGGGTTTTCGAGAGAGAAATCCAAACTTATATGTGTTCTCTGTTCATCTGCATATGGATGAAGCAACACCGCATATTCACATTGACTTTGTACCGTTTACAACAGGTAGCAAGCGAGGTTTAGATACAAGAGTGTCGCTAAAACAGGCTCTTGTGGCGCAGGGATTTAAGGGCGGTACTCGTGGCGATACGGAATGGTCGCAATGGGTACTTTCTGAAAAAGAACAGCTTGCCGCCGTTATGGAACGGTACGGAATTGAGTGGGAGCAGAAAGGCACACACGATAAGCATTTGTCCGTTCTTGATTACAAAAAGCAGGAACGGGAAAAAGAAATATCGGCTCTTGACAGTCAGATTGCCGAGAAAACCGATGTGGTGAAATCTCTTTCAGACCGAGTGCAGAATTTTGATGACGGTATTGAGCGATTGCAGGCAATAAGCGATAGCTTAGATACTGCACCTGAATATAATCTACCCGAACCATCGGGGTTAATGACAGCCAAAACCTATAAAACAAAGTTCGCCGAGCCGCTTATCAAGAGGTTAAAATCGCTTATTAAAACCGTATTTGCCCGATGTTTTGAAGCGTGGGACAGTTATCACAGGCTGAACGCAACAAACGCAAGTCTGTATCGTGAAAACCAAGTGTTGAGCAGAAAAAACAGCAGTCTTAACGCTGAAAATGCTGAACTGAAGGAGCAAAACAGGGATTATAAACTACTCCGTAAGGTATTCGGCAGCAAGCAAATTGATGGACTTTTAGAGCAAGCCAAACAGTCTAAACAGCATGATAAACGCTTTAGAGATAATCAAAATGAAAGGTAGGAATACACAATGACAAAGACGATTTTTGAAGAAATGGGCGGCACTTATATACGGGTTGGAGATTATTTTCTCCCCGATTTGAAACTACCCGAAACAGAAACACAATCTATCGGCATATGGGGACAGCGGCATAAACGCTACTTGAAAGAGCATAAAAAAGCAACCTATACTACTCTGCTCACAAGCGGCAAGTTGAACAGTTACCTTGCTGATATTGATCGACAGGCAGAGGAAATGTTTTCTCGGCTGGTAAAACAGATGGCAGAATGTGAGGGCGTGACAGAACAGCTAAAGGCAGAAAATCAGCTTGAATGGGTCGGGAAAATGAATAATATTCGTAGCAGAGCAGTAGAGATTATAGATGTAGAATTGATTTGTGTTTAGGAGGACAAAGCGGCAGATATAATGTTAAAAGGTGGTTGCGTGCGCACGCATATTGTGTTATAATACTGGTGGTTAGGAGGAATATATCTATGAAACTATTAAAATGGCTTTCAGTAACAGACCGATTTTACAAAATC
>DKZT01000060.1 GCA_002493755.1 Ruminococcaceae bacterium UBA7067
CGCGAAGCGTTCATAATCGCCGGCTTTTCACGCTCTTCTTTAGTCATAGACAGGATAATGGCGGCGTTTCTGTCCATTATTCTGTCGTCTATTTCAACATCGTCAAGCTGCTTTGAAATGCCCGGCAGCTTAGAGAGTATGCCCTTTATCGGTCCCATCTTTTTAATCTGCATAAATTGGTCAAGCAGATCGTTGTAGTCAAACTTGTTTTTCGCCATCTTCTGAGCAAGCTCTTCAGCCTTTTTCTGGTCAAGCTTGCTTTCGGCTTCCTCAATAAGAGTGAGCACATCGCCCATACCCAGGATACGGCTTGCCATTCTGTCAGGATGGAAAACCTCCAGATCTGCAAGCTTTTCGCCTGTACCGGCATACTTAATCGGCTTGCCCGTTACGGCTCTTACGGAAAGCGCCGCACCGCCTCTGGTGTCACCGTCAAGCTTTGTGAGGATAACGCCCGAAATCTCAAGCAAATCGTTAAAGCTCTTAGCCACATTTACGGCGTCCTGACCTGTCATTGCGTCAACAACAAGGAAAATTTCGTTCGGGTTGACCTCAGCCTTGATATTTTCAAGCTCCTTCATCAGAACCTCGTCAATATGCAGACGGCCGGCTGTATCAAGAATGACAATATCGTTGCCGTAGTCACGCGCATGCTTTATAGCCTGCTTTGCAATTTTAACGGGATTCTCGGTTCCCATTTCAAAAACCGTTGCGCCTGCCTTTGCTCCGACAACCTTAAGCTGCTCAATAGCCGCAGGACGGTAAATATCACAGGCGGCAAGAAGCGGTCTGTGACCCTGCCCCTTGAGCATCATCGCGAGCTTTCCTGCGTGGGTGGTTTTACCTGAGCCCTGAAGTCCGCACAGCATAATAACCGTCGGCGGCTTAGAAGCCATCTGCAGCTTTGTCTGCTGTCCGCCCATAAGCTCGGTAAGCTCTTCGTTGACAATCTTAATTACCATCTGAGCAGGAGTGAGGCTCTCCATAACATCTGAGCCTACCGCTCTTTCGGTTACCTTTGCGGTGAAATCCTTGGCTACCTTATAGTTTACATCAGCCTCTAAAAGCGCAAGACGAACCTCACGCATAGCCTCTTTAACATCAGACTCGCTGAGCTTGCCCTTTGAGCGCAGCTTTTTGAACGCATTGCTAAGCTTTTCGGACAGTCCTTCAAATGCCAAGAAAATCATCCTCTCATACTTGTTTTTCAAGCAGCGTATCAGCCAAATCGTTTATCTCAGCCGCCGCTGCGCTTATATTTTCATTATCGGTTAAATCAATTATATCTCCGCTCAGGCTCTTGATTTTTTCAAGTCCCCTTTGCATTTCCTCAAAACAGCTGTAAAGCCCGAGCTTTTCTTCCATCTGCAAAAGTGACTGCTCAGTGCGCTTTATTATGTCACGCACCGCCTGACGGGTAATACCCATCTCCTGCGCAAGCTCGGCAAGCGAGCAATCCTCGTTGTAATAGCCCTCAATCGCCAGCCTTTGCTTCTGCGATAAAAGCTCGCCGTAAAAATCGAGCAGGAGCGAAATTTTGTAGTCCTTTTCCACTGACCTTCCGTCCTCTGTAAAGTTTTTTTCTTTACACCTGTGCTATTGTACTATATAATCGCCTGCTTGTCAATAGCGGCAGAGGAGATTTTTTAATCAATATTCACCGTGTTTAGAATTATGCCTTGCGGTGTGATGTCGATTATACCGTAGCTTGCGCCGTAATAGCCTATGCTGCCCGGGTTCATAATATAAAGCCCGTCCTCATATTCCGTCATCTTTAAATGCGTATGCCCAAAGAGCAGAATATCCGCGCCCTTGTCCCTTGCCTCTTCCTTTATTCTGTAATAGCCGGATTTAACTGAGTATATATGCCCGTGAGTAAACATTATCCTCTTGCCATCAAGCGTGATAAGCTGTTCAAGCGGCAGGGTTGAACCCCAGTCGCAGTTGCCTCTTACGGCGTAAACCGCCTTATCGGGGAAATCACGTTTTAAATTGTCCGCCTGCTCCTCGCCGTCGCCGCAGTGTATAATAACCTCTGCCTTATCCTGCGCCATAACGGCACGCCTTACTCTGTTGTAATCGCCGTGAGAATCCGACATAACCAAAATCCGCATAACTCTCGTCCCTTTCAATATCTGATACACCATATATTTTACAAATATTTTCTGAAAATGCAAGTATATTGTTTCGTTCTATTTTAATCAGCTCAGTAATATAATTTTGTGTAAAATAAAAAGAGGTGGTGTTTCTTTGAATAATAACATAAGCTTTGATGAAATGCTGAAAAGAATGAGCGGAAGTCTGAACACAACACCGCAGTCGCTTGAGGAAGCCGCAAGGAACGGCACGCTCGGCGATATATTAAAGGGTGTGGATAAGAAGAAGCTTGATAAGCTTCAGAAGGTGCTTAATAACCGTGAGGAAACGGAAAAGATACTGAACTCGCCGCAGGCGCGCGAGCTTATGAAACGGCTCAAAAAGGATAAGGGAGCTGATTAAGTGGACGATTTCTCAGACCAGATTTCAAAAATACTCAGCGATCCGCAGGCAATGGAGCAGATAAGAAGTATGGCTGGTATGCTCGGCGGAGAAGGCAAGCCGCAAGCGCCGCAAAAGCCTGCACCTGCCGCAGGCTCAGGCAATATTACGCCGCCCGAAATGCTGAATGCCGTCAGCCGCATTATGCCGCTAATGTCCGAATACAACAAGGAGGACGACGGCACAAGACTGCTGGCGGCGCTAAGACCGTTCCTGAGCAGGGAACGGCAGAAAAAGCTTGACGAAGCGTCAAGAATGCTTCACATTCTGCGTTTTCTGCCGATGATACAAAAGCTGGGTTCTGCGAGGTGATAATATGGCGCAGGGAATAAACGACCCGATGCAGCGTGAGGCAGTCAGACGAATGCAGGAAATGCACAGCCGTGCGACACACTCAAGCGGCGACAACAGCGCAAAGAGCGAAAAGCAGGAGCAAAAAGAAGAGCCTGAACGCAAAAGCACACCGTCAAATCCGAACGGCAACGCAATGAGCGACAGTCTGCCGCTTACCATTCAACAGCTTTTAGCCGACAAGGACAGAAGCCTTGTGCTTATCATTATACTGTTGCTGCTCGGCGAACACAGCGACACAAGCCTTGTTATGGCTCTTGTGTATCTTATATTGTGATAAAGCGGCAGGGAGCGCACCCTGCCGCTGTCAGCATATCTGTTATTTTCGGATATTTTATCGCTCCACCGTCTTATAAAGCTTTGACGACAAGAGCATTGAAAGGAAGTAAAGCGCAAGCACTGCGGCGGCAACCGCAATAATCCAAGGCAGAAGCGAGAAAATATCAACGCTCCATATCTGAGATAAAACAGACGATGCCAAAGAGTGTTCATCGTCCACAAGAAAACCAAGGAAGAAGCCGCCTATACCGCCAAAGAAGCCGAGAAGCACAAGGAAGATAACCCTGAACACCTTGTAACCAAACTTAAATAAGACCGGTAGCGTCAAAGCAAAAATCAAAGTCGGAACAAAAATTGTCATAATCGGCGTCAGTATAAGAGCCGCAGGGTCAAAATACATCGGCATAAACGCAGTAAACAAAACACACGCTAAAATTGCAAGCACGCTGAAGGCTGCAAAGTATGAAATTGAAAACAGGTAAAAGCCCTTTACTGTTCCCTTTCTCCCAACAGGCAGAGCGTCGCTGTAAAGCTCCCACTTGCTCCGCTCGTTATACTCCATCATACCCATAACCATTGAACATAGAAAAATTCCGGAAAAGATTGAACCAAACGTATTCATCTGCCCGACAACGGCAAATATCAGTCCGACAATCGTCATAAGCACAAGATTAAACCTGAGTCCGCCCCACATAACAATCCAGTTTTTAAGAAAAATTCCTTTCATATCATACACTCTCCTTTGACATAAACAGCATTATATCCTCAATGCACGGTTTCTCGCTGATAATACCTGACGGCAGACTTCCGTTTTTAACAAGTGCCTCGGTTTCATATCTGCTTCTTTTGTATCCGACAATCTGACTATGCTGAAGCTTTTTCAAGTCCTCGTCCGTGCAGTGAATGAGCAGATATTTATCAAGCAGAGCGTCCTTTTCCTCACAAAACCTAAGACTGCCCTTGTGTATAAACGCTATGTAGTCGCATATCTTCTCCAAGTCGCTTATGATGTGCGACGAAATCAGAACCGAGTGATTCTCGTCCCTTGTGAAGTCGTTGAAAACATCAAGTATTTCGTCACGAATAATCGGGTCAAGCCCCGATGTTGCCTCGTCAAGCACCAGCAGTCTTGCGCCGTGCGACATAGCGACGGCTATTGAGGTTTTCATCTTCATTCCCTTTGAAAAGCCCTTGAATCTCTTGTCACGGGGAAGTCCGAATTTATCGCAGTAAGCGAAAAACTCATCACTGCTCCAGTTTTTATAAATACTTTTCATCATTGCGTTGATGTCCTTAAGCCTTACACATTCGGGGAAGCACGGCTCGTCCAGCACAACGCCGATTTCGTTTTTTACTTTTTCAAAGTCCTTATCAAGGTTGTCACAGCCGAGCACCTCAATACTTCCGCCGCTTCGCTTTATCGAATTAAAAATCAGCTTAATAATCGTGCTTTTTCCTGCACCGTTTTCGCCGATAAGACCCATTATACAACCGCTTGGCAGCTCAAGACTTATGTTATTAAGGGTAAAGCCCTTGAACTCCTTTGACAGATTTCTGATTTCAATCGCATTTTTCATAATCAATACCATTCCTCTCCCATTAACTCTAACATTTCCGCAAGCTCCTCTTTACTTACGTTATTTACCTTCGCCAGCTCGCAGGCTATTTTCAGATGCTCCTCGATTTTTTTCAGACCTTCCTCGCGGCGTAGCTGCACGTTCTGCTTCTTTACAAAGCAACCCTTACCCGGCGCGGTATAGATAAAGCCGTCGCGCTCAAGCTCCTCATACGCGCGCTTTGTTGTGATTACGCTTATGCGCAAATCCTTTGCAAGACTTCGGATTGACGGCAGAGCCTCGTCGACTTTAAGCTCTCCCGACGTGATTGAAGATTTGATTTGCTCGTAAATCTGCTCGTAAATCGGCTGACCGCTTGTGTTCCTGATAAAGATGTTCACGTAAGCACCTCCTTACTGTGCATATACAGTATATACAGTTATACACAGTTTGTCAATAGGGAAAAATTTTTTAATGAATTTATTTTTCGGCTGGCACCCTGCCACGTCATATGCAACGGCGGTTTAAGGCTGAGTCTGCGGCTTGATTTTGCCGCCGCAGGTGCATTTGTATCTTTCGGGATGCATAACAAGCTTACTGCGCTTAAAGCGGTGAAACTGTCTGCCGCAACGCTCGCACACCAGCACATACGGCGCATTTTCTCTTATCGCCCGAGCGTTTTCCGGCTCGCCCGTCCTCTTAATTTCCTGCCCGATTATATTTCCGAGCCTTTCGGCGTAGCTTTTCCACAGCTCTCCGTGATTTCCGCACCCCTTGCAGGTGTGCAAAACCTCGTGCGCTATCACGTTTCTTATCTCTTTTTCTCCGGCTTCAACGGCGATTGACGAAATCACAATTTTAAACCTGCCGTCTTTCTGTTTTTCACAGGTGCCGAGAATAGTCCTCCGCCTTGTATTGATAATAACCTTAGGCAGGATTTTATCCGATACGGGAATACCAGCCGCCTTTGCGGTTTTGATGGTTTCACGCAGAATATCGTCAAGCTGTTTCATTATGCTTCTCCCCTTTGCTGAAATTAACAAGAAAAATACCGATTGACACAAGAACCAGCGCCGCAAGGTTTTCCCATTTAAAAATCTGCTCGCCGAGAAGTATGCCCGACCAGACCGTTCCGAATATCGGAATAAGCAGGTTGAATATACAAATCCTGCCTACGCTGTGAAGACCGAGCAGAGCTGTCCACAGCGCAAAGGCGACCGCCGACACAAGCGCAAGGTACAGCAAAAGTAAAACCCCTGCCGCGTCGGTAAAGGGAACATTGCCGCCCATTATAACCCCTGCCGCAATAAGCACAGCTCCGCCGAACAGAAGCTGATACGCCGTAACCGCCACAGCGTCTGACTTAAGCGCCGAATGCTTGCTCAAAAAGCTCCCTGCGCCCGAGCAAAGCGCAGACAACAAAACCATTCCCTCGCCTAAAAACGATATTCCGCCGTCGGCAATACCGTTTAAATTAATGATAATAATACCTGCAAAGCCTAACGCACACCCGACAAGCCGAGAGCCGCCGACCTTCTCGTTTTTAAAAAACAGCGGAGCAAGCAGTACGGCAAAGAACGCATTACACGCTGTTATAACTGAGGTTTTTGTGCCTGTTGTGTTTGCAACGCCTATGTAAGAGCAGAAATACTGCATTGCAGTCTGTACCATTCCCAGCGACAATACGGAGAATATTGCTTTCCCCGATATTTTAAGGCTCTGCCTTTTAAACAGCAGACAGAATATCAGCACCATTGCGCCGGCTATGAAAAATCTTTCCCCTGCAAAAAGCACCTGTGAGCCAATGTCGCCCGAATTTATGTTAAGATGACTGTAACACAGCTTTATTACAGGGAAAGCCGTTCCCCACAGCAGAGTACATATAAGCGCGCCGAAAACCGCGCCTGCCTTTGTTTTCAAAATTCTGTTTATCATATTTTCAGTTTCCTTTTGGGTTATTGATAAATGTTAAAATGCGTATTGCCTACCTAGTGCCTATCCAACATTAATAAGAGCGAACCGGAACGGTCATGACCGTTCCCTACGAACTCGTTTCAGCTAACAGCAGCAGTCGCACATTTCTTAATTAAAAGAGCCGCTTGCGGCGACAACCACAATTATTCTTTATTCTCTATTCTTTCTTCTTTACAGCCAACTATCTCCACTCTCACCATAAGTTTATCCCCAAAGCAATAAAAAGTCAAAATAATATGTATATTTATTTTATCACGGACAACAATAAAGGCAAAAGGAAGGCTGATGATAATGAAAGAAATCGCATTTTTTGATACCAAACCCTACGACAGGGAATATTTTGAAAAAACTCCCCATGACGGACTGCATTTTAAATTTTATGTCAACAAGCTGAACGCTGAAACAGCCTTTGTCACAAAAGGCTGTGACGGCGCCGTTGCTTTTGTCAACGATTCGATAGACGAAAAGGTGATAAACGAGCTGTATAAATGCGGAGTTCGTGTACTTGCGATGAGGTGCGCAGGCTACAACAATATTGACATCAAGGCGGCTCAGGGAAAAATTAAGATTCTGCGTGTGCCAAAATACTCCCCCTATGCAGTCGCCGAGCACACAATGGCTGTTCTGCTGTGCCTGAACAGAAAAATCCACCGCGCCTTTAACCGCACAAGGGATTACAACTTCAGCATTAACGGTCTTACAGGCTTTGACCTGCACGGAAAGACAGCAGGTATCATCGGTACAGGCAAGATAGGGCAGATTTTTATCGACATCTGCCGAGGCTTTGGTATGAATATAATAGCCTACGACCCGTATCCGCTGGAAAACAGCGGCATTGAATATGTTTCAAAGGAGGAGCTTTTCCGCCGCAGTGACATTATCTCACTGCACTGTCCTCTTACCAAAAGCACCTATCACATAGTTGACGAAGAAGCCCTGAAAGAGGTAAAAAAGGACGTTTATATTCTCAACACCTCACGAGGCGCTCTTATAGACGCCGAAGCCCTGCTCACGGCTCTTAAGGAGTCACGCGTGGGCGGCGCAGGTCTTGACGTTTACGAGGAGGAATCGAGCCTGTTTTTCGAGGACTTCTCCGGCAGTGTAATTCAGGACGATGTTCTCTCCCTGCTCGTCAATATGCCGAATGTAATAGTAACCTCTCATCAGGCTTTTTTAACGCACGAGGCTCTTTCAGGCATTGCCGAGGTAACAATAGATAACCTCAATTCATTTTTCAGCGGTAAGGAGCTTAAAAACGAGGTCACGACAAATCAGAGCTGAATATAAAGATCAGAAAACAGCGAGCCGAAAAAATTTTTTAAAAAATTTGAAAAAAACACTTGCATTTTCCGAAATGCCGTGATATAATAATCAAGCAGTCGAGAGAGACAGCAAAAACAAAGTTGGTATTGATGACACTGAGGGTCCACCTGTTCCCATACCGAACACAGAAGTTAAGCTCAGCGGTGCCGAAGATACTTGGCTGGAGACGGCCCGGGAAAATAGGGAGATGCCAACACATA
>DKZT01000027.1:0-7676 GCA_002493755.1 Ruminococcaceae bacterium UBA7067
ACTACTACTTTATTATACGAGGAGTTGATTTTATGCTGTCGGAGGAAAGGTATTCGGCGATTATTGATTTTCTTAACAAAAGGAAAGCCGTAACGGTAACCGAGCTTGCGGAGCTGCTCGATACCTCTGAGTCAACAATCAGGCGAGACCTGAACGCTCTCGGCGAAATGGGAAAGCTCAACAAGGTTCACGGAGGAGCAACGGCGATTGAGAGCAGAATAAATTCAGTTGACGAGGATTTTGAAAGCAAGGCTCTCAAGAATATTGAGGAGAAGAAAGCGATTGCACGATATGCCGCTTCACTGGTAAACGATAGCGACGTTGTGTTTATTGACGCAGGCACGACAACGCAGACGCTGATTGATTACCTCGATACCAAGATCAAGGCTGTGTTTGTCACCAACGGTATCGTTCACGCTAAAAAGCTTATTCAGAAGGGACTTAAGGCGTACATTATAGGCGGTCAGCTTAAGCTTTCTACTCAGGCGGTTATAGGCGCGGAGGCGATAAACAGTCTTGGTAAATATAACTTTACAAAGTGCTTTTTAGGCGCAAACGGAGTTTCTGCTGATTCGGGCTTTACAACGCCCGACCTTGAAGAGGCTCTTGTCAAAAAGGAGGCGGCAAACCGAAGCTATATGTCTTATGTGCTTGCCGACCATTCAAAATTCAAGCTTGTTTCGGCAATAACCTTTCTTGAGCTTAGCCGTGCCTGTGTAATTACCGATAAACTGACGGATAATAAGTTCAGGGAATTAACGGTTGTCAAGGAGGTGTCAATATGATTTATACGGTTACTTTCAACCCTGCGCTTGACTATGTTCTTCATCTTGATAATCTCGTAGTCGGCGCGATAAACCGCACAAAAACCGAGCAGATTGTAAACGGCGGAAAGGGAATTAACGTGTCAACCGTTCTGAAAAACCTCGGTGTTGATAATACGGCTCTCGGCTTTTGCGCAGGCTTTACGGGCGAGGCACTTGAAAAGGGTATAAACGCTGACGGAGTTAAGACGGATTTTGTTCACCTGAAAAACGGTTTTTCACGCATCAATGTAAAAATCAGGGCGCAGGAGGATACCGACATAAACGGACAAGGCCCCGAAATCAAGGACGAGGATATAGAAAAGCTTTTTCTTAAGCTGGATTCTCTTACGCAGGGAGATATACTTGTTCTTGCCGGAAGTATTCCGAGTACACTGCCAAAGGATATTTACGAGAGAATACTTAAGCGGCTGGACGGCAAGGGCGTTAAAGCCGTTGTTGACGCAACAGGCGAGCTTCTGGTAAATGTGCTGAAATATCATCCGTTCCTGATAAAGCCGAATAACGACGAGCTGGGCGAAATTTTCGGCAGAACTCTTGAAACGGATGAGGAGATAATCGAGTATGCCCAAAGGCTCAGAGAAATGGGAGCAGAAAATGTTCTTGTTTCAATGGGCGGCGCAGGTGCAATCCTTGTGACTGCCGACGGCTTCTTCAAACGCGGCGTAGCCAAGGGCAGGGTTGTGAACACTGTTGGCGCAGGCGATTCGATGGTTGCAGGATTTTTATACGGCTACCTTAAGAGCGGCGACTATGAATATGCGCTGAAAACAGGCACAGCGGCAGGCGGTGCAACAGCATTTACCGTAGGAATAGCGACAAAGGCGGAAATAGAAGCAGTACTAAATGGGTTACAGGATTAACAAGTCTTAACCCGATAAAAAATAAAGTTTTGAGTTCAGAGTTTTGAGTAGATTAATAACTGAAAACTAAAAACTGAAAACTCAATGCTCAAAACTGAAAACTCATTTAAAGGGATATTCAGAATAAAAATAAAAAAATTATAAGGAGGATACTTATGCGTATTACAGATTTATTGAGCAAGGACGCTATACTGTTAAACGCAAGCTTTTCATCAAAGCAGCAGGTTATAGACAAGCTTGTTGCGGTTCACAAATCGGTAGGTAATATTTCAGATGTTACCAAGTACAAGAACGGAATTATGGCGAGAGAGGCGAGCGGCACAACCGCTATCGGCGACGGAATCGCCATTCCACACGCAAAGAGCGAGGCTGTTAAAAAGCCCGGTCTTGCAGCGGCAACTGTTCCGTCAGGCGTTGACTATGAAGCAATGGACGGCAAGCCGTCAAACATTATCTTTATGATAGCGGCTCCGCTTGACGGCAACGTTCATCTTGAGGTGCTTTCAAGGCTTACCGTGCTTCTGATGGACGAGAAATTCAGAGCAGACCTTCTTGCGGCTAAGAGTGCAGATGAGTTTCTGTCGGTTATTGATAAGAAAGAAAACGAGAAGTTCGGCAAAGAGGCAAAGAGCGCAGTACCCGTAAAGTCGGGTTACAGGATTCTCGCCGTTACCGCCTGTCCCACAGGAATTGCCCACACATATATGGCTGCCGAGGCTCTTGAAAAGGCAGGCGAGAAGATGGGCATTGCGGTTAAGGCTGAAACAAACGGCTCTGGCGGCGCAAAGAACGTGCTTACCCGTGAGGAGATAGCAAACTGCGATGGTATTATCATAGCAGCGGACAAGTCCGTTGACACTGCACGCTTCAACGGCAAGCCTGTTTTAAGCGTTCCCGTTTCGGCAGGCATTTCAAAGCCCGAGGAGCTTATTCAGAGGATAGTTGACGGCAAGGTGCCTGTGTTCCACAGCGACAAGGCTGATACAAGTGCAAGCTCGGGCGAAAAGGAGAGCTTCGGCCGTCAGCTTTACAAGCACCTTATGAACGGTGTTTCACATATGCTTCCGTTCGTCGTTGCAGGCGGCATACTTATCGCACTCGCTTTCCTGATTGATACAATTATGGGCGCACCGCAGGACGGCGGCTTCGGTACTCACACACCTGTTGCCGCATGGTTTAAGACAATCGGCGGCTACGCATTCAACTTTATGATTCCGATTCTCGGCGGCTATATTGCGATGAGTATTGCAGACAGACCCGGCTTGCTTGTCGGCTTTGTCGGCGGCTTTATGGCTACACTGGGCAGCACCTTTGCAGCTCCGGGCGGCGATATTCCGTCAGGCTTCCTCGGCGCGTTGCTCGCAGGCTTTGTCGGCGGCTATGTAATGCTCGGCATTGAAAAGCTTTGCGACAGGCTGCCTAAGGCATTAGAGGGCGTAAAACCCGTGTTGATTTACCCGATACTGGGGCTTGCGTTCATCGGAGTGTTTATGTGTGCAGTCAACCCGATTATGGGCTGGATTAACACTGCTCTTAACAACGGTCTTGCGGCTCTCGGCTCTAATCCGAGTACGCTTATTCCGCTTTGCGCACTTCTCGGCGGTATGATGGCTGTTGATATGGGCGGCCCGTTCAACAAGGCGGCTTATGTATTCGGTACAGCAATGCTTACACAGGCTGCAAGCCTTCCGGCTGACTCGACGGACGCAAACGCCTGCTATATGATTATGGCTGCCGTTATGATAGGCGGTATGGTTCCTCCGATTGCAATCGCTCTTGCTACAACCTTCTTCAAAAAGAAGTTTACACCTGAGGAGAGAAAGAACGGCCCTGTAAACTACATTATGGGTCTGAGCTTCATAACAGAGGGTGCTATTCCGTATGCGGCAGGCGACCCGGCAAGAGTTATTCCGTCCTGCATCGTAGGCTCTGCAATAGCAGGCGCATTGTCAGGCTTGTTCGGCTGTACTCTTATGGCTCCTCACGGCGGTGTGTTCGTGTTCGCCGTAGTAGGCAACTGGCCGATGTATATTCTCGCTCTGGCTGTGGGTTCCGTAGCAGGTATGCTCTTGCTCGGACTGCTCAAGAAAAATAAGGCTTAATTACCAGAAATTTTAAATAAAAAATTGTTGAAATTAAAGCGAAAATATGATAAGATATAACAAAACGAACGGAGGAGATTCCAATGGTATCACAGAAAACAAAAGTAGTAAATGCTGAAGGCTTCCATATGCGCCCGGCCGGCGTTTTTGCAAACGCAATGGGCAAATTCAAGAGCGACGTTTATCTGAACGTAAACGGCAATAAAGTTAACGGCAAGAGTCTTATGAACATCATTGCCGCCTGCATCAAGTGCGGCTCTGAGGTTGAGGTTGAGTGCTCGGGCGAGGACGAAAAGGAAGCTCTCGCAAAGGCTGTTGAGCTTATCGACACAGGTCTTGGCGATTAATTACAGAAAAAATCTCAAAACAGCGGCGGCTCGCAGAAATGCGAGCCGTTTTTGCGTTTTAATCTTCCTCTCCGTTTTCAATCAATCGCATCGCAATAACCGTTATATCATCGTCATAGCCGTCCGTTCTGCGTGAACGTGCCTCCTCAATAACGCTTTTTGCAAAGTCCTGTGACGATTCCTTGTCCCAGTTCTCAACCATATTTTCAAGCCAGCTGTCGCCTGTTGCAACCGCTCCGTCTGAGAGCATAACAACACGGTCGCCGGGGTTTAAGTTCAGCCGCTCGTGCGAAAATTTAATATCCGTCAGTATTCCGGCAGGCAGTGAGGTGCTGTTGTACCTCAGAGCTTTGCCGTTTTTCTTTACAAATGTAAGTGGTGCGCCTGCCTTGAGAAGCTCGCAGTCGCCTGTGAACAAATCGATTGAGGCTATGTCAAGGGTCGCCAGTGACTCATCACCCGATTTCACCATCAATGCCGAGTTTACAACGCTCAAGGCGCAGTCATAGCCAAGCCCTGCCTTTATAAGTTTGCTCATAATGCTCTCAGCCATACTGCCGTCAACGGCGGCTCGTCCGCCCGTACCCATACCGTCGCTGATAACCGCAACAAGCCGCCCCATACCGTCGCTGAAGTAGTTGAAGCTGTCGCCGCACAGTGCGCCGTCATTGCTGATGTGCTGGCAGCTTCCGATTTCAACATCATAACTTGCACGTTCGCTCATCTGTATTTTACAGCGGTTAGGGGCAAGGCTTATGCAAGGAGCGTCAAACCGCCTGCCGCACGCCTTTGAAACAGCCTTTGAGAGAATTGCGTTTTTAACGTTGTTGCTGTGGAAGTCAACCGCTTCAATCTCAACCGACATTCTCCCGAAGCGGTCAATGCGGCAGCTGACATCAATCGGCGCAATTCCTGCCTCCTTGAGCGCAATGCTCACACGCTCGGCGCAGGCTGTGTCGAAGCGTTCAAAATTCTGGAACTCCTCCGCCATCTCGCCGAGTATCTCGGAAAGTCCCGAAAACTGCCCTGCTACAACTGCTCTCACCTCGCCGACCCTGCGTTCGGCTGAGAGATAGGCGAGATATGCCTCGTAATTTTTGTTGATGCTCTGTGCCATCTCGCGGGATTTACAGCACTTTTTTGCAAAGCGCACCGAAAAATCCTTTTCGCTTATGCTGCCGTTTTTCTTAAGGGCAGGGGTGAGGCTTTGAAAATCGCTGAGGGTTGCCTGCTTCTGCTTTTCCCAGCAGAATACACGAAGTCCGCAATTACTGCAGATTTCCTCGGCTGAGTTTGAATAAACACGTGACGGGTCAGCGGAAAAGAGCTTTTTCATCTTCTCGGCTACGGTGTCAACGGCGGAGGAAACATCGCACAAAGCCTGTGCCGCAAAGTCCAGCCGCATTATCACACTGCGGCGCAGTCCCTCGCTGTGGGTTTTGTCTATCGGCGGCGCAAACACAGCGGAAAGGCGGTTGCCCAAATCCTTTGGTAAGATGAGAAAAATCGCTCCTGCGATTGCGGTTTCATAAATTGAGATGAGTACAACCGTCATATCGCCCGACTGAAACGTCATAACCGTGTTGCAGGCGAAAAATGCGAGCAGACAGCCGATTTTACCCGTAGGCGCAAACAACCCTGCAAGCAAGCCGCCGAACGCATACGCTCCGCCGAGAAAGCTCAGTGCGCTGTCGGACAGGCTGAACACAACGCCTGTTGATACGCCCGAAATACAGCCGCCTGCAACAGCGCCGTATTTTGCGCATAACAGAACAACGCAGACGGCGATTGTTCGCCCGAGCGAAACGCCTGCAAGCTGAATTGACGAGCAGGATAAAAGCAGTATGCAGCCTGTCATAACGATGCAGGCTATCTCCTGCTGATTGAGAGCGGCAAGACTGCGTGTGCCGAAGCTGAGCGTGATAGTCCTGCTGAAAAAGTATGCGCCCACAGCGGCGAGTACAGCCTCAATTAAGCACATAAACACAAGCGTGAGCTGAAAATCGCCGACAGCCGCAAGCACAAGACCCGTTGCAAGCATCGGCACAAACGCAACCGCCGGCGCGAAAAGGCGCATAGAGTTGAGCTTTTTTAAGTCGCTGAACGTCCAGCGTATTGCGCCTATTGCAAGCACGGTTGCAACATAACGAAAGCTTCCGTTAGGAGTCATAACTATGTAGCCGAATATCGTTCCGCACGTGACGGATAAAAGACAGCCTGAGGGTACAGCCGCAACGAGAGAGGAGCCGAACGGCGCATAGCTGCCGAAAACCGCTCCCGATGAAACTATAAAGCCGGCAATGAAGTACGCTATCTGCGTAATTACGGCACGGACTCCCTTGGCTTTTGTTTTTTCTCTGATAAAATCGCCTGCTGTGGCTGCCCTTTGTATTTTCATTTTTCTTCCTCCGCTTTCAAATTCTTCTTGATTATACCCCTTTTGTGCGGCAGATTTTGTCAAAGCGTAGGAGTGTAAATGTTATGATTTCGTTTTTATGAAGTTTGGGACGTGTCGGAAAATTTGCGGTGAAAGAAAAATGAAAATAGCAAACGAGAATACGGGAGTAAAACAGAGAAAATCGGAGAATACAAGAGGTAGCTGCTGTGAGCATTAATTTTTTTCAAAAAAAGTGTTGACTTGCCTTTTTTGTTGTGATATTATCTATCTTGCGACTTTAAGAAATTACGCTATATCGGGCTTTCCCGAATAACACTAAGTCAGGAGGAAAAAAGCATGTCTACATTTATGGAAAAAAAGCAGAATGTTGAGCGCAAGTGGTATGTAATTGATGCCGCAGGCAAGCCGCTCGGCCGTGTTGCGGCTCAGGCAGCAGTATTGCTCAGAGGCAAGCACAAGCCAACATTCACTCCGCACGTTGATTGCGGCGATCACGTTATCATCATCAACTGCGCAGACGCAGTATTGACAGGCAAAAAGCTCAACCAGAAGTATTACTACCGTCACACAGGTTATATCGGCCACCTCAAGGCTACAAGATATGACACATTGATGGCGGCTAACCCGACAAAGGCAATGGAGCTTGCCGTTAAGGGTATGGTTCCGTCTAACACAATCGGCAGAGCAGCAATGCTCAGACTCAAGCTTTATGCAGGCGCACAGCACAAGCACGAGGCTCAGAAGCCGGAAGAGTGGACAAAATAAGGAAGGAGGCATTTTAAATGTACGAATCAGCACCGTTCTTTTACGGAACAGGAAGAAGAAAAAGCTCAGTAGCCAGAGTAAGACTTTACAAGGGTACAGGCAAAATCACAATTAACGACAGAGATATTGACGATTATTTCGGTCTTGAAACTCTTAAGCTTATCGTTCGTCAGCCTCTTGCCTTGACAAAGACAACAGAGCAGTTCGACATAGTTTGCAGAGTTGCAGGCGGCGGCGTTACAGGCCAGGCCGGCGCAATCCGTCACGGCATTTCAAGAGCATTGCTTCAGTATGACAGCGAGGCTCTCCGTCCGGCACTTAAGAAGGCAGGCTTCTTAACCCGTGACCCGAGAATGAAAGAGCGTAAGAAATACGGT
>DKZT01000027.1:7886-10859 GCA_002493755.1 Ruminococcaceae bacterium UBA7067
AGGCAGATGCTGAATACAGACCAGTTCTTAAGAAAGCTGGATACCTGACTCGTGATCCAAGAATGAAAGAACGTAAGAAATACGGTCTCAAAGCAGCACGTCGTGCACCGCAGTTCTCAAAGAGATAATTTTATATCGCTTATCGGAAAGTCCTTGGCTTCAAGGGCTTTCTTTTTTTGCGCATTTTTTTGGGTTATAAAGCAGAAATATGTTGACTGTGCAACGGCTGAGTATTATTATGATAATAGTAGAGTGTTGAATTACGAAAAAGAATTTTTATCTTAGGTAGAAGACGGTGAGAAATCTGATTTAATTGAGGGACTAATGGAAATACGAAATATAAAGTGTGTTCTCAATGTGGTTGCCCTCATATAATAGGGCGGTAATTTATTTAATAATGGAGCGAATACGATGGATGAAGAGGCAAAAGTTTTTGTAATCTTTGTTAAACAGCTATATATAATTATCAAAAATACTATATTGATAAATTTTTATTATAAGGCTGGCGATAATTTTATCATAACAGAGTTGCTGAATGTTATTTGCGCAGTTTTAGTTACTGTCTCTCTTTTAATAGCCTTGGGTTTATCTGTGTTCCTAAGTAGAGTTCTGGCTGGAGCGTTTGATGTTTATTTTTTCCTGTTAGTTATTTTATTTGTTATTATATTTACTTTATTTATACACTTGTTTTGTAACTTTTGGTTAGGCAGGTTCAAGTTTTCTTCATTAGATGAAGAAATGAATTTTTGTAGAAACAGCGAATTTAACAAGCATAAAATCTTATTTCCTCTTGATGATGATGCACGAAATGGATATGTTGTTATGGTTGTTTTAGGAAAATATAGCTTGGCTCATAATTTCGAAAGCTATGTAATTCCAAGTGTTTATACAAAATATAAAAATGGATTGATTGGGATTACAGGTGCAAGGGCTAAATTTCAAGTATATAAATTGATAGGAAAAAATAGTATTTGCAATGTCAGAGTTGGTAGAATTATAAATAAAAAAACAAAAGATAGTATGTTGGTTATTGTATCAAAATTTGACATTGTTTGTACATATAATGGTGCAAAATGTAAGCTTTTGTATAAATGTAGTGACCGGTATGAAAATATAAATTGTAATATTTACGGAGTTATGGAAAACAAAAAAGATAAGAGAAGTGACTACATATTTTTAAATGGCAATCAATATCTTATACTTAAAAATACAACAGATAGTAGTAATTTCTTTTTCTTCTCTTAAGAGCAAAACATACCGATTTCTCTTTCATAATTCGGCTTTATTCGTTGTCACTCAATAAATGTGAGCTGATAAGACGCGGTGAACTATCGCCTGACCCCGAACGGCACGGATTATACATATTACTACCCTCACAACTGGCGTGGTGATATTGTCGGTATATACACCGATGCCGGCGACCTTACAGCGAAATACACATACGATTCTTGGGGCAATGTTACCTCTATCACCGACGGTGACGGCAATGCAATAACAAGCTCAACTCATATCGGCAACCTCAACCCATTACGCTATCGTGGTTACTATATGGATACCGAAACAGGTATGTATTACCTGATGAGCCGATACTATGACCCGGTAACGCACAGATTCCTGAATGCAGATGGTTATTTCCAGACGGGCTTGGGTATTCTTGACGGTAATATGAATGCGTATTGCAAGAATAATCCGATTATGTACATGGATAATAATGGTGATTTTGCAATATTAATATCAATTGCGGCGGCTTTTGAAGCGGCTATTGTAGCTACTACTGTAGCGCTTGTTGCAGTGCTTGCCATTTCTATTGTTACCAATCCATCATTTCAACAGTCTGTGTCTGATGCGTTCAGTAGTGTTGGCTCATGGAGTGGAAGTTCTACGTATACATATGAGTCAGAAGCTGAAAAAGATATTGCACCTTCGTTGCCTTCTAATCGGCGAAACGATAAAGGTGGTAAGATTTATTACCATGTTACAACTCCAGAGCGCGCAGTGGCTATAAAAGCAATGGGTGTTATGACTGGAAGTGGTTTTGAAGGTGGATATGTATATGCGTGGAAAAAGTATCCAAATAAGTATGCGGTAAATAATTCGGGTGCGAGTTTTGGGGTTATTATATCTTTTAAAACGAACGCATCATTTATTGAAGATATGGGTATAGATGATCCAAAAGTAACTGCTTTTGCACCTGTAGTAAGCACTAGACCTGGACCAATTTCTGTATGGGATGTTCAAATTATTGGAGAAACAAAATGAAAATTGAAAGTTTAAAAATTTCAGGGATTGACGGTTACATCGAGTGTCAGTCAAATTTTTATCAGGCTCACAATGTTTGTAATTCGCAAAGCTATTACTTTGTTAAGGGAGTTAATATGTTAGAAGGAGAGATTGATTCAGGTGTTTGGGCGGTGAGCTATCTTTTGTCTATGTCTGAATATAAGAAAAAAGATTTTATCTTGTTTGAGCCTGTTCAAATACTGATTAATAATCAACAAACCGCTTTGGGCGAAGTGCTGAAATATTCAATGTATATGGATAAATCATATCCATTGTTTTCGAGAAAAAAGACTGTATCTGAGATGGTTTCAAAAGCGTTGAAAACAAGTAACAGACAGGAAACACCGGACGAGATTAGAGATTTATTCCATATTGACCATGGAAGATTTATACGTCCGTTGTCAGGCGTTGGAAACGAAAGATTCAGAGCGATGGCTGCAATCGGGTTTTGTTATGGAAAAGAAATTTTCTGTTTTCCTTGGCTTAGTAAAATGAGGTTTGATTATTATAACTCTCAAATGGAAGATTTGTTCAATATTTTGATATCACAGAATAAAATGGTGATACTGCCGTTAGGAAAATAGCTGAAAGCATTTGCGAGCGATAATTCTATGGCATAATTGAATAAATGAAATATCAAGTCACTATTGGCATGATGAAGGCGGTAATCTGTGGAGTGAAACCGTAAATTAT
>DKZT01000066.1:0-7538 GCA_002493755.1 Ruminococcaceae bacterium UBA7067
TCAAAACTCTCGACTCAAAACTCTAAACTAAATTATCGTTTAGCTTTCTTAAGGGTATAACCATAATTTTAGATGTTTTTCTTTTTCAAAAGTACAACCGACAAAACGCAGACAATAAACTCCGATACGGCTATCGAAAGCCATACGCCGTTTAATCCGAGAAGATACGCCAGTAAAAATGCTGTCGGTATTATCACTCCCACTCCTCTTGAAACAGAAATAATAAAGCCGTTTGTCGGGCGGTCGATTGATGAAAAATACGAAGCACACAGCACGTTGACTCCCGAAAAGAATATAGAGATAAAATACAGCCTCATTCCTACTGCGGCGATTTCCAGAAGCCTTTGATTGTTTTCGTTGTCAAAGGCTTTTACTATCGGCTCGGTAAAAATAAAGGTAACGGCATAAACTGCGGCTGAAAAGACAAGGGCGGTTATAATGCCGTATTTCAGTATTTTCTTAGCGTCACTGCCGTTCCCTTCGCCGTAGCTTCGGCTTATTATAGGCTGAGAGCCTTGCGCTATACCCGTGAAGATTGCGTTTACAACTATTGCGATGTTCGCAATTATGCCGTAGGCGGCAACGCCGAGATTGCCCTCTATATTCAGAATTATCATATTGAAAATCAGAATCACAATACCGCTTGAAAGCTCGGTGATAAGAGAGGATATGCCGAGTGTTATAATGTCCTTTAATGCTCTTAAGGTTAAAAATACCTTTTTTAGTTTAAGCGTGTTGCTCTTTTTGAAAAAGTGAACAGAGAGTATCAAAAGGCTGACGAGCGGTGAAAAGCCGGTAGCCAGCACTGCGCCGGTTATGCCGAACTGTAACGGGAACACAAGAATATAGTCGAATATTATATTCGTTATTGTGCCGAGCACAGTAGCCGTCATTGAAAGCTTAGGGTCGCCGTCATTCCTTACAAAGCAGGTGACAATGTTGTTGAAGATAAACATAGGCGAAAACAGCAGGAGAATCTGAATGTAAATTCTCGTCAGCTCAAAAACCTCACCCTCTGCGCCCAGCAGAGAGCTTATCTGCCCCGGAATCGTAATGCCGCAGATGAAATACACAGCCGATGCAATTACGCCGAAGCACAAGGCTCTTGTGAATATTGTGTCTGTCCGTGAAATAGAAAATCTTGTCGCGCCGCCCATACCAATCATAAGTCCCGTGCCGACAATAAGGCTGAATACAGGTATGGCTATGTTCAAAGCCGCCAAGCCGTCTGAGCCGACTCCCTGCGCAACAAAATATGTGTCGGCAAGAATATACAGCGAAAGCGCCGTCATTCCGAGTATGTTGAGAGAAACATATTTTGCAAAGGTTCGTTTTATGCTCATTTTTTCCTCCGATTTAATCACATAATAATGATTATTATACCAAATTACAGCTGAAAATAAAACACATATTTTTCTTGACAAATACCCCATAGGGGTATATTATGAATATATAAATGACCGAAAAGAGAGAATAATTTTTATGAACGAAAAATGCTGTTGTGAGTGCCACAAGACAAAGGAACGCTCGGAAGAGGAATACAGAAAGCTTTTAAACCGCTTAAGCCGTATTGAGGGGCAGATAAGAGGAATAAAGGGTATGGTCGAGAAAAACGCCTACTGTACCGATATTCTGATTCAGGTGTCGGCGGTGAATGCCGCGCTGAACGCCTTTAACCGTGAACTTCTGGCCGAGCATATCAAGACCTGCGTTGCGAGTGATATTCGCAGCGGCAAGGACGAAACGGTTGACGAGCTTGTTATGACACTGCAAAAGCTGATGAAATAGGAGTGATACGATGCAGCAATTCACCGTAACGGGTATGAGCTGCGCCTCGTGCAGCGCAAGAGTTGAAAGGGCGGTATCTGAGGTTAAGGGAGTTACCTCCTGCTCGGTAAACCTGCTTACCAACTCAATGGGAGTTGACGGCACGGCGTCACCGCAGGAGATTATCAAGGCGGTTTGTGACGCAGGCTACGGCGCAAGCCTTAAGACAGGCAGCAAAGGCACAGCCGACAGCGAAAAAAATACAGACGAAAAAAGTAATACAAAGGCTCTTAAGCTTCGGCTTGGTATTTCAATCCTGTTTTTGATTCCGCTTATGTATCTGTCAATGGGGCATACGATGTGGGGCTGGTATGTGCCGCCGTTTCTTGCCGATAACCACATTGCAATGGGAATTACAGAGCTTTTGCTTACCGCCGCAATTATGGTGATAAACCAGCGCTTTTTTATAAGCGGCTTCAAAGGACTTATCAAGGCTGCGCCGAATATGGACACGCTTGTGTCGCTCGGCTCGGGTGCGGCATTTGTTTATAGCACCTACGCGCTTTTTGCTATGACGGACGCACAGCTTAAGGGTGATATGAGCGGCGTAATGGCGTATATGCACGAGATGTATTTTGAATCAGCGGCGATGATTTTAACGCTTATCACACTCGGAAAAATGCTTGAGGCTTACTCGAAGGGCAGAACAACCGACGCACTTAAGGGTCTTATGAGGCTTGCGCCGAAAACAGCCGTTGTTGTGCGTGATAATATCGAACAGACCGTACCGGTTGAGCAGGTGAAAAAAGGCGACATCTTTGTAGTTCGTCCGGGTGAAAGTATCCCTGTTGACGGCGTTGTGCTTGAGGGCGAAACGGCGGTGAACGAGTCTGCACTGACAGGTGAGAGCATACCCGTTGATAAGCATTCGGGAGATACGGTTTCGGCGGCAACGCTCAATCAGTCGGGCTTTATCAGGTGCAAGGCGACAAAGGTCGGCGAGGACACCACTCTGTCGCAGATAATAAAAATGGTGAGCGATGCATCGGCAACAAAAGCACCGATAGCGAAGATTGCCGACAGGGTGTCAGGAGTGTTCGTGCCGATTGTTATAGCCGTTGCGGTGATAGCAACGGTTGTGTGGTTAATCTGCGGTCAGAGCCTCGGCTTTGCTCTGGCACGCGGAATTTCGGTGCTTGTAATAAGCTGTCCGTGTGCGCTCGGACTTGCAACGCCTGTTGCGATTATGGTCGGCGGCGGAGTCGGCGCAAGGAGCGGAATACTTTTCAAAACGGCTCAGTCGCTTGAAGAATCAGGCAAGGTGAAAATCGTTGCGCTTGATAAAACAGGCACGATAACAAGCGGCAAGCCGAGGGTTACGGACATTATCACGGCGCAGGGAGTGTCGCGGCAGGAGCTTTTGTATGCCGCCTGTTCTGTTGAGCAAAAAAGTGAGCATCCCCTTGCAAGGGCGATTGTAAGCAAGGCAAGGGAGCTGAACATTGAATCGGGAGAGATAAGCAATTTCAAGGCTCTAACGGGCAGCGGAGTTGTCGGTACGCTTGACGGTCAGGAAATCACAGGCGGCAATATGAAGCTTATCAGCAATAAAGCCGATATATACGCTGAAATGCGTGATGCGGCAGACAGGCTGTCACAAGACGGCAAAACACCGCTGTTCTTTTCAAGGGGCGGTGTACTGCTCGGTATTATAGCCGTTGCCGATGTGATAAAGGAGGACAGCTATGATGCTGTTGAACAGCTTCGCAAAATGGGACTGCGTGTTGTTATGCTCACGGGCGACAATGAGCGCACTGCACAGGCAATAGGCAGGCAGGCTGGGATTGACGAGGTTGCGGCAGGGGTCTTGCCTGACGGCAAGGAGAGCGTAATAAAGCGGCTACGGGAGCAGGGCAGGGTCGCAATGGTCGGCGACGGAATTAACGACGCACCTGCCCTCACAAGAGCTGATACAGGCATAGCAATCGGCGCAGGAACAGATGTGGCTATTGATGCCGCCGATGTTGTGCTGATGAAAAGCAGGCTGAGCGATGTTCCTGCGGCTATCCGACTGAGCAGAGCAACGCTTAAAAAAATTCACGAAAACCTGTTCTGGGCGTTTATCTATAATGTCATAGGCATACCGCTTGCCGCAGGCGCACTTATTCCCGTGTTCGGCTGGCAGCTTACGCCTATGTTCGGTGCGGCGGCGATGAGCCTGTCGAGCGTTTGTGTGGTGATGAATGCGTTAAGACTGAACTTTGTAAAGCTTCACGGCTCTGATAAAAATGAAAAAGCCGTGTGTAAAATAAAGGAGGAAACTAAGAATATGGAAAAGACAATGAAAATCGAGGGAATGATGTGTCCGCATTGCGAGGCATCGGTCAAGGCGGCTATTGAGGGTGTTGAGGGAGTGGCTTCTGCTGTCGTTAGCCACAAAAGCGGAACCGCTGCTGTAACGCTTAAAGCCGATGTTTCAGACGAAGCTCTGAAAAAAGCGGTTGAAGAAAGGGGTTATAAGGTGGTATCGTGAGCAGGGAGCTTGAAGCATATGAGCGCATTGAGCGCAGCATAACAAAAAAATACCGCAGGGATATATGGAATCCATTTATCCTTGCGGTGAAAAAATATGAGCTGATTAAGCCGGGCGACAAAATAGCCGTTTGTATTTCGGGCGGAAAGGACTCAATGCTGCTTGCAAAACTTATGCAGCAGCTTCACAAATATACCGAAGCGCCCTTTGAGCTTGAATATATCGTTATGGACCCCGGCTACAATGAAATAAACAGGGCGAAAATCGAGAGCAACGCACAGCTTCTGCACATACCGATAAGGGTATTTGAAACAAATATCTTCAAGGTAGCGAATAAAACCGAAAAATCGCCCTGCTATCTCTGTGCCCGTATGCGCCGAGGGCATCTTTACAAAATGGCGCAGACGCTTGGCTGCAACAAAATTGCGCTCGGTCATCATTTTAACGATGTCATTGAAACCACGCTTATCGGAATGTTCTACGGCTCACAGCTTCAGTCAATGCCGCCGAAGCTGCACAGCACAAATTTTGAGGGTATGGAGCTTATCCGCCCTATGTACTGCATCCGTGAGGAATCAATCCTTGCGTGGCAAAGGTACAACAGCCTTGAATTTATACGGTGCGCCTGCCGCTTTACCGAAAATGCAGAAAACGGTGACGGATGCTCAAAACGGCAGGAAATAAAGGAGCTTATAAAAACGCTCAGGCGCACAAATCCGAACATAGAAAAAAGCATTTTCAACAGCATACATTCCGTCTGTATTGACACAATGCCGGGCTATAAGTCCGACGGAGTTGAGCACAGCTTTCTGGAGAAGTATTGATAATATCCTCTCAGAATCCCATTCCTTTGAGCCTGCTCACAAGCTGAACATAAAACTCTCTTACATCAAATCCGGGTATATTCTCACGGTTTAAATCAACCATATCTCCGTGAGATATACCCCTTTTTCCTTTTACGGTGAGGAATTGAAAATTATTTCCCCAGCTTTGTGACTGCTCCGGCACAAGTCCATCGTTCGGTCCGTCAAAATATTTTACAAGCTTATATGTAAAGTTCAGCGGAAACTTGCCGTTTGAAGCTTTGTTAAGTCTTGAGCCTACGCTCTGGCAATATACGCTTTCGGGTGCTTTCATCTCAAGGTCAAGCGCTGTACAGTGGCTTGATGTAAGGTCGCGCACAGCCGAAATGAAATCGGGGTTTTGGTCGCCGAGCCTTTTCATTGAAAAATTGTAGGTGCTTTCAATACGCTTTTGTACGGGGAGAGGAGTTTTGCTTAAAAGATAATCTGCAAATTCACAGCCGCGATGCGGAGTGTTGATTGTTGTCAGTGAGGCGACATACTGCGAAACACCGCATTTGCTTATTGCGTAGCGGCAGTCAAGACCGCCCTTTGAATGGGCGATAATATTCACCTTTTCACAGCCTGTTTCATCAACTATCTGCTTAATTCTCGCGGCAAGCTCAAAGCCGCTGTCGGGAACCGAAGCGGCGGACTGGTGGTTGCCGTAATATATAACTGCGCCGTTGCTTATAAGCTCGGCAGGAATTCTGCCCCAGTAATTCACGAATTTGTAATCCCTGAAAAATACTCCGTGCACGAGCAGAATGGGGTATTTTGTTCTGCATAGCTGTTGCTGTTGTCTGCTCAGATTAAGCCTTGCTTTGTCACATTCAAATTCAACCTCGTTTGATACAATCCTGATTATGCCGAACAGAGCAAACAGGTGTGCAATAGGTATCATTCCGCACAGTAATCCTACAATGCGGTGGCGCAGTCCGAGCTGTACCGAGGTGGCATAAACGGTTATAATTCCGTTCCAGAATAAAACTGCGAGGGTGAGAACACACACAACTGCGCTTATAACCCAGATATACCAGCGGCTCGGAAAAAGATAAAACGCGATAATAATATGATAAACCGCAGAAATAACGCTTGAGCATAAAAACAGCTTAAGACAGCTTACACCGTGATAGCAAACCCTTAACAGCAATGACGGAAATTTTCGGCGCAAAAGTGATGGCGCAAGGTTTACAAACGGAAACACAAGCGCACAGACGGGCATCAGCCACAGCATACGCAAATCCGTAATCAGCAGTGTGCAGTTTGCGCACAGGCATATGACGGCGGTTAAAAAAACAAAGTACAATATATTCAGTGCGGTGTTACATTTTTTCATTCTGTAATTCTCTCCGTTGTGTCAATGTTTTCAGCCGCTGTATGCAGAAGCTCTATAAATTCAAGCTGGACATCGCTTAAGGTGTCCTTGTTTTTGTATATTATTATATCTTTGCTGAGTCCCACGTCCTTGCACGGCTTCACAACAAGGTCATAGCGCAAAAGCTCCTGCTGCGGCATAGGACTTACCCATAAATATGAGCCATAAACATTCTGCAAAAAGCTGAACTGACTGCCTCTGTCAAAAATATTGATACAGCTTTTTGGCGTAAACAGCTCCGCAGAATCGGAAAGCCTTGATTTCGGCAGAGCAGGCTCCTGCACATCGGCAAATAAAAGCTCGGTGTATGGCTCAAGCTGACTGCGGCTAATGCTCTCGGCTTCGGCAAGAGGGTGGCTTCGACTTAAAAGGAGCTGCATTTCAAAATTGAGCAGCAGCTCAAACTGGAGTGCACTGTCACGCAGAAGATTCATATAATACTCCTCGTAAGCCTGATTGTATCGGACAATGCCAATCGAGCTGTCGCCGACAACCACATCTGTTATAGCGTCCACCGAGTTTGTTTCACGGTATTTTATATTGATACACCCGCTTTTGTTCAGGGTGTCGACAAATTTTGAAAACACATCTGATATATATGTTGCTCTCGGGCAGGATACGGCAAAGCTTACTGCACTTTGTTCATCAGGATGAAAAAGCGACTCAAGCTCCTCAAACTGAGCGAGTATGCTTTTTGCGTAGCGCAGAAACTGAATGCCTGCGTTAGTCAGCTCAACACCCTTTCCTGTTCTGTTGAAGATGGTTGCGCCGATTTCCTGCTCAAGTTCCTTAATGCTTTTGCTCAGATTCGGCTGACCGATATACAGTTTTTTTGCCGCGGCGGTGATGCTCTTTTCCTTTTCAACCTCAACTACATATTTAAGCTGCTGTAAATTCATTTCATCATCCCCTTGTCAATTTGCATAAAATTATCAACATAATTTTTGACACTTTGATATATGATGTTGGAATGGCTGGTATTACAAATTAATATTACCCGTTTTTTAAATAAAGTGTT
>DKZT01000066.1:7814-22509 GCA_002493755.1 Ruminococcaceae bacterium UBA7067
GTTTTTTAAATAAAGTGTTATGATAAATTACGGAAGAAGAATCGTATCGATTTAATCAGATAGCGAATATTTCCATAAAATTTATTATATCTTTTTTTGAAGATGATTTCAATTAAAAGATACACAATTTTACAAGGCTCACAATTTAACTTTTCAAAATTTCAGGAGGTAATAATTATGGCAAGATTTACACTACCGCGTGACTTATACCACGGCAAAGGCTCTTTGGAGGAGCTTAAGAACTTGAAGGGCAAAAAGGCTATCGTTGTAGTAGGCGGCGGCTCAATGAAGCGTTTCGGCTTCCTTGACAGAGCAGTTGACTATCTTAAAGAGGCAGGTATGGAGGTCCAGCTTTTTGAAAATGTTGAGCCGGATCCGTCAGTTGAAACAGTTATGAAGGGCGCTCAGGCTATGAGAGATTTCGAGCCTGACTGGATTGTAGCAATGGGCGGCGGCAGCCCGATTGACGCAGCAAAGGCTATGTGGGTATTCTATGAGTATCCCGACACCACATTTGAGGAGATTATTCAGCCGTTCAGCTTTCCGACTCTCCGTCAGAAGGCTAAGTTCTGCGCTATTCCGTCAACCTCGGGTACAGCAACAGAGGTTACAGCTTTCTCGGTTATCACAGACTATCACAAGGGTATCAAGTATCCTCTGGCTGACTTCAACATCACTCCCGATGTTGCAATCGTTGACCCTGAGCTTGCAGAAACAATGCCTGCAAAGCTCACAGCAAATACAGGTATGGACGCAATGACACACGCTATCGAGGCTTATGTTTCAACAGTAGCCTGCGACTATACAGATCCGCTTGCGCTTCACGCTATCAAGATGATTCACAATGACCTCAAAAAGTCATATGACGGCGACAAGGACGCAAGAGCTTCAATGCACAATGCACAGTGCCTTGCAGGTATGGCTTTCTCAAACGCACTTCTCGGTATCGTTCACTCAATGGCTCACAAGACGGGTGCTGCATTCAGCGGCGGACACATTGTTCACGGTGCGGCAAACGCTATGTATCTCCCGAAGGTTATCAAGTATAACTCAAAGGACGAGAGAGCGGCTAAGAGATACGCTGAAATCGCTAAGTTTATCGACCTCCCGGGCAGTACAACAGAGGAGCTTGTTGATGCCTTGATTGAAGAATTAAAGAAAATGAATAAATCTCTCAATATTTCCTCTTGCATTAAGGAGTATGAGGGTGGTATAATTGACGAGAAAGAGTTCAACGAAAAGCTTCCCGAGGTTGCAAAAAATGCAATCGGCGATGCCTGCACAGGCTCTAACCCGAGAATTCCGACTCAGGAGGAAATGGAGAAGCTGCTCCTTGCTTGCTACTATGACAAGGAAATTGATTTCTGATATATAGCATAGCTTTGGGTGTATCTGAAAACTTAAAAGTCGCCGTGAATTTTGCGGCGGCTTTTTTAAGCTGAACAATTACAGTACCGCTGAACTCAATATAGAAAAGGAAAGGGGCAGAGGTTAATGTTTAAAATTCTTAAAAAAGAAGAGCTTAACCCGACTGTTACAAGAATGGTTATTGACGCGCCGCTCATCGCCAAAAAGGCTGAGCCGGGGCAGTTCATCATCTTCCGCACAAAGGAAGATTCCGAGAGAATTCCGCTTACAATTGCCGATTATGACAGACAGGCAGGCACGGTTACTATCATATTCCAGATTGTGGGATATGGCACAATGGAGCTTAACACACTCAATGAGGGCGACAGTATTCACGATTTAGTAGGACCTCTCGGCAGACCGAGCGAAACCGAGGGGCTTAAAAAGGTTGCAGTTGTAGGCGGCGGCGTAGGCTGCGCTATTGCATACCCTGTGGCTAAGAAGCTTCACGAGAACGGCTGTGAGGTTCACAGTGTTGTCGGCTTCAGAAATAAGGACTTGGTTATCTTAGAGGACGAGTTCAACGCTGTAAGCGACAAGGTTTGTATGATGACAGACGACGGCAGTCACGGCACAAAGGGACTTGTTACAACAGCTCTTGAGCAGCTCATCAAGGAGGGCAACCAGTATGACGAGGTTATCGCCATCGGTCCGCTCGTTATGATGAAGTTTGTATGCAAGCTTACAAAGGAATACGACATCAAGACAATAGTATCAATGAACCCGATTATGATTGACGGTACGGGTATGTGCGGCGGCTGTCGTATTACAGTCGGCGGCGAGACAAAATTTGCCTGTGTTGACGGCCCTGACTTTGACGGCCATCAGATTGATTTTGACGAGGCTATGCACAGAGGTACTATGTATAAGGAATTTGAGCAGCATGCCCGTGAAGAGGGCTGCAACCTTTTGAAAAAGGAGGTGCTCTGATATGGCAGTAAAGAGAAATATGGATCCGAAAAAATGTCCTATGCCGTCACAGGAGCCGAATGTAAGAAATAAGAACTTTGAAGAGGTAGCGCTCGGCTATACATATGAGATGGCTGTAAACGAGGCAAAAAGATGCCTTAGCTGCCCCAAAAAGCCGTGCCAGAGCGGCTGCCCTGTTGGAATTGACATTCCTGCATTTATCGGCAAGGTTGCCGAGGAGGATATGGAGGGAGCATTCAAGATTCTCTCCGCTTCAAGCGCACTTCCTGCTGTATGCGGCAGAGTATGTCCGCAGGAAACACAGTGTGAGGGCAAGTGTGTAAGAGGAATCAAGGGCGAGAGCGTTGGTATAGGCAGACTCGAGCGCTTTGTTGCCGACTGGCACCGTGAGCATTCTGACGAAAAGCCCGAAATGCCGCAGAGCAACGGTCACAAGGTTGCAATCATCGGCGCAGGTCCTAGCGGCCTTACAGCCGCAGGCGACCTTGCAAAGCTCGGCTATAAGGTAACAGTATATGAAGCTCTCCACCTTGCAGGCGGCGTGCTTGTTTACGGTATTCCTGAGTTCCGTCTGCCGAAGACTATCGTTCAGAAAGAGATTGATAACCTCAAGGCTATCGGCGTTGACATTGAAACAAATATGGTTATCGGCAAGGTGCTCACCATTGACGAGCTGTTTGAGATGGGCAACGACGCTGTTTACATCGCAAGCGGCGCAGGACTTCCGAGATTTATGGGTATCCCCGGCGAGAGCTTAAAGGGCGTTTACTCGGCTAATGAGTACCTCACAAGAGTTAATCTTATGAAGGCTTACAAGCCCGACAGCAAGACACCGATTAAGCACTCAAAGAATGTAGCAGTAGTCGGTGGCGGCAACGTTGCAATGGACGCTGCAAGAAGCGCAAAGCGTCTTGGTGCAGAGAATGTATATATCGTTTACCGTCGTGGTATGGAGGAGCTTCCTGCAAGAGCCGAGGAGGTTGAGCACGCACAGGAGGAGGGTATCATCTTCAAGACCCTCACAAACCCTGTTGAGGTTCTCGGTGACGAGGACGGTATGGTTTGCGGTATGAAGTGCGTTGAGATGGAGCTTGGCGAGCCTGACGACAGCGGCAGACGTCGTCCTATCGTAAAAGAGGGCAGTGAATTTGAGCTTGAAATCGACACAATGATTATGAGTATCGGTACAAGCCCGAACCCGCTTATCCGCCAGACAACTCCTGGTCTTGACACAAACAGACACGGCTGTATCATCACAAACGGCGACGATGGTCTTACAACACGTGAGGGCGTTTATGCCGGCGGCGACGCCGTAACAGGTGCTGCAACGGTTATCCTCGCAATGGGTGCAGGTAAGCAGGCTGCAAAGGCAATGGACGAGTATATCAAGTCCAAGTATAACGAGCAATAAAATAATATTGGCAATATAATCGGCGGCAGGGAGAAATCTCTGCCGCCGTGTTTTGGTTTGAATTCGCTTTGCAATTTATAACGGTTCGGGTATAATAATTTATATTAATAGATTAACAGGCGGTGATAACTTGAACAAAATCAACCCGAATTGTCCTTGCAAAAGAACCAAATGCGCGCGGCACGGTAATTGCGAGGAATGCAGAAAGCATCACGCATTAAAGAAAAAGTATCTGCCTGCCTGCGAGCGTATCAGGCAGAGGGAGAAGAGTAAGTCGGAAAAAGACAGACATTAAGGAGAATACCAATGGATAAAAGACCCGAATTAGATAAATCATAAGACAGCGGTACATTTCGCAGTTATTATTATTTGAAGGAAGAGCTGGTTGCTTTTTGCAGAGAACACGGCTTGCCCTCATCAGGCGGAAAATTAGAGATAACGGACAGAATAGCTCATTTCCTTGATACAGGTGAGATATGCTCTGCATCTGTCAGTAAAAAGCAAAAGCAGAATATCGGTGTTATTTCCGAGGGTTCAATAATAGAGCCTGATTTTGTATGCTCGGAAAAACACCGTGCATTTTTTAAAGAAAAAATCGGCAGCAGCTTTTCTTTCAATGTTGCCTTTCAAAAGTGGTTAAAGAGTAATACAGGCAAAACCTATGGTGAGGCAATAGAGGCGTATTACAGGATTCTGGAAGAGAAGAAAAAGAATAAAACAACTATTGATAAGCAGTTTGAATACAATACATATATCCGTGATTTCTTTGCAGACAACGATGGAAAAACCTTGGAGGAAGCGATTAGGTGCTGGAAGTACAAAAAGGCTCGTCAGGGTCATAACCGTTATGAAAAAACAGACCTGATTGCGCTGGAATAATATCCGCAAAGATAAAAATTAAAATTCAAAGCGGCTCTTGCGGCAGTTTTATTTTTTCGGCCTGTCCAAAATATTGTAAAATATGACTGCCTTTGCTATAATTAAAGCTGTTGATACAATCAGCCGCAAAGCGGCGGCAACCACAAATATTTATCATCAATTACATTGTCGGGGGAATCGGTATGAAACTTTTTTTCGTTATTTTAATTTGCAAGCTGCTGAAATTTATCGGCGGCATTATCGGCAAGGGCAGCTCTCTGCCGGGGCAGATTGCGCTTAAGCTCTATCCGAATATTTTAAGCAAGATAAAGCTTCCGGAATTTATCATCGCCGTAACAGGAAGCAACGGTAAAACCTCAACCGTTGAGATGATAGCGAAAATCCTGCAAAGCAACGGCAAGAGCGTTGCCTACAACAAGGAGGGCTCAAACCAGATTGAGGGTGTTACAACCCTTGTGCTGTCAAACTGCACTCTCGGCGGCAAAATGAACAGCGATATCCTGCTTATCGAGTCGGACGAGCGTTATGCACGCTACACATTCAAGTATTTTCACCCGACCCACTATGTCATTACAAACCTCTACCGTGACCAGCTGACAAGAAACGGTCATCCGCAGTGGGTTTACGAGGCTCTCTCGCACAGTATTCACGATGACACTCAGCTTATCTTAAACGCCGATGACCCTCTTGTTTCCTGCTTCGGAGCAGGGCGTGAAAATACGCTCTTCTTCGGTGTGGACAAGCTTAAATCCTCGCTTACCTACAACGACGGCGTTTACAATGACGGCATATACTGCCCTGTGTGCGGCGGCAGAATGACATATGATTATTACCACTACAACCACATCGGCTCTTACTGCTGTAATACCTGCGGCTTTAAAAAGGCGGATACAAGCTTCACTGTGACAGATGCCGATATGGACAAGGGCGAAATCACCATAAACGGCAAATTCAACATTCCGCTTGCGTTTACGGGAATGTATAATGTCTACAACATTCTTGCGGCTTTTGCCGCCTGCTCGGTTGCAGGCGTTGACGGCAAGGCTATTGCCTCAAGCATCGGCAACTATATGCTCAAAAACGGCAGAATAATGCAGTTCAGGCTCGGCTCGCACTACGGTACTCTGCTCACCTCAAAGCACGAAAACTCCGTTTCCTATGACCAGTCGCTCAAGTATATCGCAAGCCGCAATGAGCCTTGCAGCGTTATAGTCATTGTTGACGCAATCAGCCGCAAGTATTTCACAGGCGAAACCTCGTGGCTGTGGGACATCAACTTTGACCACTTAAACAGCAAAAATGTCAGGAACATTTACCTCACGGGAACATATGTAAATGACCTTGCACTGCGCTTTTCGTTCACCGATATTGACCAAGGTAAAATAAAGCCGATAGCCGATATTCAGCAGTGTATAGATTATATAAAGGAAAACGGCGATGAAAAGCTCTACTGCGTGACCTGCTTCTCCGACAAGGAAAAGCTTTTGTCGCGTGTGGAAGTTCTTTGAGGAGGGCGAAAAGATGGCTATTAAAATTCTTCATTTATACAACAACCTGATGAACCTTTACGGCGAGTATGCGAATGTTTCCATTCTTGCAAGGCATCTTTCTCAGCAGGGACTTGAAGCCGAGATAACAAGAACAGACAGCTGTTCTTATGTGAGCCTTGATGATTTCGATTTTATCTATATCGGCAGCGGCACTGAAGCGGCGCAGAAAAAGGCGCTTGCCGACCTTATGAACAAAAAGGACGAGTTCTGTGCGGCGGCAAAAGGCGGCAAGGCTATGCTGCTGACGGGCAACGCATTTGAAATGCTCGGCAAGTCTGTTACGGACGCATACGGCAAGCGCTGTGATGCTTTAGGACTTTGTGATTTTGAAACGACAGAAAGCTATGAAAAGAGATTGACGGGCGACGCAATCTGCAAGTGCGATTTCCTGACCGAGCCGTTTGTCGGCTTTATAAACAAGTGCAGTACAACGACAAGGACGGAAAATCCGCTTTTCACAATGCAGATGGGCTATGCGAATAACACCTCGGAGCCTTACGAGGGCTGCCGCTTTAATAATGTATTCGCAACTCACCTTATCGGTCCTGTGCTTGTCAAAAATCCGCATTTCACAGCGTATATCATTAAGCTTATCACAAAGGATATCAAAGGCTTTGAATACAAGGAAATAGTTAATCAGTACGAGCATGGTTCATACGAAATAACCCTGCGTGAGCTTAGAAACAGGCTGAATAAGTCAGCCGATTGAGAGGAATAAAATGGATAATACAGAGCTTGAACGGCTTGAGGGCGATGTAGAGAGCATTGTTTACCGCAACGATGAAAACGGCTACACCGTGCTTGAGCTTGACAGCGACGGCGAGCTTATGACGGCGGTTGGCAATATGCCGCTTGTAGCAGTGGGAGAAACGCTGTCGCTTCTTGGCTTTTATGTAAATCACAGCTCCTACGGCAGGCAGTTCTCGGTTAAGGTGTGCGAACGCTCAATGCCCGTTGGAGCTGCCTCAATTTTAAAATATCTTTCCTCAAGAGCGATAAAGGGCGTAGGTCCGTCAACCGCAAAAAAGCTTGTCGAGCAGTTCGGCGACAGCACGCTTGACGTTATTGAAAACGAGCCGCAAAGGCTTACCGCAATAAAGGGAATAACGCTTGAAAAGGCTAAGAAAATGAGCGAGGAGCTTCAGGGGCATTTCGGAATAAGACAGCTTATGGCAAAGCTCCAGTCCTACGGCATACCGCCGCAGTGCGTTGTCAGCCTTTGGCGAGAGTACGGCAAAAATGCGATGACGGCTATTGAGGAAAACCCGTATATCCTCTGCTCAGAGCAGTTCGAGGTTCCGTTTGAATTAGCCGATATGATAGCGCAAAAGCAGGAAAAGGCGGCTGACAGCATTTTCAGAATCGAGGCTGGGCTTTTTCATATCCTGGAGCATAACAAGCTCAACGGTCACACCTGCCTGCCTAAGGACAGGCTCTTGCAGGCTTGCTCGGCTTTTCTTGAATTACCGCAGGATAAGTGCGCCGCCTGCCTTGGAAATATGCTTACGTCAAACACGGTTTTTTCGCATAATATCAACGGGCGCGATTTTATCTTCACGCCGCAGATGTACGAGTGTGAGCTGTATGTAGCGGCAAGGCTCAACGCTATGCTTCGCTGTCCTCCGACTGTAATCAAGGGCGTTGAAAAGGCTCTTGACGAGATTGAAATAAGCGAAAAAATAGAATACGCAGAATTACAGCGCAGAGCCGTTCTTGAAGCGGCGAGCAAGGGCTTGTTGGTTCTCACAGGCGGCCCCGGTACGGGTAAAACCACAACCTTGAACGCAATTATTAAAATACTGAAAATGAACGGCGAAAAGGTGTTTCTTGCCGCACCTACGGGCAGAGCCGCTCAGCGTATGAGCGAGGTGACCGGCGAGGAGGCAAAGACTATTCACCGTCTGCTTGAGGTCAGCTGGGATAACCGTGACCGCCCCGTTTTCAAGCGCAACGAAGCAAATCCTCTGCGGTGTGACGCACTTATTATTGACGAGGTATCAATGGTTGACAGCGCACTCTTTTTCAGCGTTATGCAGGCTGTGCCGATGGGTTGCCGCATTATTCTTGTCGGCGACAGCGATCAGCTTCCGTCTGTCGGCGCAGGCAATGTGCTTGGCGATTTAATCGAGTCATATGCCGTTCCGGTTGTTCAGCTCAACGAGATTTTCCGCCAGTCGATGAAAAGCCTTATCGTAACAAATGCCCACAGAATTGTAAAGGGCGAAATGCCGATACTGAACGAAACGAAAAAGGACTTCTTCTTTATGCAGCGCATTAATAAGGAGCTTATCGCCAAAACAATAATCGAGCTTTGCAAAACGCGGCTGCCGCAGTCCTACGGCTTTTCGCCGCTTGACGATATACAGGTTCTCTGCCCCGGTAAAAAGGGTGTGCTGGGAACATATGACTTAAACGAAAGGCTTCAGGCGGCGCTCAACCCTGCTGATGAGCTTAAGCCCGAGCTTGTTTTTAACAACAAAACCTTCCGCTGCGGCGACAAGGTTATGCAGATAAAAAACAACTATGACATACCCTGGACCAGAGATGACGGCGAGATGGGCGAGGGAATCTTCAACGGTGATGTCGGCATTCTGACAAGCGTTAATAAAAGCTCAAAAACAGTCGAGGTTCGGTTTGATGATAAAACCGCCAAGTATCACGGCGACGATTTGTTGAATCTTGAGCTTGCCTATGCCGCCACTGTACATAAAAGTCAGGGAAACGAGTTCAATGCCGTTGTTATACCTATGCACAAGGGTGCGCCTCAGCTTTATTACCGCAATCTGCTCTACACAGCAGTTACAAGAGCAAAGAACCTGCTTATTCTTGTAGGCGACCCGAGCGTTGTCGAATATATGGTCAAAAACAACAGGAGAACGCTGAGATACTCAGGACTGAAATGCTTTTTGCTTGAGGGCTTGCAATGATGAGGCCGGGTGATATCATTTTTACAAAAAGATGTCCGTTTTGCGGCGAGGTTATAAGGCTTTCCGAGCTTGAATGCCCGTCCTGCCGTGATAAAATTCCCGAAAGCGGCGTCAGAAAAATCGGCGGCTATAAATGTGCCTGCGCCTTTCCGTATACCGGAATGTTCAGGGAGGCTGTGCTTAATTATAAATTTTATGGAAAGCACAGCTATGGCAGAGCCTTTGCTTCATATATGACCGAAGCGGTGAAGGCTCGGCTTGACGGCTGTGACTTTGATGTTGTAACCTATGTCCCTGTGTACGGCGAAAAACCGTATCGCTTTAACCACAGCAGAACCTTGGCTAAGCACATTTCAAGACTGCTTTGTCTGCCGTGTGAGCCGTTGCTCGTAAAGATAAAGAGAACGCAGAAACAGCATTCTTTGAGCGTTGCCGACAGACGGCATAATGTGAGAGGGGCATTTTCTTCGCCTGAACTTTCGGGCAGGCGAGTGCTGGTGGTGGATGATATAATTACAACCGGTTACACCTTAGCCGAGTGTATACGCACCCTGAAACATAGCGGAGCACAGAGTGTCTGCTGTGTTACACTATGCAGTGCAAAGGGGTTTTGCAAGATTTAACGTCTAATCCTGCAAAACTCTGCGGAAAGCAGTAAACATACATTGATTTTACACAAATTTTACAATAGTTTGACATCATTGTAACACTTTTGTAACGGTGTGATACACATAATTATTATGCAATGTTTATAAAAAATAAATAAGGTGATGGTTTTTGAAAAACGGTAATTTGTACCCCGGTCATATTCATATACGCAGATATTTTGAGTATAACACGTCGTTCTTCGGCGCAGGCGATATTATTAATTCGTGCTTAAAGCCGAAATATTCTAAAGGCTACTATTTTTCGGGACACCTGGGCGGAGGAATGAACAGCTGTGTGATTCAGCGGCAAAAAGACGGAAAGTACAAGGTGATTTCCTGCGGAAAGGATATAGAAGAGTATCATTTTCTTATTAGTAACTGTGTAGAAAATGAGGAGTATTTTATTAACATACTTGATACCTGTGTTGAAATGCAAGCTTCAATCGGCTTTATGCTAAAATGGTTTTCAAAATCCGGTCAGCTGTTTCGTGTAACTCTTTTTCCAATGATTTGTACAGATTCGGTGTATGTTATTGCAAATATCACATCGGAAAAGGAAGAAACCGTAACCTTAGGAAGCTGTGTAATAAGTATTAACGAAAACGGAATGAGAGTTTTCAATGGTGTATCTCCGGGATTGACAAGAATTATTGAAACAAGCTATATTTCGTTTGAGGATGTTCTGTATTGCGTAGCGGTGGACGAATGTCTGAGCAAAAGGTCGCTTGCCGAGAGCATCATTGACATACGCTTTCACGATGACACTGTAAAACCCTTTACAGTGTATTCAATACCTTGCTGTTGTGAAAACGATTCGCAATGTGTCTTAATTAATCTTATACCTGCTCTCAAATCCGAGGATACAGGCGAGGAGAAAGAAATAAACGGCATTACAAACAGGGAGCGAGAGGTTATCGGTCTTGCGGCAGACGGATGCACAAACCGATATATTGCGCATAAGCTTATAATCACAGAGGGAACGGTAAAGAAAACGCTTCATAATGCATATAAGAAGCTGGGAATAAAATCCCGTGTGGAGCTTATACAGCTTATTAACGGAAGGTAAAATTAAAATTGGAGTGTACGGTATGATTAACACGATTTTGGTAAGTATGAACAGTCTGTGCCTTGATATGATGAAGCGCCTGTGTTCGGAACATCTTGAAATAAGCATATCGGGTTGCTTCACATCTTATTCTGATGCGCTGAGTTTTGCTGAGGACGGCACGGTGGATTTTGCCGTTATTGATTATGACAAGCGTGACGAACAGGCAATAGAGCTGGGGATTTCGCTGCGCACTCTCAACAGCTCAACCGTGCTTATTTACCTTATTACTCAGTCACGGCAGAGCTTTGAAGCGGCTAAAATCAAGGCTGATTTCTGCTTGATAAAGCCTTTCTCTAAAAGTGATTTTTCCGCCGCATTGAAGCGTGCGTATGCTCTCAATCACTCTCACAGTATGCCGACAATTATGTGTATGTTTGGAAAGTTCGGTGTTTTTCATAACGGACATGCGGTTGATTTTAAAAGCGCAAAGGCGAAGGAGCTTTTTGCGCTGTGCGCTGACCACTGCGGAGTGGAGGTTGCTCTTGAGGAGGCGGCGGATAAGCTTTGGGGCGATCATCCGTATGACGAAAAGGTTAAGGCTCTGTATCGGAAGGCTGTTATGAATATTCGCAAGGCTCTTGACGAGAATGACATTGATAATGTCTTTTATGTCAACCGCGGCTCGTGCGGTATCAACCCGTTCAATATAAGCTGTGATTATTATAAATATAAAAGCGAGCCGCTTGCTAACCTTGAGCTTTATAACGGTGAATATTTAAGCGATTATTCGTGGGCTGAAGAGAAATCGGCAATGCTCCATTTTCAAAAGGATAAGTTCCTGAGGACAGTATCGTCAACTTAAATAAGATATTAAGCATGATTTATTCAGTAGTTACTCAAAAATGTCGAATAAAATCTTGTAAAATGCAGAATGTGGCAGTATAATCTTACAGGGTTTTAGTTTGACGGATATTTTGAAGTATAAAAGGCAGCGACGCACATTTTGTGCAAGCGCTGCCTTTATGCTTATATACCGCCGTTTAAAATATCATCTAAATCTTCGCAGTCGTCGCAATCGCACGGACCGTCGGATATAAGCTCGCCCTTTCTCATTCTGAGCCTTGTTTTTTCCTTCTCAATCTGTTCTGACAAAAGCTCCTTAAATTCGTGAGAACGTCTTATGTTCTTTATCTCAAGCGTTGGCGTTGTTTTATCCTGTGCGTGAACTATAACAGTGCCAAGCCCGAAAAGCTTTTGAAAAAGCGTTTTTCTGAGCGTTAAATCAACAACCCTGTACAGTAGGATTTCGTCCTCTACGCTGGAAAGAAGGCCGCTGTTAATAAGCAGCTTTTTCTCTGTGAGGGTATATGTGGTAAAGGTAAAGGGCAAACCGAAAAAGCCCCATCTTTTTCGTTCCTTTATAAGTATGTTCTGTTCGCTCACTGTGCAACATCTCCATTGTCAATTTGTATTTATACCCATATTATACCAAACCGAATAACTGTATGCAATAATGTGAAACAAAAAACGCCCTGCATTAACAAGGCGTTTTATTGTTTCGTTATGAAATTGCAATTATTTCAAAAACGGAAGGCTGCGGATAATCACAGGCTCCTTAGCCTTGCCGCTGCAAATCTGAACAAAGCAGATAATCTTGATTACAAGGAATACTATCGACATTACAACCCAAGCAATCGGAACAATAATTGTCCAGACAAGCACAACTCCGATTATTGCCATCAAAGCGTCAACCACAGTGAATTTAAGCGCCTGTCTTATGTGGAATTTCAGATATGCTGACTGATTTGTGCCAAGCATAGCTATAATAATTCCTATAACGCCAAGCAGATATGGCAGCATAGCGAGAACCTTATTCTCGGATATGTCTTTTGCTTCAAATTCGGCTGTGTGGTCATACGGGTCGAATGCCGGAGCGTAGCTGCCGTTCGGTGCACCGTAGCCGTTTTGATATTGGTTCTGATAGCCGTTCTGATTCTGGTTCTGATTCTGGTTCTGATTCTGGTTCTGATTCTGGAACGGTGAATTTGGCTGCTGATTTGCTGTCTGCTGTGTATATTGCGGAGCAGCGTTGAGCTGTGTGCCGCATTTGGTGCAGAAGCTTGAGCCGTTTTCAAGCTGATTTCCGCATTTAGGACAATTCATAGATAAGCCTCCAAGCTAAAGCTTTTTATATTGAATACTATCAGATTACACCCTGAGCGAGCATAGCGTTTGCAACCTTCTCAAAGCCTGCAATGTTAGCGCCTGCTACATAGTTGCCCTCAACGCCGTAGCGCTTTGCAGCGTCTGCGATATTGTTGAAGATATTAACCATAATGCCCTGAAGCTTCTGGTCAACCTCCTCGAATGTCCAGGAAAGACGTATTGAGTTCTGGCTCATCTCAAGAGCTGATGTAGCAACGCCGCCTGCATTAGCAGCCTTACCCGGAGCAAACAGAACGCCGTTTGACTGGAATACCTCAACAGCGTCCGGAGTAGAAGGCATATTTGCGCCCTCTGCAACAGCATATACGCCGTTCTTAACGAGAAGCTCAGCAGCAACCTTGTCAAGCTCGTTCTGAGTTGCGCACGGAAGTGCAACGTCACACTTAACTGACCAGTCAAACTTGCCCTCGTGGTACTCTGCGTTCGGACGGTAGTTCTTGTACTCGCTGAGTCTTGCTCTCTTAACTTCCTTGATTTCCTTAACAGCGTCAAGATCAACGCCCTCTGCATCGTAAATCCAGCCTGTTGAATCAGAAAGTGTTACAACCTTTGCGCCGAGCTGTGTAGCCTTTTCTGTAGCATAAATAGCAACATTGCCTGCGCCCGAGATGCTTACTGTTGCGCCCTTGATGTCACGGCCGTTGTGCTTGAGCATTTCCTCTGTGAGGTATAAAAGACCGTAGCCGGTAGCTTCTGTTCTTGCAAGAGAGCCGCCGTATGTAAGACCCTTACCTGTCAGAACGCCCTCATAGCAGTTTCTGAGTCTCTTGTACTGACCAAACATAAAGCCGATTTCACGTGCTCCTGTGCCGATGTCGCCTGCCGGTACGTCAGTGTCTGCGCCGATGTGACGCTGAAGCTCAGTCATAAAGCTCTGGCAGAAAGCCATAACCTCACGGTCGCTCTTGCCCTTCGGGTCGAAGTCAGAGCCGCCCTTACCGCCGCCTATCGGAAGACCTGTAAGAGAGTTCTTGAAAATCTGCTCAAAGCCGAGGAACTTGATAACGCCGAGGTTAACAGACGGGTGAAGTCTTAAGCCGCCCTTGTACGGTCCGATTGCGCTGTTGAACTGTACGCGGAAGCCGCGGTTAACCTGAACCTTGCCGTTGTCGTCAACCCAAGGAACACGGAACATAATAACACGCTCAGGCTCTGTGATTCTCTCAAGAATACCTGCCTGCTCGTACTGAGGATTCTGCTCAAATACAGGTTCAAGTGACTCCAGAACCTCTGTTGCTGCCTGGATAAATTCAGGCTCGTTTGCATTTTTTGCCTTTAGCTTCTCTAACTGTTCACTTACATATGACATTGGAAGCCCTCCTTTTATTAAATTAAATTATTACATATAAAAAACACCAGCACACTGAAAAACAGGCACTGATGCACTTACCGAATTAACGCCAGCGCCTTTGCTGACTGCAAATTATATGATTTGGTTATTATTTTAGCACATTAAATCGCTTTATGCAAGATTTTTTTTCAAAATTTCAAAAATATGTTAGTCACAAATGTGTTATGTTGATTTTAACGGTATAAATGCAGCAAGTGTTGACGAAAACACCAAAGGGAGCGGCTGTGTGCGGTGCTTGCACCGCAATGAAATAAATCCCTGACGGGATTTATGAAATATCGCTTTGCGATATGAAATAGCTTCGCTATGAAATATTTGC
>DKZT01000054.1:0-6429 GCA_002493755.1 Ruminococcaceae bacterium UBA7067
GGTCTCCGGTGGAGACCTCTGAATACCGCAGGTATTCAGAAGCACTGACCGAGCCGGCAGGTGAGACCAAGTCCTTCTGCCCCTGCCACAAGTCAGCACTTCAAAAAGGCGATTCACAAGCCATTTTTGAAGTGTTTCTTTTATTTTATAAGATTTGCTCCTCATAAAACACACTGAGTATCTATCATTTTTCTATCACTTTATCTATTTCACAGTTGTAGAAAGATTGTAGAAGCTATACTCTGGCAAGGCTATTTGCAATCGCCATTTTAGAAGTTTTATCAATATGAGCATAAAATTTTAATGTGGTTGTTGAGCTGCTGTGTCCCAGCCATTCGGCAACCTGAACAGTAGTAAATCCATCATTCAACAGATTACTTGCAACGCTATGTCGCAAATCGTGAAATCTGATTTGCGGAAAATCGTTTTGTTTCTCAATCAGCGTATGAAATTTTTTCGTCAGATAATTAGGCGTTATCTCCTTACCGTTATCAAAGGTACAAACATAGTCATTCGAGATATATGCGTCTTTTAGAAATTCTTTGTTTCTCATCTGACGCTCCCTCTGTTCAAGAAGTATCTTTTTTAACTGCGGTATCATCGGCAAGGTTCGATTACTGCTTTCTGTCTTTGTGGATGATGTATAATTACTGTCTCCGCTTATTTCCTTTGTATTCTGCTGTAAGGTTTCCCTAATCCATATGGTTTCGTTTTCAAAATCAATGTTATGCCACTTTAATCCTAACACTTCACTTCGTCTGAATCCGTAAACCGTACAAAGATATGTCGGCAGGTAAATGCTTGTTCCTTCAAGACAAGCTAATAGCTGCTTTATCTGCACTCGGTTAAGAAATTCCGCTTTGAATTTTTCTGTCTGCTTGGGTGTTTTGGCGGCTGTTGCAGGATTTATTGATATTAAACCCTTTTCTACAGCGTCAGCAAGCGCCTTTGATATGTTTTGATGGTGATGCTTTATCGTTGTGACGGATATTGTTCCTATCTCCACCTCTTTTTTTAAGTACTTCCTTCTTGTCAAAGAAAACATAATCATATCCGAGGTCATTACATTTGTCACACTTATCCTTTTTAACCTGGAGTGGATCAAAACGCTTAATAATATATTCCGGCAAGAGTTTGTATTCTTTTAAGTGCTTTTGGCATAAACAACGTATATCGCTTGTGTTCATACTGTTATTCTGCCGAATTCCGAATGTTCGCATCAAAGCGGCATTTATATTTCGGATTAATGCCTTCTCCGCGACTTTTCCGAGGCAATCCTTCAAATCACTTTGATTTACCGATATTGACAAGCAAGCAGAAGAAATGTCTATTCTGTTAGTAAAAGAGCTTGCCGAAAATGAAAATATAACCGAACAACTCAAAGCCGAAAATCAAATGCTGTGGATGCATCAAATGAACAATATCCATAATCGTGTGATGGAGATTATAAATACGGATTTAATCTATGTATAACAATAATTTACAGATAATATTTCGGCAAAAATACGGTGTAGCCTCAAAATTAAGGTTACACCGTATTTTAATATAGAGTATCTTTATTTCGTTAAAGCGCTATGATCAGTAGTTCTCAGAATTTACCTCAAAGTAAGCCTGCGGATGAGCGCAAACAGGGCATACTTCGGGGGCTTTGATTCCCACAACTATATGTCCGCAGTTGCGGCATTCCCAAACCTTTACTTCACTCTTTTCAAAAACCTGTGCTGTTTCCAGATTGTGAAGCAGTGTACGGTAGCGTTCCTCATGATGTTTTTCAATAGCGGCAACCATGCGGAACTTAGCAGCAAGCTCCGGAAATCCTTCTGCTTCAGCAGTCTTAGCAAAGCCATCGTACATATCCGCATACGGAACAAACCCATTTTTTCATAGCTTTTACCTCTTTCTTTTCATTTTCATTATTCGGAATCATATTAAGTAGTTTTTTTGCAGTTTCCACAGGAAATCCGTCAGGCGACTTCGCAATAAGTTCTTCCAAAAGTTCATGAGCGTTATTGCTTTGGGGAAGCATATATCCTGCCTCACGCATTATGTCCTCCGCCACCAATCGTTCAGATTTGGCAACAGCCTTCATCAAGCGGTAGAGTCCGTCCTTTTCGGTAGCTTCTGCAATTTGCAAAGCAGCTTTTTCTTCATCTGCTTTGCGCTGAGCAACGCTATTCAATACCGCTTTAACAGAATCTGTCTTTGCCTCCTTTATTTTCCGTATTCCAGTTCGCCGGTATAATCAATTATGCCGCCGAATTCGATTAAGTTCGTATATCCCAGCGCCAGAAGCTTATCTGCCGCCTGCTTACTGCGATTCCCGCTTCGGCAATAAATATAAATAGTCTGTGCTTTGTCCGGCAGGGAGGGAATTTCTTCTGTACCGATTTCTTCGTTGGGAAGATTAACTGCACCGGGGATATGTCCCGCTTCAAATTCATCGACTCGGCGCACATCAAGCAAAATGTAGTTTTCGTCCGACTCCATTCGAGCAAGTCCCTCTGACATGGTGATCTTTTCATAAGTATTGTTTGGTGTATCGGCATCGGATCTTCCGCAACCGGCGAGTATTATCACCAATACAAGTAACAGCGGTAATATTCGTTTCAGCATACTGTCACCCCTTTACTTATCCATGCCGCAGGGATAGGATTGTTCAGCCATAGCCTTTTCACGGATAATTCCTGAGTAGAATCGATAGCCGCCGGAGAAATTATAACAATCGTAACCCTCCTGCGACAAAATTCGGCAGGAAATATAACTGCGCAGTCCGCTCTGACACATAACATATAACGGTTTTGTTCGGTCAATTTCAGACAAACGCTCACGCAGTTCATCTACCGGAATATTGATAAATCCGTCAGCATGACCGTGTGCATATTCATTAGCGGTACGGGTATCCAATAAGGTAACGCTTCCGTCTCTCGGCAAATCGGCAACCTCGTCCCAGTGAAACTGTTTGACTAATCCGTTTGCAATGTTTTCAATCATGAAGCCTGCCATATTAACCGGGTCTTTAGCCGAGGAATAAGGCGGTGCATAGGCAAGGTCTAAATCCTTAAGCTCATTTGCTTTCATACCTGCGCATATTGCGGTTGCCAATACATCGATCCGTTTATCGACTCCGTCATATCCTACAATCTGCGCACCTAAAAGCTTTAAGGTTTCCTTTTCATAGACAACCTTCATTGTCATAGTTTTTGCGCCCGGATAATAGCCTGCATGAGAAGAGGGCGACAACACAATCCTGTCATAAGAAATCCCTGCCGTTTGTGCTGCCTTTTCGGTCAGCCCTGTGCTTGCGGCAGTCAGATCGAACAGTTTAATTACGGAAGACCCCAACGAGCCTTTATAATGACTGTCAAGACCGCATATGTTATCCGCTGCAATCCTGCCCTGTTTGTTTGCAGGACCTGCAAGAGCAATAACAGCATCGTTCCCTGTAACTATATGCTTGATTTGTACTGCATCGCCCACAGCATAAATATCTGACACAGAGGTCTCCATCTTATCATTTACGGCAATAGCGCCCTTCAATCCCAGCTCCAGACCGGCTTTTTTTGCAAGTGTATTTTCCGGACTGACCCCAATCGCCAACAGTACCATATCCGTCCCAATAGGCTGCTCATTCTCTAATAAAACATTAAGCCCCGTTTCAGTTTCTTCAAAAGCGACAACATTTCCGCCAATTTTCAAGTCAATTCCCTTAGAACGGAGTTTACTGTGAACAAGAGTAGCCATATCATAATCTAATGTATTAAGCAGTTGATTGCCACGCTGAATCACGGTCACTTTAACGCCGAGTTCACAAAGGTTCTCAGCAACCTCCAAACCGATAAATCCGCCGCCTACCATTACTGCTGTTTTGGGCTTATGTTCTTCTGCAAACCGACGAATACGGAAAGTATCTTCTACGGTGCGAAGAGAAAACAGGTTCTTGCTGTCTATTCCGGGCAAATCAGGTCGTATTGGCTTTGCACCGGGAGAAAGAATCAGTTTATCGTAGCCTTCTTCAAATTCTTCGCCGGTGTCAAGATTACGGACGGTGACAGTCTTGCGTTTTACGTCAATGTCTATAACTTCATGCTTTACCTTAACATTAATGCGGAAACGGGTTTGGAAACTCTCCGGTGTTTGCAAAGTCAGTTCTTCTGGATCTTCTATGACTTCTCCTATATAATACGGCAAGCCACAGTTTGCATAAGAAATATAGCCGGAGCGCTCAAAAACCGTAATTTGAGCGTGTTCGTCTAATCTTCTGATACGGGTCGCAGCAGTAGCACCTCCGGCAACTCCGCCGACAATAACAACTTTCATCGTATCATTTCACCACCTTTCCACGGTAAGAATTGATACCGCCGATATCGGTCACATTGGTATATCCCATTGATTTCAGAACAGAAGTTGCCTGTGCGCTTCGGGCACCGCTGAGACAATGAACATAAATAGGCTTGTCCAAATCGGGAATATTGTTTTTCACAGTATGAATATTTTGTAAAGGTATATTTAAACTCCCATCGATATGACCTTGACGGTACTCATCAACCGTTCTTACATCTAACAGAACAGCATCTTTGCCCGTAATCCAATCTTCCACACCTTTATTAATGTCCGGACGTTTGAAAAGGTTCATAAAACTCATTTTAACATCGCCTCCAGATTTGCTTTTGGGATAGCACCTATCTTCGTATTTGCTATTTTTCCGCCTTTCATAACAACAAACATAGGAATGCTTGCAACTGAGAAGGAAGCCGCCAGTTCAGGTTCTTCATCAACATTGACCTTACCTATAATTGCTTTGCCTTGATATTCATCCGCAAGTTCTGCAACCACCGACGACATCATGCGGCAAGGAGCGCACCAAGTCGCCCAAAAGTCAATCAGCACAGGAATATCGCTTCTTAACACCTGCTCAATGTTTTCTTTTGTAATTTTCAGTTCAGACATATTGAAATCCTCCTTGGAAGTAAAATTATTTGTTTGTATTTCTATTATACTTGCAAGAGCATTCCGTTTCTGTAACTGAGTCTCATTCGGCAATATTTTTTAGTAATTCTATATTTTTGAGTATAACAATTCCACGGTTCAGTTCAATCAATCCGTCTGATTCAAACTGCCTGAGCATTCGTGCAACAACCTCACGGGCAGAATTGACCTCCTGCGCCATCGCCTCCTGCGTCATGCGAATGGTGCTGTCACCTGTTTTTTCATATCGGGATAAAAGAAATCTTGCCATTCGTTCATCAAAATGAGCAAAGAGTATTTGTTGCATAACCCAAACTACGGTTGAATACCGTTTAGCAGCCAACTCATAAATAAAACATTTGAAATGAATATTAGACTCCATCAACTTTGCGACAGTTCCGGCGTGAATTGCCAATAATTCTACTTCACTTTCTGCAACCATCTGTACATCAAGAGTGACGCCACCGATGACACAGGCAGACGAGAATACACAACAGTCGCCCTCAGATATATGAAAGAGAGTGACTTCCCGCCCTTCTTCGGAAGTGATAAAAACACGAATAGAGCCTTTTTGAATATACACCATACCCATGCAGGAATCGCTGTAATCAAAAATGTAAACGCCTTTCTCATAAGTACGGTGCGTTGCTCCACATTTTGTTAATGTTCTTTCTTGTTCCGATAAATTATCCCAAAACGGTAACTTTGTAAGAGTTGATTCTATTTCCATCAATGACACCCTTTATTTCCACAGCTATGGCTGCCACAATTATGACCTTCTTCATGGTTATGGTGATTGCACATTACATTTGGATTATAATTAAGTTTTCCATCCAAAAAAGACTTCACCGCATCATCGGCACTGCCGGTGATGCCTCCGTACAATTTGATTCCGGCATTTTTAAGAGCGGTCTGAGCACCGCCTCCGATGCCTCCGCAAATCAATACATCAATTCCGTTGTTAAATAGAAATTCTGCCAATGCGCCGTGGCCGAAGCCTTCAGAGTCAACAACCCGAGAAGATAAAATCTCACCGTCTTCAATATCATAGACTTTGAATTTCTTCGTGTGACCAAAGTGCTGAAAAATTTCGCCGTTTTCATATGTTACTGCAATCCTCATCGTATGTTCTCCTCACATTATGAATTAGTTTTGAGTTATTAATAAAAAGCATAAACCTTACAACTCCAAACTAAATCAAAGTATTTAACCTCTGTTTTTAATTTACCATATCTTAAGTCTGTTGTAAATATAACAGCACATTTTTCACTGCAACGCTTTATCTTGTTTTTATCTCTGCAAATTTCTCGCAATTTCTTTGCTTTTTTCCTTTCAACCTCTTGACCTGCCGTAAAATTAATAGTATAATAATGGACAGACGTGTTAAAGGAAATATGATATTTCATATACTTTTACACCAAAATACAATCCTCGCTGGTATAGCTCAGTAGGCAGAGCGCATCC
>DKZT01000054.1:6748-10109 GCA_002493755.1 Ruminococcaceae bacterium UBA7067
GTAAGGATGAGGTCAGCAGTTCGAATCTGCTTATCAGCTCCATAAAAAGCCGCATTAGAAAGCCGTTTTTCAGCTCTTTAATGCGGTTTGATTTTTTGTAAAAATTCAATTTGGCTACTATTGAGATAAAATAAGGCTGTTTGATGGTGAAAAAACGCTTTCGGCAGCCTTTTAATTATGCTCTTTTAAGGCTTAGGTCGCATACTATGTTTCCGAGCGTGTCGCCTGCCAGCTCCGTAACGGTTATGCGGTAGCTGTCGCCACGCTTAGTTATGCTTGCCTTTAATCTGCACCGCCTTTTAAATCAATCAACAGGTTAGATATATTAGCTGCCTTATTTTCTATCAATTCTTGTTTTTCTAATATAATATTCTCAATTTCGGTTAACGATTTTGCAAAAGAGGTTACGCTATCTTGTAAACAAAACAGGTTCAATTTATGCCAGTGTTCATAATTATCTGCTATTTTTTCATAAACGCTATATATAAATTCAGTGTTAGTTTTTGCTATTCTCGGATTTTCGTTAATTTCTGTAAATTTTGTTTTGTTTAACTTGTTTATTTCTGTCGCAGTTAATTTATTTAACTCCGTTTCTATTAATTTTTCATAAGCACAATTTGAAATAATATCAAGAAAGCACTTTGATTGCAGGAATTGATTCAGAACGCTACGATATATATTTATATATTCATCAAAAAAGAGCGTGATTAATTCGGAATATTCAAACGAAGTGCGTGTACTCATCATTATATTGTCCTTTGTTTTTATGCTCTGTATGCTTTTTTCGTCTAATCCCAAATAATCGCAAATAAATTTAATATCCTTATCCGCAGTCGGTACATCAGACAAGCAAAGTAGATAATCCGTTGTAGTATTATAATGGCAGGCGATGAGCATTAAATGTTCTAAATTTGGTACTCTTGTACCGTTTTCATAGTAAGAAATTATTTGCCTTTTAACATCAAGGTGTTTTGCCAAGTCCTCTTGTGTTTCCGTTGCCGCTTCTCTTAATTCCCGTATTCTTTTACCTGTTTCAGTTTTGTTAATTTCTACCATTTTTTACAACTCCTTGCAACGTATAAGTTGCAATTATTATTATATGCAACAAAGTGGTTGATTTATTGTTATTGTTGCACTATAATGATAGTGTAACAATAAAGTTGCAGAATGTCAACAACATTTTTAGAAAGGGTTTGATTAAATGAAACGAGCAAACGAAATTATCAGACAGCACGCAAAGGAAAAAGGCGTAAAGCTTTGGCAGCTTGCAGCGGCATTACACATCAACGATTGTAACCTGTCACGCAAATTACGCTTTGAACTGCCCGAGGACAAGCAGGAGCGGCTTTTATCAATCGTTGACGAAATAGCCGCCCAAAACAAAAACGCCGCCCAGAGTGTTGCCAACGCTCTGAACGGCTGAACCACAAGCCACAAACGAAAGTTGATGAAAAGGGCAACTATTACAAGCCGTCGGGCAGCGGAAAAATTCGCCCGATTGCACTGTAAAAAGGGGTGTACATATGGGAAGCCATAGAATGTTTACAAGCACAATAACGGATAGCGATTTATTTTTAGAAATGTCCTTATCTGCGCAAACATTATATTTTCATCTTGGGTTACACGCTGATGACGAGGGCTTTGTCAGCAGTCCTAAACGAATAGTCAGGGCGACAGGCTGCAACGAGGATGACTTAAAACTGCTTATTGCGAAAGGCTTTGTTATCTGCTTTGACAGTGGAATTATTGTTATCACGCATTGGCACTTGCACAATAACATACGAAAAGACCGAAAGAAAAACACTCTTTTTGAAGCTGAAAAAGCGTTATTGTCGCTTAATGGCGGAGTATATTCAGAAAGTGACAACCATTTGACAACCATTTGTCAACCAAAAAGCAACCAAATGACCGCACAAGATAAGATAAGTAAAGTAAAGGTAAGTAAAGAGAATAGAAGTAAAGAGAATAGTATGTCAACTGCCGTTGACTGTCGAAACGCTTTTGACTATCAATCCGTTATTAATTCATTCAATTCTATCTGTTCAAGCTTGCCAAATGTTCAGAAATTAACCGATAAAAGGAGAAAGGCAATCAAAAATGCAGCTTCTCTACTCGGGGAGTTGAGCTTTGACGAATATTTTGAACTGGTTGAAAGCTCCGATTTTTTATCAGGGCGTAACGGCAAGTGGACAGGCTGCTGCTTTGACTGGGTATTGAACGGGGCGAACATGACAAAGGTTATTGAGGGCAACTATGAGAATAAGCAGCCGCAAACAAACCAAACGGTTGAGCGAGATTATAGCGGCGATTTTTGGGAGGATTGATTATGAGTTTTTTAGATGAGTTTTTTATTAACAAGCACGGAATAGAAGAGTGCGAGGGAGATTATCGGGATGAAAACGATATTCTGATTTGCGGAAAGTGCGGCACTCCGAAAGAATGTATCAAGGTGTACAAGGGTAAGAAAGGCAGCTTCCCTTGCCGCTGCAAATGTGACGATATTGCCGAAGCAGAATATCAGCAGCGGAAAGCAAGGGAAAAATTTGATGACAGAGTGAAGCACCTGCGGAAAATCGGAATAACAAGCAAAAGATACTTAGAATATACCTTTGCAAACGATAACGGCAAGAAACCCGAAATCACAAAACAGGTCAAGCGGTATGTGGAGCGTTGGAACGAGATTAAAGAAAGCAATATCGGTGTGCTGTTTTATGGTTCAGTCGGCACGGGCAAGAGCTTTTTCGCCGCTTGTATTGCAAATGCCTTGATTGACAAGGGTGTAAGCGTGCATATTGCAACGCTTTCGGACCTTGTGCGATTAAGGACGGCGAATTACGGCAAGGACAATATCGCCTTAGATAAATTTGACCTTCTTATTATTGACGATTTGGGCGTGGAACACGCTTCACCGACAGCATATAGCATAATTGACGAGCGTTATCAGAGCAATAAGCCGCTTATCATCACTACGAATTTAACCCCGACAGAGCTTAAAAACCCGAAAACGCAGGAGCAGAAGCGAATTTATGACAGGGTGTTGGAAATGTGCGGCGGTGTGGCAATCAGGATTGACGGCGGCTCAAAGCGTGTTGAGGTTGCAAAACAGAAAAGGGAGATTGCAAAAGCTATCTTGAATTCTTAAATTTACGCTGCCAAGGATATTCTCGACCGCACAGGCTTCAAGCCGGGTGAGAAGCTGCTGCGCCGCTGTGAGCCGCTGAGCCGCTTTTATAGCTTAATAGTGAACTACTTTATGTTCTTAAAATAAAAACCCCATACAAGCCAAAATAAAGCAAGTATGGGGCGTGCGGCTATGCCGCAGTGATATAAATTCCTGACGGGATTTGTGATATATTGCTAC
>DKZT01000018.1:0-26664 GCA_002493755.1 Ruminococcaceae bacterium UBA7067
GACCCTCTGCTTGTAAGGCAGATGCTCTCCCAGCTGAGCTATGCTCCCGAATATTGTCTGTAATTCAGGAAACTGTGTTCCTTAATTTCAACGAATGCTATTTTATCACATTATGTAGTGTATGTCAAGCAGAATTTAGCATATTTTTTGCTTTATGTTATTGACACCATAATACGAAAAATGTATAATAAAATCAATATGAATACGAAACTTCGGCTGTGACGGGACTAATTACCTTTATTTTGCTGTTCAGAGAGAAAGCTGTCTGCTGAAAGGCTTTTCTGCAAATCGGTATGAGCCATCCCTGAGCCTGCGGCGACGAGCTGCACGTATGTCGGCGTTAACGATGCTAAAGCGGCACAATTCGTTGTGCAATTTGGGTGGTACCGCAGGATTATACTCTTGCCCCATATCTGGGGCAGGAGTTTTTTGTTTCGTAGATAATTTTTTTCGTAAGGAGATTTTTTTAATGCAGTGGACAGGACTTAACGAGCTGAGAGAAAAGTATCTATCATTTTTTGAGAGTAAGGGTCATCTGCGCTTGCCGAGCTTTTCTTTGATTCCGAAGAACGACAAGAGCCTTTTGCTCATTAATTCGGGTATGGCGCCGATGAAAAAGTACTTCACGGGTGAGATTACTCCTCCGAGAAAGAGAGTAACAACCTGCCAGAAGTGCATAAGAACACCTGATATTGAAAGAGTAGGCATTACCGCACGTCACGGTACATTCTTTGAAATGCTCGGTAACTTCTCATTCGGCGATTATTTCAAGCACGAGGCAACAGCCTGGGCGTGGGAGTTCTTTACAAAGGTGCTTGAAATTCCCGAGGAAAAGCTCTATGTTTCAATTTATGAAAATGATGATCAGGCTTTTGACATCTGGACAAAGGAAGTCGGCGTGTCGCCTGAGCATATGGTAAGACTCGGCAAGGAGGATAACTTCTGGGAGCACGGCACAGGTCCGTGCGGTCCCTGCTCTGAGATTTATTTCGACCGAGGACCCGAAAAGGGCTGCGGCAAGCCCGACTGCGCGGTTGGCTGCGACTGCGACAGATATGTTGAGGTGTGGAACCTTGTGTTCACTCAGTTCGACAGTGACGGCAACGGCAACTATGCGCCGCTTGACCACCCGAACATAGATACAGGTATGGGACTTGAAAGACTTGCCTGTGTAATGCAGGGCGTTGACAATCTCTTCCTTGTCGATACTGTTCAGAATATAATGAAGAAAATCAGTGAGATAACAGGCGTAGAATACGGCGACGACGATAAAAAAGACGTTTCACTGCGCGTTATCACCGACCATATCAGAAGCACAACCTTTATGATTGGCGACGGCGTAATGCCCAGCAACGAGGGCAGAGGCTATGTTCTGAGAAGATTGTTAAGAAGAGCCTCACGTCACGGCAGAATGTTAGGCGTAACAGAGCCGTTCCTCTATAAGGTATGCTCTACGGTAATTGAAGAAAACAAGACCGCATATCCCGAGCTTCTTGAGAAGAAAGACTTTATAGAGCATCTTATCAGAGTTGAGGAGGAGAACTTCAACAAGACTGTTGAGCAGGGCTTTGCAATCCTCAATGAATTTATTGAGAAAGAGGACAGCGAGGTGTTCTCAGGCGAGAGAGCCTTTAAGCTCAGTGATACCTACGGCTTCCCGATTGACCTTACTAAGGAGATTCTTGCCGAAAAGGGCATTAAGGTTGACGAGGAACGCTATAAGGAGCTTTTAGAGGAGCAGAAGAGAAACTCCAAGAACGCAAGAGAAAAAGCAGGCGCAGAGGCTTGGCTTAGCGAAAGCACTGACTTAAGCGGCGTTGAAAAAACTGAATTTGTCGGCTACACGGATTACAGCGCTGAGGCTGAGTTAGTTGCAATTATCAAGGATGGCAAAAGAGCTGACGCAGTATATCAGGACGAGCAGGCTCTTGTAATTCTCAATAAAACGCCGTTCTATGCTGAAAGCGGCGGACAGGCTGCCGATACGGGTATTATCACAGCCGACAGCACGAGCGCAAATGTAACAGGCGTTTCAAAAAATCACGACGGCGTGTTTATGCACACTGTATCTCTCACAAGCGGTATGCTTTCGGTAGGCGATAAGGTTCAGGCTGAAATTGATGTTGAAAAGCGTAAGGACACAATGAGAAACCATACCGGTGCGCACCTGCTTCAGGCTGCTCTCCGTCAGGTTCTCGGAACGCACGTTCAGCAGGCAGGTCAGCTTGTAAATGACGACAGAATCCGTTTCGACTTCACTCACTTCTCACCGCTTACAGCAGAGGAAATTGTAAAAATCGAAACTGCCGTTAATGAGGAAATATTAAAGGCAGAGGAAGTTGTAACAAAGGAAATGCCGATTGAAGAGGCTCAGAAGCTGGGCGCTATGGCTCTGTTCGGCGAAAAATACGGCGATATAGTAAGAGTTGTAAGGGCAGGCGATTTCTCGGTTGAATTCTGCGGCGGTACTCACGAGGACAATACATCAAAGCTCGGCTTATTCAAAATCCTCAGCGAATCCTCTGTTGCATCGGGCGTAAGAAGAATAGAGGCTGTAACCGGTCACGGTGTATTAAAGACAATAAGCGGCTATATGAACCTTATTCACAGCTCAGCGGCAGCGCTGAAACTCAATAATCCTGCCGAGCTTGTCAGAAGCTGTGAGCAGCTTGTATCAGACAGCAAGGAAATGTCAAAGGAAATTGAGCGCCTTAACGATACTATGGCTTCAATGAGAATGGGTATGCTCTTTGACAATGCATACAAGGTAAAGGGTGTAAAGGTTGTTTCAGCGGCATTTAACAACGTCAACGCAGATATGCTCAGAGCAATGTGCCACAACGCTATTGACAAAACGCCGAAGTGCGTAGTGGTTCTTGCAGGAATGAGCGAGGGCAAGGTTACATTTGCCTGCAGCTGCGGCAAAGAGGCAAGAGAGCTTCACGGCGCTAATGCAGGCAAGATTGTAAAAGAGGTTGCAAAAATTGCAGGCGGCAACGGCGGCGGAAAACCTGATATAGCTATGGCTGGCGCTAAGGACCCGACAAAGGTTGACGAGGCGATAATGGCTGTAAATGATATCGTTTCAAGCCTTGTTCACGAATAAGAGGTGCGGATTAACTCTTGATGCTGATCACATACGACAAGATTAAAGGTGAAACAAAATGCTTTGTGTAAAACCAACTGAAGATAAAAAGCTGAAAAGTGAGATACTTGGCAGAGTACGTACAGCAGGCGATAAACCCGACGTGCTGACAGCGGTTGAAAACGGTTGCCTTTTAGGCTACGCCGCCTTAGACCCTGTCGGTTCGGAATTAAGGCTTGCCGATTTTTCCATAACCTCCTGCAAAGACCCCGAAAATCCAACTGCGGAGGATATGGAAATTGCCGAATATCTTGTCAGAGCGGCGGGTAATTATGCTTATAACAGGCTTATGTCAACCTTAAGCTATGACTCTTTGGCTTACAAAGCTCTTTTAAAGAGGTTTAGATTTGCAGAAATTAACAATAAATTGACGCTTGATATTAAAGTATTGTTCAAAAAGTGCGAAAATTGCTCTAACAACCATTAACACTTGTAGTTTTCGCCGCTTTATCTTATAATTAATTTGTATAATTTTTATATTCAGCAGTATGAAACGGAGGAATAAGGATGAGTACACTCAATAAAAAAGAGGTAATCTCTCAGGCTAAGCAGGAGATTGCAGGCTCTGTTGCCTATAAAAGACTTACCGCTCTTTTTGACGATGGAACATTCACTGAAATTGACGCTTTTGTAAAGAGCAGCGATTCCTATGCAGAGGTGGTTGCAGGCTACGGCGCAGTGAACGGCTGTCCTGCTTATGCTTTTGCACAGAACAGTGATTTTGCAAGCGGCGCAATGTCCAAGGCGCAGGCTTCAAAGCTCGAAAAAATCTATGATTTAGCTGTTAAAACAGGAAATCCCGTAATCGGTCTTTACGATTCTAACGGAGCAAGACTCAGCGAGGGCGTTGATATGCTCGCAGGCTACGGTAAGATTCTTAACTCTATCAGCAATCTTTCGGGCGTAGTACCGCAGATTTCCGTGATTCTCGGAAATTGCTTCGGCGCAGGCGCGCTTAATGCCGCAAATGCCGATATTATCATTATGAGCAAGGACGCAAAATTTACCGTTACAACAAACGGACAGGGCGGCGGCAGTGACAAGGCTTTTGAATCAGGTCTTGCTGATGTATTGGCTGAGAATGAAGCCGAGGCTATCGAAAAAGCACGAGAGCTTATTACTTATCTTCCGTCAAATAATCTTAGTATGGCTCCTATTGCCGACAGCGCAGACGCTGAAACAGCGGCAGGTACTGACCCGATTGCTCTAACGGTTGACGCAGGAACATTCTTTGAAATCAAGGGCGGCTGCGGCGCAAATGCAAAAACAGGCTTTGCAAGGCTTTACGGCAGTACAGTTGCTGTTGCCTGCACTAACGGAGAAGAGCTTGACTGCAAGGACTGCAAAAAGCTTGCTGATTTCGTAAACCTCTGCGACAGCTTTGCAATTCCTGTTATCACCTTTGCAGACAGCAAGGGCTTCAAGTGCCTTAAGTCAGCCTCTAAGCTTGCGGCTGTTTACGCTCAGGCTACAACTGTTAAGGCTACGGTTGTAACGGGCGAGGCTTACGGTCCGTTCTATGTAGCAGTTGCAGGAACAGGCGCAAACGCCGACGTTACCTTTGCCTGGACTGACGCCGCTATTGCACCTCTCGCACCGGCTGCTACGGCAAATATTCTCTGGGCAGATAAAATGGCTGTTCCAGTATCAGAGCAGCAGGCTGTTATTGATGAGTTTAAAGCAACCGAGTGCAGCGCCTTTTCAGCTGCGGCAAAAGGCTATGTAGCGGACGTTATAAATCCCGAGGACACAAGAGCAAAGCTTTTTGCAGCTCTTGATATGCTCGCAGGAAAGAGAGTTTCAACACTCCCGAAAAAGCACAGTACGATTTAAGCAACACCGTAATTTTTATACTGCTTTTAATAATTGAAATTTACAAAAAGGAATGATTATAATGAAAAATTTGAGAATTACCGTAAACGGCACAGCATACGATGTTCAGGTTGAAGAGCTCGGCGGCACTGTTTCTCCGGCTCCGGCAGCAGCTCCGGCGGCTGCGGCTCCGGCAGCAGCACCCGCACCGGCTCCGGCAGCAGGCGCAGGCGAACCGCTCAAGGCTCCGATGCCCGGTACTATCGTGTCTGTAAATGTTTCGGCAGGACAGAAGGTAAACGAGGGCGATGTTGTTGTTGTGCTTGAAGCTATGAAGATGGAGAACGAGATTATGGCTCCGAAAGCAGGCACAATCACATCTGTTTCCGTATCAAAGGGCGAGAGCGTAGCATCAGGAGCTGTTCTTGTTACAATTCAGTAATACAGAAAAGCTTAACAGAAAGGACTGGCTAAAATGGCAAAGAAAAAAATCCTTGTAACCGAAACTGCGCTCAGAGATGCGCATCAGTCTTTGATTGCAACAAGAATGTCAACCGAGGATATGCTCCCGATTTTGCCTATGCTCGACAAGGTAGGCTACCATTCTCTTGAATGCTGGGGCGGAGCAACATTTGACTCGTGCCTGAGATTCTTAAATGAAGACCCTTGGGAAAGACTGCGCACAATCAGAAAAAACTGTCCTAACACAAAGCTCCAGATGCTTTTCAGAGGACAGAATATGCTCGGCTACCGTCACTATGCAGACGATGTTCTTGAGTATTTCGTTCAGAAATCCTGCGCCAACGGTATTGATATTATCAGAATTTTTGACGCTCTCAACGATATTAAGAACCTTAAAACCGCAATTAAGGCGGCTAAAAAAGAGGGCGCTCACGCACAGGTTGCAATTTCATACACAACAGGTCCGGTATTCACAACCGACTACTATGTAAAATACGCTAAGAAGATAGCTGAGGCAGGCGCTGATTCAATCTGTATCAAGGATATGGCGGCGCTTCTCACGCCGACAAAGACAGTTGAGCTTGTTAAGGCTATCAAGAAGGCTGTAAATCTTCCTGTTGATCTGCACACTCACTACACATCGGGTCTTGCTTCAATGTGTCTGTTAAAGGGTGTAGAGGCAGGTGCAGATATTATTGATACTGCTATTTCTCCGCTTGCACTCGGCACATCACACGCTCCGACCGAGTCAATGGTTGCGGCTCTTCAGGGTACTGATTACGATACGGGTCTTGACCTCAAGCTTTTAAATGAAATCAGAACCTATTTTATGGGTCTCAGAGAAAAATATATCGCGTCGGGTCTTTTGGATCCCAAGATGCTCGCAACGGACACAAACGCTCTTATGTATCAGGTTCCGGGCGGAATGCTGTCAAACCTGCTTTCTCAGCTTAAGCAGGCAGGCAAGGAGGATCAGTTCACTCAGGTTCTTGAGGAAGTACCGAGAGTTAGAAAGGACGCAGGCTATCCGCCGCTTGTTACTCCGACATCACAGATTGTCGGCACTCAGGCTGTGTTCAACGTAATCACAGGCGAGCGCTACAAGATGTGCACAAACGAGTTTAAAGACCTTGTAGCAGGAAAATACGGCACAACTCCTGTTCCTGTTGACGAGGACTTCAGAAAGAAAATTATCGGCAATGAAAAGCCGGTTACCTGCCGTCCGGCTGACCTGCTCGCACCTGAGCTTGAAACGCTCAAGGCTGAGTGCGCTCAGTGGACACAGCAGGACGAGGACGTTCTTTCATATGCTATGTTCCAGAAGGTTGCCGTTGACTTCTTCAAAAAGCGCCGTGACGCTCAGGTTGGTATCGACAGAGCCAACCTTGACGAGGAAAAGCAGATTCATCCGGTATAATAAATATATAATAAAATCAATCGCCTGTTGACAGCTTCAACAGGCGATTTTTCTTGGACTTATATTCTTACTTTTTTACGGCTCTCAGCTCAATATATCCTCTTGTTCCTCTCGGCTCAAGCTGAATCCTCGGGTTACTGTCGTCCCATTTGTAACCTATAATGCTCGGGTCATACTTGTCTATTGCCTGCTGAACTGCCGTTATTGCATCGCTGAAATTCTCCTCCTCAAACGGCTCGCCCTGGAACATCAGATAATCAGCCTCGGGCAGTGTTATTATATCAAAGCCCTCGGGAATTATACCGCTGTAATCGGTGCTGACCTCAACGCCCTGAACGTATTTAGAGGTGTCAGGCTTTATATACTCCTTTGGCAGCCACAGGCACACAGGCTCTCCGCACAGTGAATCCATACTGCTGAGCAGACCCCAGACATCACAGCCGACCTCGCCACAGTAGTCGAAATACTCCTCCGCCTTTATCCCTCTCTTGATTATTATCTTTCTTTCACCTTTGTGAATAAGCTGAACGAATACGCTTTGCAGATTTTCCATATTTATCGGCTCCTTTCTCAAATGCCTGAATTTTACTCCGTAGGGGATAAAAAGAGTTACGGGAACCTTTGTTTTGGCATATTCGGCAGGGTTACAGCCAAATTCGCGCCGAAACGCTCTTTGATATCCGTCAACGCTGCCAAAACCTGAATCAAAGGCAAGCTGTGTAACCTTACCCTCGCCGCATTTTAAGCGCTGAGCGGATTTAGAAAGCCGTAAACGGCGGATATATTCGGCAACAGTCAGTCCTGTATGCTCGCGGAACAGCCGATAGGAATGCCACGGAGAATACAGCGATACACGGGCAAGCTGCGCCATATTCACTTCCTCGTTAAGATGCTCCGCGATATAATCCTGCATTCGCTGAACTGCCAAAATCTGTTCATCCATTCATTTCATCTCCTCGTAGCTGTATTATATCAGGCTGTGAAAGAAATACCTCGACTTTTCTTGCCGTAAAACAATCTGACGGTTATCATTCTTTATTCATTTCATTTATCAGAGAGCGTGCAAACTCTCTTGCACCGTTTACTGCCTCCTCGGTCTGGAAAGAAGCGAGATTATCCTCGTCCTGTACCGAGTACATTCCGATATATGATAAATTTGAATGGGTACAAAGCCTTTTTATTCCGGTTACAAACGGCTCGGTAGCATAATCTCGGTCGTATCCGTGCGTGAGAAGTAACGCTACGGATTTTCCCTCCCAAAGCGAGCCTGTCGCACTGCCGTAGTATTTGTTAAGTCCGTAGTGCCTGTCGAGCAGTGCTTTCATTTCGGCAGGACAGTACCACGAATAAATCGGAGAAGCCAGAACGATGCAGTCAGACTTTATTATTTCATCAACGATTGCGTACATATCGTCCTTTTGAACGCAGCCGTATTCACCCTCAATATCCTGACAAGCGTAACAAGCCTTGCAGGAGTTTATATTTTTGTCTGCGAGCGTTATGTATTTTACCTCTGCGCCGTTTTTCTTCAGCTCGTCAATAAACGGCTTGCACAATTCCGCTGTGTTTCCGTGAAGTCTCGGACTTCCCATAATAATACAGAATTTCATATTAAATCTCCGAATAATTATAATCTTTCAAAAATTCTTGTACCCCTGTTTTTGAGCCAATACAGCATAAGCGCTGTAACAGCGGTAACTAAAACAGTGCAGCAAAGCAGGTAAATCTGCGAGCTTACAAAGAGCATAAGCAGAAGATAAGGCAAAGCTAAAATGAGAATAACTACCCAGCCAATGAACATAGCAAGCATTATACCGATGCTCTGCTTTACAGCCGCTGTTTCATTTTTGGCGTCGAGCTTAGGCATTTTCAAATTAATCATCAAACCTAAGCAGGCGGTAAATAATACAAAGATTATTGAGAACAGCAGCAACAGTACTGCTGAAAAAATATCAATTCCCAAAACGATGACGGCGCATACAACAAATATAACTACAGGAATTGTCGTAATACTGATGTGCAGATTAAGCTTTGCTTTAAGCACCTGCCACGCAGGCACAGGCATAGACTGTAAAATCCAGATGTTTTTTCCCTCAAGTGAAATTGACGGAGCCGTTATGTTGTTCATTGAAACGACAAATGCAACAACAACAGCTGCGGCGAGAGCTTTAAAATTGCTGAGGAAAGGTACGGCTGTAAAATAACCATTGAATTCGCTGCCCTTGAAGATTAAGTAACCGGCTGCAAAAAGCATAAAAACAGTGCCCAGACCGCAGTTTAACATATATGTTGAGCTGCTGGTAAAGCGTTTAAGCTCCTTTCTGAGCAAAGCGCCGCTTACACTGCTGCGTGAAAGCTGCTTTTTCTTGTACTTGACCTTTTTATTCCCACGATTAGCGGTTGCGATTTTTATAAAGCTCCGTGACAATATCCAGTAAACAAGTGCAAACAGAGCGATTACAACTATTGCAGAAAGAATCAGAGCCAATGCATCTCCTGTAGCTGCAAGCCCTATGTAATAAACAGGGAACAGTGCATTTTTAAATACATCGCTGATTGTTTTGCTGTTCTGAGCGAGGATATTCACTATATCCGACAGCCTGAAATATAAATAGTAATATGCGCCTAAAAATGCAAGCGAAAGTATAATTGTGATAATGTTCTTGTGCTTTATCTTTGTAGAAATCAAGGCTACTAACCAACCGAATAAGCAGGATAAAGACAGAACAAATAAAGAAACAATCAGCATTACAAGCACTGAAAAAATAACCGAAGCTGCGCTCGGCGAGGCGATGAGACAGTATGAAACAATCGACGGAACGAATATAAGCGCTTCAAAGAGAAGTCCCATAATCCAGACAGAAAAAACTCGTGAGAAGAGAATTTTTGACGGCGGTATCGGCATAGCAAGCAGCTGTTCGTTATCCTTTGCCAGATACAGAGTTGAATAGGTTGTGAAAACACTGCCTACAACTCCCATAAAGCTTGCAACAAGAGCGATTAAGGAAAAGTAGAACCAGTCGTTTCCCTTACCGACCAGAGCAGTGCAAATCGCAGTGCTGATGAAAAAGACAATTCCGGCAAGCATAATGCAAACGAGAGCGAACAGAATACCATAGCCTACCAGTGTAGATGCGCTGCGGCGTTGGTCACCTTTCTTGTTCTGCATTTTAGAATAAAACAGATTGTACAGTTCCTTTTTCAGTAATGTTTTCAGCATTTTTCGTCCTCCAGTTCAAGGAATACTTCTTCAAGAGAATCGTCACCCTTAACCTCTTCCATTGAGCCGGACTTTATAAGCTTTCCGCCTTTTATAATTGCAACCTTGTCGCAAAGCTTTTCGGCGACCTCAAGAACATGGGTTGAGAAGAAAATCGCACCGCCGTTGTCGCAAATGTCACGCATATATCCTTTTAAAAGATGCGCTGCCTTCGGGTCAAGTCCGACAAACGGCTCGTCCATAATAACAAGCTTCGGATTATGTATAAGCGCAGAAATGATGGCGAGCTTTTGCTTCATACCGTGAGAATATGCGCTCACAGGTTGAGCAAGGTCTTTGGTAATCTCAAATGCATCGGCATATTTGTGAATTCTGCTTTGTCGGTCCTCAGCGCTCACGCCGAAAATGTCGGCTACAAAATTCAAGTACTGAATTCCGGTCATAAATTCATACAAATCGGGGTTATCCGGGATATAGGCTATTTTTGACTTACACTCAATCGGATTGGTTTTGATAGATGTGCTGTCAACATGAATTTCGCCGCCGTCAAAACTCAGAATGCCGCAGCAGGATTTTATCGTTGTTGTCTTTCCGGCTCCGTTATGGCCGATAAAGCCGTAGATTTCACCGGGCTTAATGTGCAGTGACAGGTCGTCAACCGCTTTTTTGTCACCATAGGTTTTTGTTAAGTGCTCAATTTTCAGCATAATTAATCCTCCGTTTTTTTCTTATAAATATATTCTATTAAAGCATTTTAGCCTTGTCAATAGAAAATAATGAGTAAGAAAAAATCAACGAAAAAGCAGTATCATAAAGTACGGATATGCCGGAAGTAAAGCAGATATTTTAAACTCCAAGAGAAATCTTCTGCTAAAATTACGTCAATTACAGCGATAATATGGCTAAATGGACGAAATTATTTATTTTACAGTATCTCTATTGACAAAATGAAAACGGCGGAATTTTATTTATTAAACGGTGTTCAATTATTAAACAGTGTTCACGTTGTTCCCACAGTGAAAAGAGGTGTGTGTGTTGGCAAGCGAAAGGCAAATACAGAAAAAAGAAGAAACACGCAAGGCTATTTTAGATGCGGCGGTTGCAATCTGTCTTGAGGATGGCTTTGAGGAGCTGTCAATCCGCAAGATAACCGACCGTCTGGGATACTCCTCCGGTATAGTGTATCACTACTTTAAGGATAAGCAGGAGATACTTGATACAATACATCAGAATACAAGCTTAGAAATAAAAGAAGCGGTAACAAACTGTATGAAGCCGGATAGAAATTTTGCCGAAAACTTAAGGGTCATCTACAAAATGCTTGCAGAAATCACGGTTTATCAGCCTGATACCTTTAAGCTTATTATCTTGGGCAGGTACGGTCAGCCAAGCTCTCAGTCAAACAGTTCAACCGAGTTATGGATTGAAATGATCAAGCAGTGTATTGATATGGGCATAGCCTCGGGTGAGCTGAGGGAGATTGACAGCGTTATTACTGCATATACTCTGCTCAACGCTTTTCTTGTTGTTCAGATGATAATTTATGAACGCGGTGAAACCGATAAAAAGACGGTGAACAAGATATTTGATACCGAGCTGGATATATTTCTCCACGGTATTCTGAATAAAGAAGAAAGGGAATATATATAATGGATATTTTATTCTGGGCGGCAATCATACTGCTTGCGCTTGTTGTCGGAGTGGTAATCGCTCTTGCTTGCGGTACAGCCTATTTTTACAGGCTGACAATTCTTCGCAAGCCGACGGCTACATTGGAAAATAATATCAATGCAAATACAAATTGGTATCAGCATATTGATTTTATCTCCAAGCGCAGAGAGTGGTTTGATGCACAGCCGATGGAAGAGGTTTACATCAAATCCAATGACGGCTTGAAGCTTCACGCAACCCTTCTTGAAAACAAAACTCCTTCAAAGAAAACGGTAATTTGCTTTCACGGCTACACAAGCTGCGGCAAAAACGATTATCCGTCGCTTGCAAAGTTTTATTATGAAAAAGGCTTCAATGTTCTGATTGTAGACGAAAGAGCGCACGGCGAGAGCGAGGGTAAATACATAGGCTTCGGTGTGCTCGACAGATTGGACGCAAAATGCTGGATTGATTATACGGTAAATCGCTTCGGTGATGACAGCATAATTTTCCTTCAGGGCTATTCTATGGGCGGTGCAACCGTTCTTATGACAGCGGGACTTGACCTGCCGAAGAATGTCAAAGCAATAGTTGCCGACTGCGCATTCACAAGCGCATATGACGTTTTCACGCACATATTAAAGCGCGACTATCATATTCCGAAATTCCCGCTTATGAATATCACAGAATATTTTACAAAGAAAAATGCAGGCTACGGCTATAAGGACGTCAGCACATTGGATATTGTTTCAAAAACAGATATTCCGATTTTATTTATACACGGCGACAAGGATGACTTTGTGCCTGTCTGGATGAGTGAGAAAAACTATGAGGTATGCTCGTCCGATAAGGAGCTTTTGCTTGTAAAGGGTGCTGACCACGCCGAAGCATACTATGTAGATACCGAGGCTTACGAAAACGCAGTTAAGCGTTTTATTAACAAGTACGCAAATTAATCACATAAAATTTACGGAGGTATTAAAATGAGCAACGAAAGAAAGCTGTATCCATTAACCGCATCACAGAAGATGCACTACTTCACAATTCAGTACTGTCCGATGAAGCAGGTGCTCAACATTGCTACCAGCCTTACCATTGAAGCGGATATCGACTTCGGTGTGCTTAAGCAGAGCATTTACGAGGTTTATGACCGCTATGAATCAATGAGACTCCGTTTTTGCCGGGACGAAAACGGCGAGGTTATGCAGTATGTTGTTCCACACGAGGAAAGAGATATTCCTTACTTCGAGTTTTCACACTGGAAATTCGAGGACGCTGAGAACGAGATGAAAAAATGGTCAATGGTCCGTTTGAGCGCTTCGACTCACCTATGAACAAGGTTGTAATGATTTCAATGCCTGACGGATTTAAGGGCATATACCTCCTTGTTGACCATATGACAATGGACGCTCAGTCAATCGTGCTTTTCTTCAAGGATGTTATTACAATTTACTGCCATAAAATGTACGGCTATGACTATTCGAAGCTGCTTGCTTCCTACATAGAGCAGCTTGAAAAGGATCTTAAGTACGAAGCAAATTCTAAGGCACTCAACCGTGACAGAGCATACTGGAAAGAGGTTATCGAATCCTCCAAGCCTATATATACCGATATTCAGGGTAAGCCGCGCTTACAGGAGCAGAGAGAGGAAACCAGCAACCCGAACCAGTGTGCCGCAATGAATGACGGCGTAAGCAACGTGGCTGACATTGCTCAGTTCCACCTTGAGCCGGAGCCGTCAGACGTTCTTGCTAAGTTCTGTGCTGACAACAATGTTTCTATGGTTTGCCTGCTCTTGATGGCTATCAGAACATATCTCCAGAAGGTCAACGACAATCAGCCTGACGTTTCAATCCAGTCAACCTGCGCAAGACGTGCAACTTTAAATGAAAAGAAGTGCGGCGGCTCAAGAATCCACTTCTTCCCGTGCAGAACAATAGTAAATCTTGATAACACCTTCATTGAAGGCTGCAAAATAATTCAGGAAAGCCAGAATAATATGTTCCGCCACGCAAACTTAAACCCGATTGAATATATGACAATGCGCGGTCAATACTATAAGAACGCTCCGGGACAGACCTACGAGCCGTTGAGCCTTACTTATCAGCCGCTTTCAATGCGCTCAAGCGATGTTCCGCAGGAGATAAACTATAAGTCGAACTGGTACTCAAACGGCGTTGCAGCTCAGCCGCTTTATCTCACGGTTATGCACCGTTCACTTGATAACGGTCTTGATTTCTGCTTTGAATATAAAAAGGGCAAATATACTTATGAAGATTTACAGAGCATCTACTACTTCATTACAAGAATCCTTTTCGAGGGTGTAAAGAACCCGAACGCAACAGTCGGAGAAGTTATTTCAAATACTTGATAAACGGAGGTAACAAATATGTTAGAGCAAATTAAGAACATCATTGTAAACTATGTAGAGGTTGATACGAACACAATTACCGAGGATTCTGAGTTTATTGCAGATCTCGGCTTCAGCTCATACGATTTTATGAGCTTCCTCAGCGAGATTGAGGACGAATTTGACGTTGAAATTGACGAGCGCGAGGTAGTAAAAATCCTCACGGTAGGACAGGCAATCGAATATATCAAATCCTTGCAGGCTTAAAAGGAGTGTAGCATTAATGAGCGAGATTTTAATTAAACCTACTAAAAGATATAGAGATTTGTCCGAGCTTGTAAAAGACGCGGCTGCCCTTTACGGCGATAAAGCGGCTTTCAGCTACAAGGTGAAAAAAGATGTTGTGTCAAAATCCTACAACGAAGTTTTAGCTGACAGTATGGCATTTTCAAATGCGCTCAAGAGCAACGGCTATCTCGGAAAGCACGTCGGCGTTGTCGGTGCAACAAGCTACCCTTGGATAATTACATACTTCGGTACAGTAAACAGCGGCAGCGTAATTGTTCCGATAGATAAGGAGCTTTCGGGCGCTGATATAGCCGAGCTTTTAAACCGTGCAGACGTATCCGTGCTTGTTTATGATTCTCTTCTTGCCGACAGAATCGACACCATCAGAGAATCCTGCAGCGGCATAAGCCTTTATATCGATATTTCGCTTGAGAGCGACAGCGACAAGGCTATTGCCTTTGAGAACTTTTTAAACGGAAATTACGGCGAATTCAGCACTGAAATCGACCCTGAAAAAATGTGCTCAATCCTCTTTACTTCCGGCACAACAGGCAGAAGCAAGGGCGTTATGCTCAGCCATAAGAGCCTTGCAGACAATGCAACCTGTATGGATATGGGGGAGTGCGATGACACCGTTTCATTTACGGTACTGCCTATTCATCACGCTTACTGCTTTACCTGCGATATTCTCGCCTGTATGTGTGTCGGTGCAACCATTTGCTTTAACGATTCAATGATGAGAATTGTAAAGAACCTCCAGCTTTTCAAGCCGCACATTATGCTTCTTGTTCCGCTCATCATCGAAACTCTTAACTTCAAGCTCGGCGAGCTGTGCAGACAATATCCCGATGTTCCCAAAAGAGCGCTTGCAGTTCAGGTGTTCGGAGAAAACCTGCATACAATTTACAGCGGCGGAGCTTATCTTAATCCGAAGCTTATCGAGCAGTTCAAGGAATACGGTATTGCACTTGTTCAGGGCTACGGTATGACAGAGTTTTCACCACGTATCAGCGCAAATATGAAAACCTATTCAAAGCTCGGCTCTGTCGGACATCTCATTCCGGGCTGTGAAGCAAAAATAGAGGACGGAGAAATCCTTGTTAAGGGCGACAGCAGAATGATCGGCTACTACAAGGACGAGACTGAAACAAACAAGGCTATCACACCTGACGGCTGGCTGAGAACAGGCGACCTCGGTTATGTTGACGAGGACGGCTTTGTATTCATCACCGGTCAGGAAATTTTTGCGGAGGTAAGGGACAACTTTATGAAGGCTGATGTCAGCGATTATAAAGGACACCTTGCTCTGCAGGTGAATCTGACAGGTGAGGGTTCGGGCATATTTTATGCTGAGCTTAATGACGGCGAGCTTAGAGTTGAGCCTTATGATTACAATGACAGGGACGTTTTGTTCATTGTTGATTCAAAGGTGTTCTTAAAGATTGTTCACGGAAAGCTTGACCCGGTTCTTGCGTTCACCGTTGGAAAGCTTAAAATTGAAGGCGACCTTGGAAAGGCGCTTGAAATTCAAAGACTGATTAAGCAAAGTAAATAAGCGACAAAGCGGCTGTGTGTCATCACGCAGCCTTTTTGTTTGCAAAAATACAATAAAAATTCAAATAATATCTCTCTTGTTCTTGCCCGACTTTCAACTATGTGATATAATCAAATGATAGAATAAGAGAGATATAGCTTTGCTTGAGTGGAAGGGTGGTTTATTTGGTTGTTCTGGGAATTGACCCCGGTTATGCTATCGTTGGCTGGGGAGTTATAAGCTTTAACGGCGTGAGTTACGCTCCGCTGGGCTTCGGTGCAGTAACCACCAATGCAGGAACAGACTTTAACCGCCGTTTGGAGCATATCTATGACGAGCTTGATTTGATTATCAAACAGGCGAAGCCTGATGCAATGGCGATTGAAAAGCTGTATTTTCAGAATAACCAGAAAACCGCAATTAATGTTGCACAGGCAAGGGGCGTTATTCTCCTTGCGGCGCAGAAGAACAATGTGCCTGTTTTTGAATACACTCCGCTTCAGGTCAAAATGGCTGTAACAGGCTACGGACAGGCAAAAAAGCCGCAGATTATGGAGATGACAAGACGGCTTTTAAAGCTTAAGGAGGTTCCGAAGCCTGATGACACGGCGGACGCTCTCGCTATGGCGATTACGCACACACAGGCGGCGGGAACGAATTTAAAGGCAATGATATATAAAAGGAGCTTAAATTCATAAATGATTTACAGCGTAAGAGGAAATCTGATTCACATAGAGCCGACATTTGTCGTAATAGAATGTGCAGGCGTAGGATATAAATGCTTTACTTCAATGAACACGCAAAGGCAGCTTCCAAAGCTTAACAACGAAGCAATGCTGTATACGCATCTTGTTGTAAGAGAGGATGCCGCCGAGCTTTACGGCTTTAGTTCTACCTCGGAGCTTTCGTGCTTTAAGCTCCTTACAAGCGTAACAAAGGTAGGCCCGAAAGCCGCAATCTCAATACTTTCCGAGCTTTCTCCCGAACAGCTTGCAATCTGTATTGCTTCCTCCGACTGCAAGTCAATTACCCGTGCAAACGGCGTCGGGCTGAAGCTTGCGCAGAGGATTGTGCTTGAGCTTAAGGATAAGCTTAAGGTATTTGAAACGTCAGACGCAGATATGCCGACAGCCGGAAGCGGTACAGCCGAGGTATCCTTTGGCAATACGCAAAAAGCCGTTGAAGCGCTTGCGGTGCTTGGCTATGACAGCGCAGAGGTGCTTCCGATTTTGTCAAAGCTTGATCAAAATAAAAGTGTTGAGGACTTGATTGCCGCTGTACTAAGAGAAATGGCGGCACGCTGATTTCGGAGGGATTAAAATGGAAATGGACTACGAAAACAGAATATTAAGCCCGTCCGAAATACCGTGTGATTTAAACGGTGACGATAATCCGTTAAGACCCCGGTGTTTAGACGATTATATAGGACAGGAAAAGGTCAAGGAGAATTTGTCTGTGTTTATTCAGGCGGCTTTGCAGAGAGGCGAAGCGCTCGACCACGTTTTGCTCTACGGTCCTCCGGGACTCGGCAAGACCACTCTTGCCGGAATAATCGCAAACGAGCTTGGCACTAATCTGCGTATCACCTCAGGCCCTGCAATAGAAAAACCGGGAGATCTTGCGGCACTTCTCACAAGCCTTAATGAGGGTGACGTACTCTTTATTGATGAAATCCACCGTTTGTCGCGCTCTGTTGAAGAAATATTATATCCGTCAATGGAGGACTTTGCGATTGACATTGTAACAGGCAAGGGTCAGATGGCGGCTTCATACCATCTGCCGCTTCAGAAGTTTACGCTTGTCGGCGCAACAACAAGAGCAGGACAGCTTACTGCTCCGCTCAGAGATCGCTTTGGAGTTGTATTGCGCCTTGAGCTTTACACTCCGCAGCAGCTTTCGATGATAGTCAAGAGAAGCGCAGGAATTTTAAATATGCCCATTGACGACGACGGCGCGCTTGAAATCGCCTCTCGCTCAAGAGGTACGCCTAGAATAGCCAACAGGCTGTTAAAGCGTGTCCGTGACTTTGCTCAGGTAATAAGCAACGGTGTGATTGATTCGTATTCAGCTAAAACGGCACTTGATAAGCTTGAGATTGACGGACTTGGTCTTGACGCAAACGACAGACGTATGCTTGAGGCTATGATAAAGTTCTATAAGGGCGGCCCTGTCGGACTTGAAACGCTTGCGGCGGCTATCGGTGAAGAGGCTGTCACAATCGAGGACGTTTACGAGCCTTACCTTATGCAGATAGGTTTCCTTAACAGAACGCCGAGAGGAAGATGCGTAACAAAGGCGGCGTGCAAGCATCTGGGATATGATTTTGACGGGGTAGAGGTTGTTTCACAGCCGACCCTGTTTGATACGTAATATTTTTATGTGAATTAATAATAACTGACAGGAGGACAATATGGGAAGATTATTTGGTACTGACGGTGCAAGAGGGGTTGCGAATACTGAGCTTACTCCCGAGCTTGCAATGAATATAGGCAGAGCGGCGGCTATGGTTCTTATTAACAAGGAAACAGAGCATCCTAAGGTTTTAATCGGCAAGGACACACGCTTAAGCTCCGATATGCTTGAGGGCGCGTTGATAGCAGGACTTTGCTCGGTCGGCGCAAATGTAGTGAAGCTCGGCGTTGTTCCTACTCCTGCCGTTGCGTACTTAATCGGCAAATACGGCGCTGATGCAGGAATTATGATTTCCGCCTCGCACAATCCGTTTGAATTCAACGGAATAAAGATTTTCAATATGGACGGCTACAAGCTTCCCGATGAGCTTGAAGAGCAGATTGAAGCAATAGTCCTTGACCACGCTCAGCCTTTCCCTGCTTATTCGGACGATAAGCTCGGTTGTGTTATTGAAGCGGAAACGGCTGCCATCGATTATGTAAATCACGTTGTTGAGAACGTTGAATACAGGCTTGACGGAATGGAAATTGCCCTTGACTGCTCAAACGGTTCATCTTCAAGAACCGCCGAGAAGCTGTTTACCGCACTCGGCGCAAAATGCCATATGCTGTTTGACAAGCCGAACGGCACAAATATCAACGATGACTGCGGCTCAACTCATATGGATAATCTTATGAAATATGTCAAGGAGCATAAGCTTGACGCAGGTATGGCTTTTGACGGTGACGCCGACAGATGCCTTGCTGTTGACGAAAACGGAAATCTTGTTGACGGTGACTTTATTATCGCAATCTGCGCTCAGGATTTAAAATCAAGAGGCAAGCTTAAAAAAGACGCCGTTGTGGGAACAATTCTTACAAATATGGGTTTCAACAAGTTCTGTGAGAGCGAGGGTATCAAGTTCGTTTCGACTAAGGTAGGCGACAGATATGTGCTTGAGGCTATGCGCGCAGAGGGTTATAACCTCGGCGGCGAACAGTCGGGTCACGTTATTTTCCTGGACTACTGCACAACAGGCGACGGTCAGATGACTGCCGCTCAGCTTCTCAGTATGATGAACAGAAGAAAAGAAAAGCTGTCGGATATGGCTAAGCTTATGAGCCGTTTCCCACAGGTGATGATAAATGTTAAGGTGTCAAACGAGGGCAAGCTCAGATTTGACACCGACAAGGAGATTAAGAAAGAGATAGAAGAATCTGGCGAGCGACTTGGCGGCAGGGGCAGAATTCTTGTCAGAGCATCAGGCACTGAGCCGCTTATCAGAGTTATGGTCGAGGGTGAGGATTCAAGCGAAATCACAAGCATAGCAAATCAAGCGGCTGAGCTTGTAAGAGAGAGATTAGTTTAATTCGGAGGATGTATTATGCGTTTTGCAAACTGGCAGGATTATGAGCTTATCGACTGCTTAAACGGTGAAAGACTTGAGCGGTGGGGTAATGTTATTCTCATAAGACCCGACCCACAGATTATCTGGAACACGCCAAAGGACAATCCGCTGTGGCGTAGGGCGCACGCGCGCTATCACCGCAGCTCAAGCGGCGGCGGAAAGTGGGAGGTTTACAAAAAGCATCCCGATGTGTGGAAAATTAATTTCAATGATTTATCATTTCAGATCAAGCCTATGGGCTTTAAGCATACGGGCGTTTTCCCCGAGCAGGCTGTAAACTGGCTTTTCGTAGATGAAAAAATCCGCAAAAGTAAACGTCAGCTGAATGTGCTTAATCTTTTCGCCTACACAGGCGGCGCAACTCTTGCCTGTGCAAACGCAGGCGCAAGGGTGTGTCACGTTGACGCATCAAAGGGTATGGTGCAGTGGGCAAAGGAAAATGCCGCCGTTTCGGGACTTTCCGATAAGCCTGTTCGCTGGATTGTCGACGATTGCGTTAAATTCGTTCAGCGTGAAATCCGCAGGGGAAATAAGTATGACGGCATTATTATGGATCCACCGTCCTATGGCAGAGGACCGGGAGGAGAAGTGTGGAAGCTTGAGGAGCAGCTCTTCTCTCTTGTCGAGCTTTGCACGGGTGTTCTGAGCGATAACCCCGAGTTTTTCCTGCTCAATTCCTACACAACAGGTCTGTCGCCTGCCGTAATGGAATATCTGCTCGGAGTGCTGATAAAAAAGAAATTCGGCGGCAGTGTAAGCTCCGATGAAATCGGACTTAAAGCAACAGATACGGGACTTGTTCTGCCCTGCGGCTCAACCGCAATATGGCAGTCTTAACAACGCATTTATTTTGAATGTTAACAGGGGATAAAATGGAAGATTTTATAAAGGTTGAAAATGTAAGCTTTCAATATGTAAGCGAAGCTGATGACGAGCCGCTTACCGCCGTAAACGTTTTAAAGAATATTTCACTGAACATAAAAAAGGGTGAATTTATCGCTCTTCTCGGTCACAACGGCTGCGGTAAATCAACAATGGCTAAGCTTTTAAACGCTATGCTCTTTCCGCAGCAGGGCAGGGTGCTTGTAAACGGAATCGACACAGCCGATGAGGATAAGCGGTACGATATAAGAAAGACAGTCGGTCTTGTTCTGCAAAACCCCGACAATCAGCTTGTGGCGAGCATTGTTGAGGAGGACGTCGCCTTCGGTCCCGAAAACCTCGGCATTGACCCGAAGGAGATAAGAATAAGAGTTGACGAGGCGTTAAAGGCTGTCGATATGTATGAATACAGAGCTCACGCGCCGTTCAAGCTGTCGGGCGGTCAGAAGCAGAGAGTTGCAATAGCGGGAATCATCGCAATGCAGCCGCAGTGCCTTGTGCTTGACGAGCCTACGGCAATGCTTGACCCAAAGGGCAGAGATGAGGTTATGGCGACAATAAAAAAGCTCAATAAGGAAAAGGGTATTACGATTGTCCTGATAACTCACTATATGGAGGAGGCTGTTCAGGCTGACCGTGTTGTTGTAATGGATGACGGCGCGGTGCTTGTTCAGGGCGAGCCGCACGAGGTCTTTTCACAGGTAGAGCTGTTAAAGCGTCACCGCCTTGATGTACCGCAGGCGACAGAGCTTATTTACAGATTACAGGGCAGAGGCTTGTTGGGTGAGAAAGCTCCAAAATATATGCCGCTTGACAGTGACGAATGTGTAAGCCTTATTGACAAGATTTTGAAGAAGCAATAAACAGAGGAAGCATATGAATATAATTGAAACCGAGAATTTATCGTTTGTTTACGGTCTTGGCACACCCTTTGAAAAAAAGGCAAACGATAAGCTTAACATAAAAATTGAAGAGGGTGAGTTTGTCGGCATTATAGGCCACACAGGCTCAGGCAAATCAACCCTTGTGCAGATGCTCAACGGACTGATAAAGCCTACCTCAGGCACAGTCAGACTAAACGGCGAGGACATCTGGGCGTCACCGCAGGATATAAGAAAGGTGCGCTTTAAGGTAGGACTTGTTTTTCAGTATCCCGAATATCAGCTTTTTGAGGAAACAGTCGAAAAGGATATAGCGTTCGGTCCGGGCAATATGGGACTTTCCGAGGCAGAAATAAAAGACAGAGTCCGCAGTGCGGCGCGCTTTGCAGGGCTAAAGGACGAGCTTCTGCAAAAATCACCGTTTGATTTGTCGGGCGGTGAAAAAAGACGAGCCGCAATCGCAGGAGTTATCGCAATGGACCCCGATGTTCTTATTCTTGACGAGCCGACCGCAGGTCTTGACCCGGCAGGCAGAGATGTTCTGCTTGCTCAGATAAGGCAGTATCACAAGGAGCGGAAAAACACCGTTCTGCTTGTTTCTCACAGTATGGAGGACATTGCACGAACAGCTGACCGAATACTTGTGATGAACAAGGGTAGGGCGGCTATGTTTGACGATACGAAAGCTGTCTTTTCAAGGGGAGAAGAGCTTGAAAAAATGGGACTGAGAGTTCCGCAGGTTACTAAAATTATGTCACGACTGCAAAATATGGGATATAATCTGCCGTCGGGTATTCTTACCGTTGAACAGGCGGCGAACGAGCTTCAGGCTCTTTTTGACAAGAATAATTTTTGATATATTGAATTTTTAAATCTTGATTGTATAAGGGATGATCATTTGCTTAAGGATGTAACATTGGGGCAGTTTTTGCCGGGCGACTCGCCTGTGCACAGGCTTGACCCTCGTGCTAAAATATTACTGCTTATCGCAGTTATAGTATTTATTTTTATAACAGGCAATTATGCTTCACTTGCGCTTGTAGCCGTGTTCGTTTTTGCTGTTATTCTGTCAACGAAAATTTCTTTGAAGATGTACCTTAAAAGTATGAAGATGATTTTATTCATCGTGCTTTTTACCGGTCTTATCAATCTCTTTTACGGCAGAGGTGAGCCGATTTTTGAGCTGGGCTTTATTAAAATCACCGAAGCCGGAATAAACAATGCAATTTTTGTTTCAATAAGAATTGCGCTTCTGATTCTTGCAAGCTCGGTGCTGACCTTTACAACCTCGCCGACTGATTTAACAGACGCAATCGAACGCCTGCTTAAGCCTTTGACGGTGTTTCATATCAAGGTGCACGAGGTAGCAATGATGATGACTATTGCGCTGAGGTTTGTGCCGACCCTGCTTGAGGAAACCGACAAGATTATGTCTGCTCAGAAAGCGAGAGGAGCGGATATGGACAGCGGAAACCTTATTAAGCGTGTTAAGGCGCTTATCCCTGTTCTGATACCGCTGTTTGTTTCTGCGTTCAGACGAGCCATTGACCTTGCGACTGCAATGGAGTGCCGCTGTTATCGCGGAGGTAACGGCAGAACGAGAATGAAAACCCTGCACTACGGCAAAATTGACCTTTGTGCTTCAATAATTTGCCTTTTACTGCTTACTGGAGTGATTTTATGCAACATATTCCTGCCTGCGACAGTCAGATGAGAAATATCCTCCTCACAATTTCGTATGACGGCAAGACATATCACGGCTGGCAGATTCAGAAAAATGCGCTGACTGTTCAGGAGGTTTTCCAAAGCTCGCTTGAAAAAATAATAGGCAGTGATTTCACCGTAAAAGGCTGCAGCAGAACTGACTCGGGCGTTCACGCAAATATGTATTGTATTAATGTAATGACTGAGCATAGAATCCCCGCCGAGCGTCTTAAATGCGCTATGAACCGTTTTTTGCCGCCTGACATAGCCGTGCTGAAAAGCGAAGAGGTCGGTCTTGATTTTCACGCCCGATACTCCTGCAAAAGCAAGGAGTATGTGTATAAAATTTGGAACCGTGAGGAGAGAAACCCGTTTTTAAACGGCTATGCACTTCACTACCGATACAGCCTTGATGAACAAATGCTTAATAAGGCGGCGCAGGCGTATGTCGGTCCTCACGATTTTACATCCTTTTGCACACCCGATAAACGTGAAAAAGGCGACTTTACGAGAACAGTCAAGCATTTCACGGTTACGAGGAGCGGAGATTTAGTTGAAATGAGGGTTGAAGCTGACGGCTTCCTTTATAATATGGTCAGAATTATGGTGGGTACGCTCCTGAGGATAGCTCAGGGAAAAATAGGGGAAAATGATATTCCGAATATCTTAAATGCAAAAAACAGAAAAGCCGCAGGGCCTACTGCACCTGCGTGCGGGCTTTACCTGAATAAGGTAAATTACTAAGGAGATTCTTTATGGCAAAGGAAAGTAAGGAAAAGGAAAAAGAGAAAAAGGAAAAGAAAAGGGCTGATATAAAAAAGCGCTATAAAACCGAAAAGCAGCCGAAAATTCCTCAGAAAATACCGACTGAATATACATTCTCTCACGCTGTTGAGGAAGAAAAAGCCGAAGCGCCGGTTGCAAAGGACGTTATTTCCTCAAGGGCGAAAACAGCAGTGCTGATACTTCTTGTGTGTCTGCTGTCTGTTATAATAGCCACAGGCTGGAACTATATTGCACCTGATAAGCTTATTAACAGCATACAGAAGGGACTTTCCGGCAAAAACGGAGATGATTTTCCCACAAGCATTTCCGGCACTAAAATAAGCGGAGGTAATTTCCAATACTCCGCAGGCTATCTTACATATGTAAGCGACACCTCTCTTATCTGCCTTAACAAATCGGCAGGAAAGGTTGTTGACAGACCAATCAGCTTTTCCCAGCCTGCGCTTAAAATATCTGGCGACAACATATTAACATACAATATAAACGGGAAAGGCTATCAGGTTGACTCGGTAGGCGAAACAAAGGTTAAAAACGAGCTTGATAATCCTATAATTCAGGGCGACATAGCAAGCAACGGCACTCACGGCTTTATAACAACCGAGGAGGGGTATTTGTCGAAGCTCTCCGTTTTCACTTCAAGCAACAAACAGATTTTTGCGTATTACTTTTCTGACTATTATGCAACGTCAATGACTTTGAATCAATCAGGCACACAAGCCGCAGTTGCAACTGTTTCATCAAACAACGGAGATTTTAAATCTGTAATATATATTCTTGATTTTTCAAAGGAAGAACCTGTTGCAACGGTTGATTTAGGAGAAAGCCTGATTTACAGCTGCGAATTTATGGATAACGGCTCAGTCGCTGCCATCGGCGATAACCAGGCTGTTGTGATAAAATCAAATTACAGCGATGTTGAAAAATACAGCTACGACGGGCTTACACTCACGTCCTTTGCCTTTGACCGTTCTCTGGGCGGCGTTATTTCTCTTTCACCGTCAAGCGACGGCGGCAACTGCCACATTGTTTATATAAATAAGAACGGTGCATTGGAGAAAATAACAGACACACAGTACAGAATTTTATCAATCGATTTGTACGGCGGCAGAATAGCTGCCTTGTGTGACGGCGGAATAACGGCGTTCTTTACATCGGGAGGTAATGAAATCGGAACATCCGACTCGGGTCTTGATGCTCAGAGCCTGACGATGTACAGTGAGAACAGCGTCTATGTTCTTGGTATTACCGAGATAAGAGAAATCAGCGCGCCTTGAGTTGTGAATAATTTGTTGTTGTATTTTTGTTTGATTTATGATATATTTTAGCCTAAGAAGCTGAAATACTCTTTTGAGGTTGCGTATGAATATATTTTTAGACGGGTTAATACTTGTAATTCTCGTATTATTTACAATAATCGGAGTACGTAAGGGGCTTATCAGAAGTGTGATAAATCTTTTCGGTACTGTTTTTTCGGCATATTTTTCAGGAATTGCCGCTAAGGCGTGCGCTCAGTGGATATATGCTTCAATGATAAAGCAGAGCATAATCAGTTCGGTTTCCGATTCGCTCACGGCTTCGGCAGGAGAGGGCGCATTAAGCACCGTTAATGATATAATCGAGAGTCTGCCCGACTTTATCAAGGCGATCGTTCCGAATGCGGAAGCGTCAACTCAGCTTCAGGACGCGCTGAACAGCGGCATTAATTCAATAGCGGCGGCGGTTGAACAGCTGGTATCGCCTGTTGTTACGGTAATATTATCAATAGCACTGACGGTTGTTTTATTTGTGCTTTTTATGGTTTTGGTAAGATTTATTTCCCGTGCCGTAACAAGAGTGTGCCGTATTCCCGTGCTTTTCGGTGTGAACAGAACGCTCGGCGGCATTTTGGGACTGCTAAAGGGTGTTGTTTTGATTATGCTTGCCGTTTCTCTGCTGAGGTTGCTGTCCGATTTCGGCGCGTCAAATCAACAGACAATCGACAATACATACTTATTTAAGTTGTTTTATAATTTTAATATTTTCAGCTTTATATTCAGATAAGCTTAATCAGCTTGATTCGGGAGGGGAAAAAATGGGTTTACAAAAAAACGCAGAGGATAAAATCATTACAATTCCAAACCTGCTTTCAATGTTCAGAATTGTATTGATTGTTCCTATGGTAATTTTCTTTGTCTATAAAAATTACATTGGAGCTGTGCTGTGCATTGTTATTTCCGGTTTAAGCGATATGTTCGACGGTATGATAGCCAGACGCTTCAACCAGATAAGCAAGCTCGGCAAAATGCTCGACCCGATTGCCGATAAGCTCACGCTTGTCGCAGTAATTATCTGTATCGGTATATTGATTCCGAATGTCAGACTTCTTGTCATAATACTTGCGGCTAAGGATATTTTAATGCTTCTCGGCGGTGCATACCTTATTCACCGCAGCATCACACCTCCTGCTGCAAAATGGTACGGAAAGATTGCAACGGTTGTGTTTTACATTTCGGTAACCACAGTAGTCGCTATCGAGGTTTTCGGCGGCGCGGCAATGGCTGCACAGCTTTCTGTACTGATTACCGTCTTGCTGACAATTACATCGTGCGTAATGGTATTCGCGCTTGTAATGTATGCCATTTTGTTTTTTCAGCTTTTAAAAAATAATTGAAAATTAGTAACTTGCGAAATTAAAGAAAATATTGTTACACCCCTAAGTAAGCTAAACGATAATTTAGTTTAGAGTTTTGAGTCG
>DKZT01000018.1:26982-27136 GCA_002493755.1 Ruminococcaceae bacterium UBA7067
GTTGGGTTTAGGCTTTTTATTAACACCTTAATGCTCATTTCGCTTTACTGTGAAGCGTATACAGCATGCAGCGGAGCGAGCGGAACAGCCGAGAACGTTTCCTACAACCTCGTTTCGCATTTTTGTCCATTTAACTCAAAACTCAAAACTGAAA
>DKZT01000018.1:27456-28390 GCA_002493755.1 Ruminococcaceae bacterium UBA7067
AAAACTGCTTATTTAAAGGGATAACCAAAAAAGAAAAGTGTTTAACGCTTATGATTTCAGAGGAGATAGAATTATGCTTTGTTGTAAATGTAAAAAAAGACCTGCCGTTGTGTTTGTGTCGTCAAGCGCATCATCAGAGCCGCAGGGATACTGTCTGTCCTGTGCCAAGGAGCTTGGCATAAAGCCTGTCACGGATATGATGGAGAAGATGGGAATTTCCGAGGAGGATATCGACAATGTTCAGGAACAGGTTGACAGCCTTATGGGAATTTCCGAGGACGGTGAAATGCCTAATTTTGCCGAGATGATGGGTCAGATTTCCGAAACAGGAGATAATGATTCCGAAGACGGCGAATTTTCACCGGGCGGAGCGCCGACCTTCCCGTTTTTCCAGAATTTCTTTGACGGCAAAAGAGAGGAAAACAATCAGCAGAATAATAAAAAGGATAAAAAGTCCAATAAAAAGCGCCGTAACGTTGAGGCTTACTGTGAGAATCTCACAGCCAAAGCCAGAGCAGGCAAGATTGACACCGTAATAGGCAGAGAAAAGGAGATAGCCAGAGTAATCCAGATTCTGTGCAGAAGAAGCAAAAACAACCCTTGTCTTATCGGTGAACCGGGCGTAGGTAAAACTGCCATTGCCGAGGGTCTTGCGCTTCGCATTGCCTCGGGCGATGTTCCGTTCCGCCTTCAGGATAAGGAGATATACTTGCTTGACCTTGCGGCACTTGTTGCAGGAACACAGTTCAGAGGACAGTTTGAAAGCAGAATTAAAGGCTTGACCGAGGAGGTCAAAGCGGCGGGTAATATTATTCTGTTCATTGACGAGGTTCACAACCTTGTCGGAACGGGCGATTCCGAGGGTACTATGAACGCTGCGAATATCCTTAAGCCGTCGCTTTCAAGAGGAGAAATTCAGGTTATCGGCGCAACA
>DKZT01000018.1:28696-29474 GCA_002493755.1 Ruminococcaceae bacterium UBA7067
ATACAGAAAATATATTGAAAAGGACGCTGCGCTTGAAAGAAGATTCCAGCCTGTTAAGGTAGGCGAGCCGTCTGTCGCCGAAACAATCGAGGTTCTCACGGGAGTTAAGTCCTATTACGAAAAGCATCACAGGGTGACTGTTCCCGATATGATAGTACGCAGAGCCGTTGTGCTTTCCGAAAGATACATAAATGACCGTTTCCTCCCCGATAAGGCTATTGATTTGCTTGATGAGGCTTGTGCCTGCGCGGCTCTCAGAAACAAAAAAATGGAGGAGTATGACGGATATAAGCTTGAGGAGAAAAAGCTGCTGTATCAGCAGGAGAAGCTTACCGCTGACCCTGAAAAGATTGACTATGAAAAGCTCGCAAAGGTTCGCTCGGAGCTTGCCGTAATTCAGCAGAAAGCGTCTGCAATTCAGGATGAAGCTCTCGGCTCAAAGGTTGAGGAAGAGGACCTGTCAAAGGTAATCGAATTGTGGACAGGAATACCGGCGAGCAGGGTGCAGGAAAACGAGCTTAAAAAGCTTGCTGACCTTGAGGATAAGCTTAAGGAAAAAATTATAGGACAGGACGAAGCTGTTGAAGCTGTTGCTGCTGCAATTCGCCGCAGCCGTGTGCAGATAAGCCCTCGAAGACGTCCTGCGTCATTTATATTTGTCGGACCGACAGGCGTCGGCAAAACCGAGCTTGTAAAGGTGCTTTCCGAGCAGCTTTTTGATACGCCGGAAACTCTTATCAGACTTGATATGTCAGAGTTTATGGAGAAGCACTCGGTG
>DKZT01000059.1 GCA_002493755.1 Ruminococcaceae bacterium UBA7067
TGATGATCTTTTTACACGTTCAATAGAGTGGATTAAAAAATTAATCAATAAATTTGAAAAATATAAAAAGTATAAAATAATATTTACACCTAACAAAAACACAAAGAAAAATTATACAGATAACAACAACGGAGGCACTAAATCTATGAACGAAAACTATAACAAAGAAGGAGTAATAATTGACAAATTAATCGCAGAAAAAATAAAAGCCCACAAACAGATAATTTTTACCGGGGCACCCGGAACAGGCAAGACTTTTTCCGTTCGTGAATATGTAAAGATGGCAACACAAAATGATGAAAGCAGATATAAGTTTGTGCAGTTTCATTCATCGTATGATTACACCGACTTTGTCGAGGGTATCCGTCCTGTTCCCAAGGGAGAAAACGGAGAAAATATATTTGTGCGTATGGATGGAACTTTCAAAGCATTTTGCAGGAGAATAGCAGATGCAAATCTTAAAATAATAAAAGAAACACACAATGACATTAAAAGCATTGATGACCTATATAACAAAATGAAAGAGTCGGATAAAGACACAGAGGAAACAGATAATCAAAGAAACGCTATTAAAGACACAATTAACAGACTTCCAATGTACTATTTTGTCATAGACGAGATTAACCGCGCTGACTTGTCAAAGGTTTTCGGTGAGCTTATGTTTGGATTAGAGGAAGATTACAGAGGCGTTCAGAACAGATTCCCCACTCAGTATCATAATCTTCCTACATACGAGATGAAAGAGGATATCGCTTATAAAATTACAGATGATTGCTTTAAAAATGGCTTTTTTGTACCCGAAAACCTGACTATCATCGGAACGATGAACGATATTGACAGGAGCGTTGAAACCTTTGATTTTGCCTTGAGAAGAAGATTTGCGTGGGTTGAAATTAAGGCAAACGAGGTTATGCTTTATTCGGTTGCTTCTATTAACAATAAGAGCAAAGATGAGGTTGAGGATATAGTTAAGAAAATTCAAGAAATGAATGAAATCATAAGCGGAGAGGGAAAAAAGCTTGGACTAAACGAATCCTATCACATCGGTCCTGCCTACTTTAAGAATCTGTTTGACAGTAACGGCAATGATAACCGTGAAACTATTTTTAATGAAAAAATTAAACCTCTCCTCAAAGAATACACCCGTGGAAAAGATTCCGAAAAGGTTGAAGCCTTAATTAGTGGTTGCAAGAATGCGTTATTTGACAAATCCAAAACAACAGATACCTCAGGTGGAAATAATGGATAATGATAAGATTTGTGTAACAATTAAGGGCAAAACCTACGATAACATAAATGACATTGATTTGACTGTTACAAAAGGCAGTATCCCTGACGGTTGCGGAAAAGTAACGCTAATAAGAACCATTCTGGATGAAATCAGGCCAAATGATTTTATTATAGGTCACTCGAAAAATACCGGCATTAACAATCTGAAGCTATACAGTGAGTTCGGAGACGGTTTTTATTACGGCGGCATTGCTGGAGTACTGCGGAAAAATGTCACGGTGAGCCTGCCCGAAACATCCGATTCATCAGCTATGAAATTTGATGTAAAGCTGCAGATAACAACCAAATTTGATAATTCCGACAAGCCCTACTTTCTTGCAACAATGCTGTTGTACGACAAGCTGATGTTAAGCAAAAATATGGTTCCATCCAACGAGGAGGAAATATATGATTACTTACTGCTGTTCCGTTTTAAAGAACAATTACAGCAAGCCTGTCTTAAGGGTTTGTTCAGAACCTACAGACGCTTTGAGCGTAACGACGAAAAGCTGAGAGGCGCCATTGATATTGCAAGGCATATAAAGCTGAACGCAGGGCAAAACAACGGAAAGATAGCATACAGCTACCGTGAAAACACAACCAACAATTTTTTGAATTACCTTATCGTAGCGGCTTATACGCATTTGAAAGAAAAATACTATGATCTGGTAGTTGAAAATATAGACAGCAACTTTGACTTGTTGTCCGTTATAAATCAGCTGAAAAACGACACCGGTTTCATCAAAGGCGGTCTTAGAAATATTATTTCAAAGAATCTCAGAGCAATAACTCATCCGCTATACACTGAATACGAGGAGCTGAGAATTACCTCAATCAAAATATTGAGAGATGAAGGGCTGTCTATTTTTGACGGTAAAGAAGACGACACTGAGGGTATCTTGTTCTATGTTCCTGATTTGTGGGAGAGCTTTTTGGAGAACGCAATGGATAAACATCTTGATTGCTTAAGAAAAAGCACTGTAAAGCTTAAATCGCAAGAAATTCTTTATGCACTCAGCAGACCCGGTTCTCACACTAATGCAAACAGCATCCGTAATTTCTTTTTCGAAACCCGTCCGGGCTATGTTTTCTACAAAGACGTTAACCCGATTATGGTACTTGACGCTAAGTTCAGACCGGCTTGGGAAGGTTCAATCAGGAACCAATCTATAAGCTCATTATTAGATGATTTCACAAAAAGTCTGCGCGATATGTGTGATTTCGGAGTACACCACGCGGGAGTTATTTTCCCATTTTGCGTAGGTGAAAATGATAATGCTTTATTTAGTCCGAAAAAAATCGAGCAAATAATCAAACATTCAATCAGCCGCTACAATACAACAGATTCTTTTTACACAATTCCGATAAGGGTACCTTCGAGTAAGAATATTTCGTCATATTCCGAGTGGAGAAGTGAATTTGATAAATGCCTTCCTGAAGATATAAAAGCTGTTGATTCTACACTGAAAAAAATAATATCCGAAAACTAATAAATCAGCACAGATGAAAAGGAAAAGCACGGCAAGATTGAAGTGGATAAGGACTAATTTTTGCTTGACAATTCTGTATTGTTGTGTTAATTTAAAAATAGCCTATAAAGAGTGCGTGAGAGACAAGCTCGTTGACCGCACAGCAACCTGCCAAAAGGTAAGGTGCTAAAGCTTGACCGATAGGGTTATAAAGATTTTTACAATCCTGTCGGAACGATGGGATTGTTTTTTACGCTCTTTTTAGGAAACTAATGAAAGGAGCGTATTTTTTATGCGTACAATCAGACAACTCATCAATTCAGAAAAGAAGGTGTATATCTTTCTGAAAAACAAAGCTATCCAAGTCATCTGCGTATCTCACAATATACATTTCCTTGAGATTGCTCTTACGGAGTGCTCTGTATATGTGCCCTTTAATCATAGTGCCGTTTTTGTTTATACTACATTTGTACTTTTTGTGCGTTGGGTGGTTCTCCCATTGGGAGCTAACCCACCAGTCAAGCTCATTGAGTACAATGTTTGATAGTAATGGCGATAGGATTCCTCCTTGTGGAGTTCCACGCTTGGGATATTCTATTTCGCCATTGGGCATTACAATCGGGGCTTTGAGCATTGCTTTGATAATACAGATGAGTTGCTTGTCCCTTATTCCCATAGTCCACATTTGTTTGATGAGCTTCGTGTGATTGACATTGTCAAAGAAACCTTTGATATCAATATCAACCACAAAGTGTAGGTTGCTACATTGTATCATTCTGTCGCATTGTGCTATTGCGTTCTGTGCTGACCTGTTGGGTCTAAAGCCATTGCTCCGGTCGTGGAACTTGGCTTCACAGATTGGTTCAAGCACTTGTAGGATACTTTGTTGTACCAGTCTATCAATCATTGTGGGGATTCCCAGCGGTCGTAACTTGCCGTTGGGTTTGGGAATTTCAACTCTTCTCACAGGTCTTGGTTGGTAATAATCTAATTTGCGTTGTACCATACTGACATATTTGTCTGCTGGTATATCAGTATAGTCCTCGATTGTGAGTTTATCTACGCCAGCCGTCATACTTCCACTGTTGGTTTTAAGATTGCGGTATGCAAGTTGTATATTTTCAGGCTTTCTGATTAGCTCCATGAGGTGGTTGAAAACCTTACCCTCTTTGCTGTCAGAATATAGATTGTCATATATTTCTTGCATATTATAGTATTCGTTATGGCGTAGCTTTTTCTGCTTTGTCATAGGCATCTCCACCTTTCAGGTTTTGATTTTCTTTGTCATACTCGAAGCTATGAACTAAATAGCCTATAATCTCTGCTTAATTATGACTAGAGGCTGTTCCTCCATCTCCATTACAGAGATTTCATAGGTCGTGCCTCCGCTCTCAGCCAGATTAATTTAAGTTATCAGATAAACTGTTTCCTTAAAACCGCTCCCGTGTAATCGGTTTAAATAAGCGTTCTGACCTTTCTGCGTTCCGATAATTCTATCTGTACATATATAACCTTAGATGCTGACTATGAGCCTGTTAGCATGATAGCGCCTGTAACGCTATATGGAATTTCATATCGAAAATTCTTACTTTTCCACTGCTAACTGCCATTCCCAGGCAGAGACACATTTCTATGCCCCTATGCTTTAGACCCGTACATTCGCCAGTTCGTCAGATATTTCTATCATTCTCACCATAGTTATTTTATAGACCCCCGACCTATAGGACACACCACCCGCCTCCGGGCAGCTTTCGTACTGTGCGTGCACAGTTTACGGTGTCTCTCAGCCGACGTTACCGAGCTTCCGAACCCTTGTAGTATTACACCTGCAAACGCCGGTCGGACTCTTAGGGCGGCATTTCAGGGCGTTACCCCATCATTCTACCTGTCAAATTATCAGTTCTCCTAATAGAAAAACTTTACGTTCTTTTATTAGTGCCTAACCTTTTCAGTTAGGAACGCATCGCACTTCCGAGCATATGGATGCCATTGCCTTCGGCTGACAGTTCCTGCCGGCGAGTCTGTATCGGATTTCACCGCCAAGACATAACGCGTGCCGAGCGTACCCTTAAACATACCCGTGCATTTTTGTTCTTAAGTGTCAAAAAAGCATCTACCGTTTCTGATAGATGCTTTCTGTAAGATGCTTTCTGTTTTATATTCTGATGTTACGACAGCAGCCAATCTATTAAGTTAAGTGATTTTATGCCGTCAAATAAATTGATATAGCTCCTGTCCATTGACAATACGATTTTTTCGTAGTTGTCGGGTATCATACGCAGTGGTCTTAGCTCTCGCTCACGAGTTTCCTGTGACTGCATACTTTCAGTGACTTGAATATACAGCTTATCATCAGGCTTTCAATATTATTCAGCATTAATCGCCCGAATTCTTATCTGCATCCGAACTTCACTTTGGTAATTCAGGGTATCACCGTATTAATTGCACCGATACTATATAATTTATTTGGTTGTTCAGTTCATAAATATGTTCTATAAAGCTATATGTGTAATGCTATATATTTTATCAATCCCATTTTCCTAATGATATTAACTCTAAGGTTTCTTTTTTACATTCAGGACATAAAGGGACAAAGTCTTTTAAAGCTCTGCCTTTCGCCCCCTCCCTGCAAGCTGTTTCTCTGTATTCCTGCAATAGTAAAGCCTTGCCGTTAGCCTGTGCCCGCAGTTGTTTCTCTGTGCTCCCTGTGATAGTAAAGCTCTGCCGTTTACCGCTTACTGTACTGCTGTCACATTAATAGCGTCGGGCGTTCGGTATTGCGGTTGCGCAAGCGACAGAGGAAAACAGCTTCTTGCGCAGACCTTGCTCGCTGACAATATAAAAACATCTCCGCACACTTAAAGACTGACTTTTTTATTACAAAACAGCCATATTTAACAATTACTCTGACACTTTACTAAACGGCAAAAGTGCCGTAAACACTGATTAAAAGCCGTTTTCAAGGCATAAAAAACGAACCGCAATTAAGATACCCATTGTATCAAAATTGCGGTTCTTATTTGGTGGAGGTGAGAGGTTGTAGTTTTATCATTTTATTATATTTTATATTGTTACACAATCCTTGGTAAAGCCGCATTCCCATGCGGTTTCTTTTAATCCTGTTTAATCGCCTTGAATTTTATTTGAGAAAAAGTTTGCAAAAAGTTTGCAGATATTACGGTTAAAGCACAAGTTGAAGCATTGCATAAATATTAGTTTTCAATCATCACACTCTAACGATAAAGAGCGGTAACGGTGCAATATACACTTTGATAAAACTGCGTTTAAGAACACAGCAAAGCTTAATTCGGCATACCTTGACAAATCTGCAAAAGCTTTGACAGAGCTTATATAAGAAAATCAATAATAGTCGTTGCTCTCTACGAAAAATTGCTTATAACCCATTGGTCTGCTCCTTGAATAGCTTGAATGTCATAAGCAATGCAACGGGTTGCAAAACCGAAACGGAATAGGACGATTAATGATATTATTCCATATGGAATTTAATAATTCTTGACTATTTTCATATTGTTAAGTAAAATATACTTATGAACGGAGGTTTTGTTTATGGCTGAAATTGATAAAAACAAGCGTAACAGAGCTGTTAAAATTGCATCAGCTATCAATAGCATAGAGGGAGTTGAAATACCCGAAGAGGCAGAAAACCTCTTCAAGCAGTGGGCAAACGGAGAATTAACAGACAAAGAGTTGACATCATCAATGCTCTCTATGTGTTTAAAGGTTTAATATGAGTAAATATGATATTTATCTTCAGGATAACAGTAATGTTCTCAAAAACAAGCTTGGTATTACAGATGAAGCCGCACTGGATACGGCAGAATCAATGATGGTTCGTACAAGAATGGCTCTATTATATAACAGTGGTTTTTCTGATTTTTCACCGATAGGAGTTTGTAAACTTCACAAAATATTGTTTGGCGATGTTTATGAATGGGCAGGTAAGTATAGAGAAATTAATATTCAAAAGCGTGAATCAATACTTGCAGGAAAAAGTGTGTGGTATTCAAATTGGGATAACATTGATAAAGATTTGAATTCTGCGTGGGATAAAATAAATGCTGTTGGCTGGAAAAGTCTTACGCACGAGGACTTTGCAAAGGAAATTGCACATCTTTTTCCTTTGATATGGCAAGTGCATCCATTCAGAGAGGGCAACACAAGAACAACCGTTATGTTAATAGCACTATTTGTTGAACACTATGGCTATTACTTTGATTATGAGCTCATGGCATCAAGTGCGGGATATGTGAGAAATGCTTTTGTATTATCCTGTTTTGGAGAATATTCAGAATTTGAACATCTTGAAAAAATATTGATAGATGCCATTTCCGACGACCCTATAGAGAAATTTGATAACAATGAATCATCGTTAAAATCAAAAGAAACAAAATATAAAAAATACTATACAGAATATTACAAGCCGACACCACACGAATATCTGGAAAGTTAAATATACATCGACTATTAAGGCATCTGCAATTTTGCAGGTGCTTTTCTTTTACCCATTGAGCCTTATGATGTAACGTCAAACGCTGTCATTGTTATAAATATCATCTACTTTTTTTAACGAAATATCAATACAAATTATCAAATAAAAAAGCTACGGTAGATTGCGACAAAAGTTTAAGTAAAATCGCTACACGAATATTATTCCCTATCATCACACGCTCCCGCTAAGTTGAGCGGTAATGATGCAAAAAGCTCTTTATCAAAACTGCGCTTAAGAATCTGCCAAAGCCCAATTCAGTAAACCTTGACAAAGCTGCTATCTTTTTTCATTATCCGGCTTAAGCGGTGTAGTAATATGCTATTATATTCGAAAAGATTGATTGATTGATGATATGCGCCATTTTCAGCCACTGGATATAGGCTGCATAACCTGCACCAATTTTCAAGTTATTTAAAGAGTTATTTGCACCTTTAACAATGTTTTCTATTTTATTGTTTGTACCCGAGATTAATTTATTCGGAACAGCAACCAACAGACACAATAGAAAAGCTAAACTCAAAGCGAAATCGCAGAAAAGTCTGCAATTGAGCAGACGATTGGTTTGAAAGCTCGTCCGTTTTCAATATGAATACCGCAATTATTCAGGATTTGTCCGGTAATGAACAAATAAAAGCGCTAAAGAAGGCGTATGCGCTAAATGTGGCAATCACTTCGCGTATACCGATATGGATGGCGATCATATTCTGCCCTGGTCAAAAGGAGGAAAAACGGAATATGATAATCTCCAAATGCTCTGTATTTCCTGCAATAGAAGCAATCTATGACAAACAGAGTATAGTATGCTAAAATAGCACAAGAATAATGGAAACAATGGAGAATAATATGCCAAAAACTTCTTGGGGAAAATTAAAAGATAGCGAAGCTAAAAAAGGCTTTACTATCATTGAAGTTGTTCTAGTTTTAGCTATCGGTGGGCTAATCTTCTTGATGGTTTTCATCGCATTACCGGCACTGCAACGCAGTCAAAGGAATACTCAGCGCAGAAATGATATAGATAGATTTGCGCAAGCAGCAATTGAATACCAAAAGCATAATTCCGGAAAATTGCCATTCAGGGGAACTGATTATGATGTAAACTTCGTTCCGAAATACATTGATTCTAGTTGCAGGTACGGTAGCACGCATTCATATAATTTCGGAAGTTCTTTTGCGAGTAATGTAGGAAGCTATGTAAGGAATATTAGATACACTAATTGTTCTGAAGCCTTTACTGATCCAGATGGCACTGCCTATCAGATATATCATTTAATGTCTACACCAAGCAGTGAAGAAGGGCAATATGTTTTCTCGGACAAAACTATATCGTCGAATGAATTTAGGCACGCTGTTTTACTCATTAGTCGATCCGGTTGCGGAAGCACAGAAAACACCGTTATTAAAAAGAATGGAAATAATGACTTTGCTATTATTATGAAGTTAGAGGTTGGCTCGGTGTATTGCGTAGATAATAGCTAGATAAATCTCATGATGTTTGAAGCATGTGAATAAAAGAGAGTAAAAAGACTGCCAAAATACGCTTGGCGGTCTAATTTTATCTTGCATTTACTCCATTCACGAAAACCAAATAGCGGGCGAAGTCTCCGATGGCTTTGCGGTTATACAGATCATCTTCCTCGTAACCGAGTTTGTCACGCCATGCGGCGGTTTTGCCTTGTTGTTTTAAATAACGCACCAGCATATTAAAATGCGTTATCACGGAGTTGTGGCAAGAAGTCCTGCCGGAGTCCTGCGCGTTTTTCTCCTCACAGTTAAGTAGTAGCCAATTTGCCCGGATTGCAGCATAGCGAGTCGCAATCTTTATTAACTCGTCATATAGCTCCAGCGCATCCACATCTGTGCCAATCTCGGCAATCATTTCCGTATGGATAGTTTGCATTTTTTCAAACGTAATAGCTTTTGGCCGCTTCAAATATTCCTCATAAGTACAAACCATAATAAACCCCACCTTTCCTATTTAGAAGTATAGCTTACGGCATATGTTGCAGGAAGTCCAGCGGATTCTTAATTAATACTTCGGTAAAATCAACCTTTTTTCTACCACCTCAGCCACAAGCTGCAAGGTGTTCTGGTAGCCCGTTTTCTGCAAGATATTCTTGATGTGGTACTTGACTGTATTTAGCGTAATATCCAGATCTGCTGCGATCTCCTCGTATTTTCTGCCTTGCGCAAGCTCTCGGATAATATCAAATTCCCGACTGGTAAACTCAGCGCTGTTGCTGTACCCAATGCGAATCACCGGCACGTCCTCGGGATAAACATATTCGCCGTTCATCACCCGGTCACAGACCTCCATCAAGGCAGTGCTGCCATATTCCTTATACCAAAAGCCGTTACATCCACATGCTTTTGCCTTTTGAATAAAGGAGTGTTCTGGCATGGAAGTCATGATGATGATCTTGATTTTAGGATTGTACTGCTTGATCTTTGCCGCAGCTTTCAAGCCGGATTCTTC
>DKZT01000033.1 GCA_002493755.1 Ruminococcaceae bacterium UBA7067
CATTAGGCGTTATTATAAAGATGAAAGGCTTAATGAAAATCAGCATGATACGGTATCCATCAAAGCAAAGATTGAAAAGGCACAGACCCGATTAACCAATCTTATTGCTATGCGGGCAGATGGCGAGCTGTCAAAGGAAGAATATCAAGCCATGAGAAAGCCTATTGATACCGAAATTCAGCAGTTACAGGAGAAATTAAATCAAGCACCCAATGACGAACAGCCGAAACGAGGACTTGAATTAGATGGGATTATCAGCACACTGAATAGGCTGATAGATTTCAGCGGTACAAAGGTAAGCGAGGAAGTCATCAATCAATTTGTATATAGGGTAACGCCAACATCCGATACCACTTTTGATTGGTATGTTAATTTGACTGGAACGGCTGATGTTAAGGCAACCTTTACAGCAGAGGGGCGAAAGAGCAGAGCTGTTGTGAAGTTAGAGGAAATCGAACAGATTTCCTCATTACATAGGAAAGAGAATGAGGACAACGGAATGTTCCTCAAAAACCCCCTTGTTTTTACCTTTCTGCACAGGCAGCTCTTCAGGACAAGCAGTAATCGGCTTGACAAAATAAAATACTGCTGTTGAATTTGTAATCAACGGCATAGAGAATCCCCGGCGGACAGGCTCCGTCGGGGATTTTTGCGGTTTGCTCGGAGAGGGAAACGTTGTTTAGCGGTGTAGTTTTTGATTTTTACGCTCAATTTATCTTAATATTCATCTGACAGCAGGAAATTAGCGATGTGGTTGGATTTATGTAATAGTTTTGCGGATATAATCGCAAAACTTTGTGTATTCGACAAGAGTTGCGGTTATATTTGCTGATAATTCATAAGAATATGTATACAAAAACCTGCGGTAACCGTTACGGCTGCCGCAGGTTTAGTGGTGTGTGCTCAATTATGTTTTTAATCGATGTACAGATTATACTTTTGCACCTTTACGGTGTCCTTAAGATTGATTTTGCCGTCACGGTTTGCGTCAGCATTGCGAGTAGAGAGCGAATCAAAGGTGTCCATACCGAGCTGATATTTCTGAATAAATATTGCATCGTTCAGGCTGATGTAGCCGCTTTTGTCAACATCGCCTATCGTTAAGCCACGAAAATCTCTGCCCACTGTGCCGCCGCCCCAGGAAAAGTGGCCGGAGACGGAGTGAGAAAAGTCGGTCATAAACGTGGAGTCCTCGCCGAGCTTCGTGCTGATATAAAATTCGACATAGCCGCTGTTGTCGGGAGAAACCAGCGAAAAAATGCCGCCGCTCAGTATTATCAATGAGGAGGAGAAACCGTTTCCTTCATCTGGGAAATTGTAATCGTGACTGCCGCAACGATCACAGTTCTTTGTGTAAGTGCCGTTATCATTGAAATAATCTGAAAAATCGGAAAGCTTGACTTTTATCTTTTCGTAAGTGCCGCCGGCTTTTGAAGGATATACTTTGTTGGCAAAATTGCCGCCGCCGCTTATCAGATATCTGTATCCGTTTTGGTCTGCCAAATATTTTTTGGTCAGAGTTTTGTCGGCAAAATCAAGCGGCTGCTCATAGACAAGCTCTCTTGTGTCGGTGTTTGTGGTGTTTTTATAGAATTGAACATACAGGTTTGCTTCCGGATTTGAGCTGGATCTGTAGAAGCCTGCATAATTGTTTGGAAACTCGGTTGTGCCTAAAACTTTGCAGCGATATGAAGCGCCTGAGGTGTAGTTATCCGTATCTGCGGCAGACGCGGATACAATGCTTGCTGCCGCTAAGGCGGCGCATAAAATTGCTGATAATAATTTCTTTTTCATTTTATACATTCTCCTTTTTTATACCGTATTGCTTAATATTTTACCACACTAAATTGTTGGCTTCAATCATTAATAAGCCGAGATTTGGGTATGTTGAACGAATAAATATGTGTAAATTTGGTAATTATTCTGATAAAAGTGTGGTATAAATATTTCAATGCTGTATAATTATTCATCAGGGAAGCAAAAAAGAGCCTCGGCAATAGTTACTTGCCAAGGCTCTGTATGAATTTTCTGAAAGCTCAAAACTCAAAACTTAAAACTCAAAACTCAGAATTCTTTGAAAGCTCGTTTTCCAGGTTTTCCTTTGCAACGGCGAGCATCAGCTTGATTCTGTTCTCCTGATTAACTCTCGGTGCGCCGGGGTCATAGTCGATCGCGACTATATTCGCCCTATCGTCAATGCTCTTGATTTTTCTTATCATGCCCTTGCCGCAGATGTGGTTAGGCAGACAGCCGAACGGCTGGGTGCAGACGATGTTCGGGTAGCCTGTTTCAGTAAGCTCAAGCATTTCTGCCGTTAAAAGCCAGCCCTCGCCCATCTTACTGCCGTAGCCGATAACTCCCTTTACCAGCTCCTTTGTGTGGCTATATTTTCCGGGCGGTGTAAAGCCGTATTTTGCGGTGCATTTTATCATCATAGATTCCATTTTTTCAAGGTAATCATATAGTATCTTGATAACCTTGTACTTTATTTTATTTCCGCCGTAAAGCTTGATGTCCTCAAGGCGGTTGTCAACCTTGAACAGAGCAAAGCCCATAATGCCCGGCACGCAAACCTCGCAGTCCTGCTCGGCTAAAAACTGCTCAAGATTGTTGTTGCCGAGGGGAGCGTATTTTACATATATTTCGCCGACAACGCCGACCTTAATCTTCGGCACACGGTTCAGCTTAAGCTCGCTGAAATCCTTTGATATTTTATCGAGAATTGCCTCCTGCTCCTTTGCGGCAAAGCCCTTGCCGTTTTTGAACATCTCCGTGAGCCTGTCGCTCCAGCTTTTTACAAGAGCCATACTCTCGCCCTTATTCACCTCATAAGGCTTTGTCTGATTGCTCAGGCACATAAGCGTGTCGCCGTAAACGAGAGCGCCCACAAGACGGCGAATCATCGGCAGGGAGAGCGAAAAGCCGCTGTTCTTCTCAAGACCCGAAAGGTTGAGCGAAATAACAGGCACAAACTCAAGTCCTGCTTTTTTAAGACCCTTTCTGAGAAGATGGATATAGTTTGAGGCACGGCAGCCGCCGCCTGTCTGGGTTATCATAAGCGCTGTTTTGTGAACATCATATTTGCCGCTTTGCAGGGCGTGAATGAACTGACCGATAACAAGAAGAGCAGGGTAGCAGGTGTCGTTATGAACATACTTCAAGCCGACCTGCGCAATTTCAGGGCCGCTCGTTTCAAGCAGCTCCGTCTTGTAGCCGTACATATCAAATACGTTTCTCATCAGTCGGAACTGTATAGACGCCATCATTGGCAGAAGTATGGTGTATTCCTCTTTCATCTCTTTAGTGAAGAGGAGTCTGCCTGTTTTATCGTATTCCAATTTAGCCATTTATATCATTCCTTTAAGCCTTTTTCTTTGCTTCTCTTTGCTCCTCAACGGCGGCAAGCAGGCTTCTCAGCCTTATCTTGACTGCGCCTAAGTTTGTAATTTCGTCAATCTTTATCTGTGTGTATATCTTGCCCTCGGATTCGAGTATTCCTCTTACCTCGTCCGTTGTGATTGCGTCAACGCCGCAGCCGAAGGACACAAGCTGAACGAGATTCATATCATCTCTGCCAGCAATATATTTTGCCGCAGCATAAAGACGTGAGTGATATGTCCACTGGTTTAAAACGGTTGTCGGGAATTTCTCAACCTTGCAGCTTACAACATCCTCGGATACTATTGCAACGCCGAAGCCTGCCATTAGCTTGTCGATGCCCTTGTTTATCTCGGGGTCAACGTGGTACGGTCTGCCCGACAGAACGATTATGTCCTTGCCCTCTTTTTCCGCCTGAGCGATAATCTGCTCGCCCTTTGCGCGGATTTTAGCCATATGAGCATCATATTCCGCATAAGCCGCCTTTGCCGCAGCTTTGACTTCCTTAAGCGTTATGCCGTCAAAGTATTTACTGAGCATTTCATATGCCTTTTTCGGGAAATCCTTTTTACGGTGTATGCCGAGGTATTCCTTTATAAATGTTACCTTTTTGATGTCCTTCATATTTGCGGAGATAACCTCAGGGTAATACGCTACAACTGGGCAGTTGTAGTGGTTGTCGCCCAAGCCCTCGTCTAAGTTGTATGAAAGACAGGGATAGAAGATTGTGTCAAAGCCGCTGTCAATGAGGGTCTGAATGTGACCGTGAATAAGCTTTGCAGGGTAGCATACCGTGTCTGACGGAATTGTCTGCTGACCCTTTGCATACAGTTTTCGGTCAGAAATAGGGGAGGCTGAAACCTCAAAGCCGAGGCTTGTGAAGAAGCTGTGCCAGAACGGCAGAAGCTCGAACATATTAAGTCCCATAGGTATGCCGATTTTACCTCGACTGCCCTTTACAGGCTTGTAGCTTTTCAGAAGCTCCAGCTTGTAATCGTAGATGTTGAGCGACTTGTCGGGTGAACGCTTTGTTATCGGGCGTTCACAGCGGTTGCCGCCGATGAACTTTCTGCCGTCGGCGAATTTATTTACCGTAAGGCGGCAGTTATTCTGGCACAGTCCGCAGGAGACAACCTGAATTTCGTGCTTGAAGCCCTTGAGCTGTTCGGAATTTAAGATAGTGCTGTTTTCACTGCGATTTCTTGACATAGCGTAAAGCGCCGCGCCGTATGCGCCCATAAGACCCGATATTGTCGGGCGTACAACCTGAGTGTTCATTTCCTTTTCGAACGCGCGCAGAACAGCGTCGTTTAAGAATGTGCCGCCCTGAACAACAATCTTTTTGCCAAGCTCATCGGGTGAGGAGGCTCTGATAACCTTGTAGAGTGCGTTCTTGACTACGCTGACGGACAGACCTGCCGAGATGTCCTCAATCGTTGCGCCGTCCTTTTGCGCCTGCTTAACCGAGCTGTTCATAAACACGGTACAGCGTGAGCCTAAGTCAACAGGCTGCTTTGCGAAAAGTCCGAGCTTTGCGAAGTCCTCTATCTTGTAGCCGAGAGCATTTGCAAAGGTCTGTAAAAACGAGCCGCAGCCTGAGGAGCAAGCCTCGTTTAAGAAGAGGTTGTCTATTGCGCCGTTGTGTATTTTAAAGCATTTGATGTCCTGACCACCGATGTCGATTACGAACTCAACGTCAGGCATAAAGCGTTTTGCCGCAGTAAAGTGGGCGATTGTTTCAACAATGCCGTAATCGTAGCAGAACGCATTTTTGATGATTTCCTCGCCGTAGCCTGTAACGGCTGAAGCGGCGATGTCTATATCGGGAGCCGCTTTGTAAAGCTCCTCTAAAAATTCCTTGATAAGCGGAACAGGGTTGCCGCTGTTTGACTGATATTTTGAATAAAGAAGCTCGCCGTTCTCGCCGAGTACAACTGATTTTAAGGTAGTAGAGCCTGCGTCTGTTCCGACAAACACCTTGCCCTTGTAGCTCTTTAAATCGCCCTGCTCAACCGTTGCCTCACTGTGGCGGCGAGAGAACTCGTCATACTCCGCCTGATTTTCAAAAAGCGGCTTGTTAAAGGCAAAGTTGCCGCTGCCGTTGTAGTGCTTTACGGCTTCAATTATTTTGTCAAAGTCGATTGTATGCTCGGCGCACAGAGCAGCGCCCGAGGCTACGAAGTAAAGCGAATTGTCGGGGCAGATGCCCTTGGTGTTAAGCACCATATCAAAACGGCGGCGCAGTCTGCTCATAAAGGTGAGCGGTCCGCCGAGATACACTACCTTGCCCTCAATTTCACGGCCCTGCGCAAGTCCTGCAACGGTCTGATTCACAACCGCCGCAAAGATGCTTTCGGCAATGTCGCTCTTTCTTGCGCCCTGATTCAAAAGCGGTTGAATGTCGGTTTTGGCAAAAACTCCGCAGCGGCTCGCTATTGTGTAGGTCTTTTCGCTCTGAGCAGCAAGCTCGTCCATCTGCTCAAGAGGAACGTTCAGAAGTGTTGCCATCTGGTCGATAAACGCACCCGTGCCGCCTGCACACGAGCCGTTCATACGAACCTCCATACCGCCGGTGAGGAAGAGTATCTTTGCGTCCTCGCCGCCAAGCTCAATTATTACATCTGTGCCCGGGATAAAGGTGTTTGCGGCTACCCTTGTGGCGTAAACCTCCTGCACAAAGTCGATGCCGCATTTATCGGCAACGCCCATTCCTGCGCTGCCCGAGATTGCGACAAGAGCGTTTTCAGTGCCCTCGACCTCGCCCTTTACACGCTTAAGAATTTCGGCAATCTTGCTTGTAATCTGAGAGTAGTGACGCTCGTAGGTGCTGTATTTAATTTCGTTATTATCGTCCAAAACAACGCATTTTACCGTTGTAGAGCCTATATCCAAGCCGATACGCAAGGGTATCCCTCCTAAATCTGCTGTGTTGTAAATCCTCAATTTATAATTATATTATAATAGAAAAGAGAGTTAATTCTGTAAAAGAAAAATAAATTCTAATCTGTCGGATAAATATGCCGATTTGTTACTATTATGCAGTTTTCTAAACACTGTGTCAATACTCAAATTGTAAACAATTTACCCATTTATTACCTCGGTGTTTTACGCCGTTATCAAGCAACGGGCGCAAAATTTGGTGAGAACACAATAATATCACTTTTGTTTTGCAAAATGTGCGACTTTTAAAAGAGTTCACAGTAATTTTACAACTTTTATTTTTAATGTGTTTATGGTAAAATCAATTACAGAGTGAAGAGTTAAGAGTGGAGAGTGGAGAGTATAGAGAGCAGTAGACAGAATCGAGGTTGTAGGGAACTGGCTTGTCTGTTCCGGTTCGCTCTGATGAATGTGATACTCTATTCTAAATTTTTCTAAAATTGCAGTAATTGCGACTATCCCGGAACGGTCAAGACCGTTCCCTACGAACTATCTGACTTGTAACGAGTTTTTCTTAATTCAAAGAGCCGCTTGCGGCGACAACCATCACTTCACTCTTAACTCTCCACTCTTAACTCTTAATAAAAAAGCGGAGAAAGCTATATGAATAAACCTGAGAACAAAACCGACAGAATATGCGCTGTCGCTAAAAAATGCAGCGGCTGTCAGCTGAGCAATATGAGCTATGAGCAGCAGCTTAAATGGAAACAGAATACGGTATACAGGCTGCTGCGCCCGTTCGGAACGGTGAAGAAAATTGTCGGTATGAGCGAGCCTTATCACTACCGCAATAAGCAGCAGTTTGTGTTTAAGAAAGCAAAAAACGGACGAATTGTGTGCGGCTTGTATCAGTCGAAAACCTCGGGAGTGGTGGAGTGCTTCGACTGCCTTGTAAACAACAAGCGAGCGTGTGAGATTGCGAAAACAGTCACCGAGCTGCTGCAAAATAGCGGTATTAAAATTTACTCGCTTAAAAACGGCAGCGGCAATTTAAAGCATATGCTGATAAAAACAGGGAGAACGGGCGGAGAAATACTGCTTTGTCTGGTATGTGCAAAAAGGACATTTAAGGCAGAGGATAAATTCATAAAGCGGCTGACGGAAAAATGCCCCGACATTAAAACGATAACCGAAATTGTGAATACTGCGCCGCAGGGAGTTTTTCTGGACGGGCAGGAGAGTGTAATTATCGGTAAAGGCTATATCACCGACAGCCTGTGCGGAATGAAATTCAAGATTTCTGCAAAGTCGTTTTATCAGATAAACCCGATTCAGACGGAAAAGCTCTACACCTGCGCTATCGAAAAAGCACAGCTAAAGCCGGGTGAGCGAGTGCTTGACGCATACAGCGGAGTGGGAACAATCGGCATAATAGCCGCCGCACAAACGGGAGCAGAGGTTCTGAGCGTTGAGTTAAACCGTGACGCATACCTTAACGCACTGGAGAACGCAAGGCTCAACGGCGTTGATAATATAAGCTTTGTCAACGACGACGCGCAGAGGTATATTGAAATGCTTGCAAAAAGGGGAGAGCGGCTCGACTGCGTTATAGCCGACCCGCCGAGAGCAGGCTGTTCAAGGGGATTTTTGCAATCGCTTATAAGAATAAAGCCGAAAAGAGTTGTCTATGTTTCCTGCAATCCCGAAACGCTGAAACGAGATTTGTATTTTCTGACAAAGAACGGCTATAAGGCGGAGTTTATAAGACCGTTTGATATGTTCCCGTTTACAAACCATACGGAATGTGTCGTGGTTTTGGAAAGACAAATGGATGCGAGGAGATAAATATGGAGCTTGACATATGACGGTGTGTGAACACAACTACCGTGATTTTACCAAAGTTTTACCCAACGGAACTTGTAAATGTGATATACTTACCTTAAGTATATGAAGGAAATGAGGTTGCGTTATGATTTATATAGTTGAGGATGATAACGATATAAGGGAAATGGAAAGCTACGCAATAAAGAACAGCGGCTTTGAGGTGCAGGCTTTTTCAAACGGCAAGGACTTTTTTGCGGCTCTTGATGTGCAGTATCCAAAGCTTGTTATGCTCGATATTATGCTGCCCGGCGAGGACGGTCTGGCGATTTTGCAGAAGCTAAGGTCAAAGGAAACAACCCGAGGGATTCCCGTTATTATGGTGACGGCTAAGACGAGTGAGATAGACAAGGTAAAGGGTCTTGATATGGGCGCTGACGACTACATAACAAAGCCGTTCGGCGTAATGGAGCTTGTGTCAAGGGTAAAGGCTCTGCTTCGCCGCTGTGAAAACAAGCAGGAGGAAAAAACGCTTACATATAAGGATATTGTTATCGACGACCACAAGCACAAGGTAACGGTAGGCGGAGAAACCTGTGTGCTGACCTACAAGGAGTATGAGCTGCTTAAGTATCTGGTTGCGAACAAGGATATTGCGCTGTCAAGAGAAAAGCTGCTCGGCAAGGTGTGGGGTTATGACTTTGAGGGTGAGAGCCGCACCGTTGATATGCATATCAAGACGCTTCGCCAAAAGCTCGGCGAGGCGGGAAATTACATTGTAACGGTAAGACACGTGGGGTATAAAATAGGTGAGTAAGGAAAAAAGAACAGCGATTAAGAGCGCAAATTTAAGCTCGAATATAACAAAAAATCTCACTCTTGTAGGACTTGTTTCCCTGCTGCTGACCTGCTTTGCGATAAGCATTATTTTCTGGTTTCTTATGTCGGGACAGCTCAGGGACGATATTAAAAACTATGTTCAGGTGCTGGCTATTGACTGCAATAAAATGTCAACATACAGCGAGCTTGACCATTATAAGGGCGGCGACTACCGTATAACCGTTATCGACAGTATGGGCAACGTGATGTATGAGAACGCCAAGGAGCTTGAAGAGAGCAAGATGACAAACCACAGCGACCGCCCGGAATTTCTTGACGCAAGGAAAACCGGCTCGGGTATAAGCAGCCGATATTCAAGCGAAACGGGCGACCTGATGTATTATTTTGCCGTAAGGCTTGATAACGGTGATGTCTTGAGAGTGTCTAAGAATATGTATAGTATGCTTTCGATGTTCAACAGCATTTTGCCTGCGGTTGTGCTTATCGGCGGCGCGATTATACTTATATGCTGGTTTATGGCTAAGCGTATGTCAAAGCATATTACAAAACCTATTGTTAATATGGCGAAGAACACCGAAAATATTGCGTATGACGAGCTTGCGCCGCTTTCAACAACCATTGAGCAGCAGCGCGAACAGATTTGGAGGAAGAACGAGGAGCTTCTTGCCGAAACTGAAAAGATTAAGACGATAACCGCAAATATGAGCGAGGGACTTATTTTTCTCGACAAGGACGGCAAGGTTATTATGCATAATGAAAGCGCTCAGAAAATGGTGAATACAAAGCGCAACGCACTTTTTCACCCTGTCGGACTTGAGGTAACTGAGCGTGAGAAATTTGAGGACTGTATAAGCCGCGCTATGAAGGGCAAAAGTGCGATTTGCGAGATAGAGCACGGCGAAAAGAGCTTGCAGATTATTACGAACCCTGTTTTCGTGAACAAGGCGCAAACGGGCGTTGTCTGCTTCATCGTTGACATAACACACCACAAGAGCGTTGAAAAAATGAAGCAGGAGTTTACGGCGAATGTATCGCACGAGCTGAAAACGCCGCTTACCTCTATATCTGGCTATGCCGAGATGATAGAAAGCGGAATAGCAAAGGACAAGGATGTTAAACGCTTCGCCGCAAAAATCCACAAGGAGGCACAGCGCCTTGTTACGCTTATCGGCGATATTATCAAGCTTTCACGTCTTGAGGAGGAGGCAAGCGAAAAGGACAGGCTGACCACCGTTGATATGGAGGAGATTGTGGCGGAATGCCGCGATTCGCTTGAAATGAACGCCCGTAAGCACGGTGTGAGCATTGAGGTGGACTCGAAGCCCTGCAAAATCAAGGGCGACAGAGAGATGGTTTATGAGCTGGTTTATAACCTGTGCGACAATGCAATAAGGTACAACAAGCAATGCGGCAGGGTGATGCTGAGCGTTGAAACGGACGGCGACAAGGCGATACTGACGGTTGAGGACACCGGAATAGGAATTCCTTCGGAGCATATTGACAGGGTGTTCGAGCGTTTTTACAGAGTTGACAAGAGCCGCTCAAAGCAAACGGGCGGTACGGGTCTCGGACTGGCGATAGTCAAGCATATAACCGAACGGCACAACGCAAAAATTGATATTGTAAGCGAGCATCAAAAGGGCACTAAGATAACGGTTAGCTTCAAGGCGCTGTGCGGATGAACCGCACAACGGCTTTTGAATTGATAATTTACTCGCAACTAATCTGTTAGTTCGCAGGAAACGGTCAAGGAAATCTGAGGTTTCCCTTGACTGTTTTTTGTTTCTGAACATCAGAATAAATAAACAAAATTCAACGGGGATACAAAATAAAAATGTTGACAATGCATTAACTGACTTGTATAATTAAAATCATTAATCATTACTTGAAAATATAAGGAGGATAATCAGGTGAGAAAACTATTTAAACGCTGTACTGCTGCGGCTATGTCGGCATTGATGGCGGCGAGCGTTATTTGCGTTGGCGCAGTCGGTGCGGCGGCGCTTGACAAGGAAAGCAGAACGGTTTTGCCGTCTGCGGTGGCGGCAAGGCAAAGTCTTGGCAATGTAGCATCAGGTGTGAGTGATATTCATATTGCATCGGCGGCTGACAGCGAATCGTATTATGAGTATTACATAAAAAGCAACGGCACGGTTGAAATTATGCACTTTGTCGGTGAGGACAGCGTTCTCGAAATACCCGAGGAGCTGGACGGTCTGGCGGTTACAAGTATAGGCGCTCTTGCTTTCAGTGAAAATCAATATTTAACTAAGGTTGTGGTTCCCGCTTCGGTAAATAAAATCGGTGCTTTTGCTTTCGTTGAATGTGCGAACCTTTCACAGGTTGTAATAAAAGAGGGTGTTAAGGAGATTGGCGACTCTGCTTTCAATATGACGGTTCTTGAGTCCGTAAAGCTTCCCGACAGTATCGAAAAAATGGGAGCGAATGTTTTTACATTTACTCCGTGGGATAATAACCTGCCCGACGGAATGGTTTACATAGGAAACATAGCATACAAATATGTTGGCGATATGCCTGCCGGTACAACAATCAATATCAAGGACGGCACAAAGGCGATAGCAGGCGGCGCTTTCAGCGGCTGTGAAAATCTTGCCGCAGTCACAATTCCGAACAGCGTTAAAAGTATAGGCGGTACGGCGTTTATGAGCTGTACATCGCTTAAGGAGATTACTGTACCTGACAGCGTTAAAAGCATGGGTGAGGGCATATTCCTGGGCTGTTCGTCGCTGTCGGATGTGACGATTCCGAACAGTATTGAAAGAATGGGCGCAGTTGTTCTTACGGACACCGCGTGGTACAACAATCAGCCTGACGGCGTGATTTATATAGGAGATATATGCTTAGGCTATAAAGGCAATATGCCGGAAAATACAGAAATTACAGTCAAGGACGGCACAAGACTTATTGCAGGTGCGGCGTTTGCAAATCTTCAAGAGGATGTACCGAATCTTAAATCCGTCAAGCTGCCGAACTCTGTTAAGGTAATAGATGAGCTTGCGTTTTTCGGCGCAACGGGGCTGAGCAGCATAAATCTTCCGGGTACTATTACAACAATCGGCGAAATGGCATTTTGCGGTTGCAGTTCGCTCAAGACGGTGACAGTGCCGATGACGGTAACGAATATCGAGGATCTGGCGTTTGGCTTCGGAATTGATGACCAGACAGGCGGACTTGGCATATTGGACGGCTTCACGCTCAAGGGCTACGCTAATACAGAGGCGGAGTATTACTGCTATTCTTACGGATTAAACTTTGAACGTCTCGGCACGGTGTATTTTAACGAGCTGAGGCTGAGCAAATCGTCAATGACGATGGGCGTGGGCGAGGTTTACACCATATCAGCAGCCGTATATCCAAGCTATATTAATCAGGCGGTGAAATGGAGCAGCAGTGACACAAGCGTTGCCGAGGTTTCGCAGTTAGGCAGAATAACGGCAAAGAAAACGGGTACGACATACATCACCGTTACAAGGGGCAATAAGCAGGTTTCCTGCAAGGTTACCGTAAAGAAAGCGCCGACATCAATTACCCTCAATGCTACGGAATTAACACTTGAAATAGGCGAAAGCTTTGACCTCAACAGCTCTCTGCCGAGCGGTGAAGGCTCTTATGCAATCTATTATTCAAGCGACAATCCGAGTGTTGCAAGCGTTAAAAAGGCAGGCGGCATTGTAACGGCTGTTGCTCCCGGCACGGCGAACATTACCGCAGTAACCTACAACGGAAAGACCGTAAGCTGTAAGGTAACGGTAAACGGACCGAAGCAGGAGCTTATTCTCGGCGATGTGAACTTTGACAGCAAGGTAAACCTTAAGGACGCTATTGAGATTCAGAAATGCGCGTTGTCGCTTTTGAGTTTTGACGATAATCAAACAACCTGCGGTGATGTTGACAAAAACGGCAAGATTAAGCTGCTTGACAGCATATATATTCAGAAATATTCTCTGGACATTGTAACCGGTATACAGGGGATAGGCGAAAGTCTTTCTGAAGTTGTTCCTACGGATCCGCCGACAGACGTGCCGACTGAGCCTGCTACTGAGCCGCCGACAGACGTGCCTACCGATCCTGTTACGGATCCGCCTGCGGAGTCGGGCGACTATAATGTTGAATACGCAAACGAGGTTGTTCGTCTGGTTAATATCGAGAGACAGAAGGAGGGACTTGCACCTCTTACAAGCCGACAGGATGTAACCGAGGTGGCGCAGATCAGAGCCGAGGAGATTTCAAGGCTGTTTTCACACGATCGCCCCGGCGGAGGCGACTGCTTCACCCTGATTGAGGAGAAGAACATAAGATGGAGGGCTCTTGGCGAAAACATAGCGGCAGGACAGAAAACACCGGCAGAGGTAGTGGATTCGTGGATGAATTCTCCGGGACACCGTGCTAATATACTGAGCGACGACTTTAACGGTATAGGTGTTGGCTGCTATAAGAAAGACGGTGTACTGTATTGGACGCAGATGTTTATTGGCGCATAGGATAAAAGCTTGAAATTAAACAAGGCTGCTGCAAATGAACGGAATTTGCAGCAGCCTTAAAATATTCTTACCGAAAATTATTAAAACTTTAAGTCTTTTGAATCCGGTGTGTTTTTAAAGAACATAATGTAATAAATCGGGAGATAGGTTATCTTGCCGTTATGTGTGACGGTTCTTTCATTGGAGAGAACATAAGCCTTTTTGATATGATAATCCTCGTTCTGCACAAATGTGTTCAGCGCACTGTGAACGGTGTAATCCTTGCCGGACTTTATCTCGATTGGCACGGCAGACAGGCTGTTGTAATCATCAATAAGATAATCTACCTCACCCTTACTGCGGTTATCGTAATAGAACAGCTTATAGCCGTGAGCGGTCAGCTCGCTTGCGACAACGCTTTCATAGACCGAGCCGAGATTAATGCTCTTTTCGTCATCCAAAACTGCACGGATATTGTTGCCGTATAATATTCCCGTAAGAATACCTACATCGTTCAGATACAGTTTCAGCAGATTTTTGCCTGTCGATTCAATCAGCGGAAAAACAGGATTGGAAATTGCCTGCACATTCAGAGCGATACCGGCACTGATAAGATAGTCAAACTCATCGCTGTAGTCGACGAAGGTTTTGCCTCTTTTGTTCTCAATGTTTTGTGCCACAACACGCTTTTTCTTATTCTCCATATTGGATGGAATCAGGTCATAGATGCGGCGGATTTTCAGCTTTTTCTCCTCGCCATACTTGGAAGCGTCAGCGGCGTAATAATCGTGAATTTCGCTTTGAATTTCACGGACAAGCTGAATGTTACGGTCTTTCAGATATGAGTTCACTGCGTCGGGCAGACCGCCCACAAGTAAATACTTTCGGAACGAATCCATAATTTTGTTGTGCACTGGCTCGTCAAGTGGTTCTTCGCTCTCAAACTTTTTACGCATTGCCGACACGGCAAATTCATTAAGTCCGTTTGCATAGAGAAACTCCTCAAAATCAAGCGGAAACATCCTCACCTTGCGGATACTGCCCATAGGAATTGAGGTGGTCTGCGACAATGTTACACCCAGCAGTGAGCCGCTTGCAATAAAGGTGAACTTTCCGTCCTGTGCAAGAAATTTCAAAAGCGTGAGTAAATGAGGATACGCCTGAATTTCGTCAATAAAAATCAGAGTATTTTCTGTCTGTTTCATCTTATTGCCCTCAAGCATACTGACCTGAAGATAAAAATCGTCAACAGTCTTTATCTCGGCAAAAAGGCGTTCACCCAGTGAATCTTCTACCATATTCAGCTCAATAAAGTTTTCAAACAGCTTTTGCCCGACATAACGGATTATGTAGGTTTTGCCGACCTGCCTTGCGCCGTCAATCAGCAAAATCTTATTAGTATCGCTTTTCAGATGTTCTTCTATCAGCGTTTCAATCTTTCGGAATAACACAGGATCACCTCTTATCTGACATTTCAATGAAATTGTAGCATAATAATACTGACTTTTCAATAGAATTAAGTCGATAAAAATGTGACTTTTCAAATTCGGATGATAATGCAAGAGAGATATTTCTGAGCTTGGTGTATGCGTTACTGACAGATGCGAAGCAATTAAACTTGCCAAAGGCGAATATAACCAAGAAAAAGACGATTGCCTGAGCAATCGTCTTTTTCTTGGTCGAGGTGACAGGACTTGAACCTGCGGCTTCTTCGTCCCGAACGAAGCACTCTACCAAACTGAGCTACACCTCGAAATATAAAGCCCCGATTGTTCGGGGCTTATTGGCTGCGGAACTAGGATTCGAACCCAGACAAACAGAGTCAGAGTCTGTCGTGCTACCCTTACACAATTCCGCATCACTGAACAGCAATATATATTATATACGCTTTTTCGGAAATGTCAAGCCTTTTTTACGAATTTTTTCATTTGTTTTTGCAAAGATGATAAAAGCGGCAGTACAGATGATGTATGGTACTGCCGTTTTGGGGTTATTCTTTAAATAAATCGCTGTGTGAGCCTGTTCTTGACAGGGAGAGAACAAGGACATCATCGATAATGCGATATATTAGCAGCCAGTCGGGTTGGATATGACATTCTCTGTGACCTGTCCAGTTACCGGACAAAGAATGATCAAAGTTTTTATCCGGAAGGGCTTCCCCGTTTGCGAGTTTTATAATGATTTCGTCTAACAAATTCATCTTTAATCCACGCTTTTTGGCTAGCTTATAATCTTTTTTAAACTGCGAAGTGTATTTTACGGTGTATTTAGTCATGAGTTTAAATCAGCCAGCAATTCATTAATGTCCGTATATCCCTTTACAGACGGGTCTTTAGCTATCCTTTCTGCCTCAAGCATAGCGGCTACTGTTTCGTGATTCGGGATTTCTGTTGTGATTTTAAACGGAATACCGCCCTCTCTAAGAGATTGTCTGACGAAAATATTAAATGCTGTTGATAAATTCATACCTAACTCCGAATAAAGCGATTCAGCAGCTGCCTTTAAATCAGCATCCATTCTGATGCTGATATTAGTTGTTGTGCCTGCCATAAAATCATCTCCTCATTATTTTATATCTATATTATATGATGTTTGCACGAATAAATCAATACATAGCACGAATAATCTCAATATTATTGCAAGGTAGCGCAACAGTGAAACGGCTGTCTGCGCTTTTGACAGACAGCCGTTTTGGGGAAGTTGGGGTTATATGATTTTAGTTAAGCTTATGATTCGGCAGGAGCTAAAGAAAAGGTGATAACGGGTTCAATGCCCGATTTCGGTCCGTCGGTGTAAGGCTTTGCTTCACAGCCGATTAATATTTTTTCGTTTTGGATTGTACCGTCATTGAATTTGACGGCTACATCAATCACGCTGTCTTTAAGCAGGTTGTTAAAGAATTTTACCTCTTCTTCAACATTCGGATCATCAGCAAACATAATATCGTGTTCCTCACTTGACAAATTCGTCAATCCTACAATATCAATGGCAAAATTATCGGACTCCTGATTGTCATAGCTGAGAGTAAAGCTTGAATACTGTTTTATATATGTTGTTTCGCCGTTGTGAGCTTTTGGAGAACGAGAGCCTACGTTTAATGTGTTTTCAAGCTCTGCGCCGGAGAGAACAGGGCTGTTGTCGAGGTAAGCAATCTGAAAGGCACTGTTGCTGATTGAATAGGTGATTGTATCAATGTTTGTACCCTCGCACTTTATCGGGAATACTGTGTTGTAATCAAAAACAGGCTCTCCGAAATCGCCGCCGTAGCCGTAATTCATAGCACCATCATCAAGCGTGATGCTTGCCGGTTGTTCGTGCGTAATCTCTGCGGCATTGGCTGTGATGATAAAGCCGTACTGCGGCTGTGTGTCGCCTGTGTTGCCTGCGGCGAGCAAACCGCCGCCGAATATTGCGCCGAGCGACAGCACAACGGCAAGAGAAGCGGCTATAACGCCCTTGTATGCGCGCGGCTTTCTCATAGGCTTGAGCTGTGTAATGTTATCGGTGCTTTCGGCTGTTACTGCCGATGAATCATACAAAGCCTTTGCCTTGCTGACTGCTTTTTGCGACGGTGTGGTTTTATTCAGCGCTCTTCTGTAAATTTCTTTCATAATAATATCCGCCTTTCTTAAGTAATGATTGAAGCTTCTTTCTCGCTCTTTGAAGCTTTGAGTTTACCGTATTTTGCTTTTTGCCAAGGATTTTTGCAATTTCCGATATTGTGTAGCCCTCGTAATAGAAAAGATAGATTATATTCCGTTCCTCTTCGGGCAGTTTGTTAAGCTCGTCCATTATGCCCAGCTCCTCGCTGTCATAGTGCGCGGCTTGCTCGTCAAGTGCGACTGTGGTGCGGAATCGGGCAGATTTTCTGAAATCTATGCATTTGTTTACCGTGACCTTGATAAGCCACGCTTTAAGATGCCCGCTGTCCTTGAATTTGCCGTCGTTCTTTAACAGCGTGAGGAAAACCTCCTGCATTATGTCCTCGGCGTCATATCTGTTGCGTAAATTCTGATAAGCTATTCTGTAAATCATATCGGAATAATCGTCAACGATTTTTTCGTAGACTTCTCTGCTTTGCAAAGCGTTTATCAATTTATCGTTACCTCCTCGTATAATAAAGTAGTAG
>DKZT01000031.1 GCA_002493755.1 Ruminococcaceae bacterium UBA7067
CCGCTGTAAAGAATAAAGAATAAAGAAAAAATAATAAAGAATAATTATGGTTATCGCCGCTTTGCGGCTCTTTGATTTAAGAAGAACTCGTTACGGGTATTTATTAATTTCTGAGCCGCTTGCGGCGACAACCAAAATTCTGCATTATGCATTATGAATTATTCTATAATCTCAATAACCTCCGAAATGCCGGTGAGGGTTATTATCTCCATAACATTTTCGTTCGGAGCTTTTACGGCAAAGCCGCCCTTATCAGCCATCAGCTTATGAGCGGATACAATAGATCTGATACCTGCCGATGATATGTATTCAAGCTGTGTAAGGTCAAGAATAATTCTGTCGCTGTCCGGCGCAAGCTCATTGATTTTCTCGTTAAGCTCGGGAGAAGTCAGCGTATCGAGCCGCCCGTCAATGGCTATTATTGTAATGTTGTTTTCCTTTGTTGTTTTAATATTCATTTTCAGCACCTCTTTTATTGTTGTGACAGCACGGCACTTTTGCCGCTGTGCTGTATTTTATTTAAATCAAGCTCAATAATCGTGTTGTTCATATTCAGCACTCTTATATAGCTGAGCTTGCTTGCGGCTTGCTTTATCAGGCTTATACCGCCCAGCCTGAACCTTTCGTTCTCCTCCGGCTTGTATTGAGTCGGGTCAAACGCCGCCCCATCATCACGGACACGCAGAATTAGCGTACCGTCCGACTGCGACAGATTGATGTCGATATAATTACGCTTTACGGTTTTGTAGCCGTAGCGTGAGATGTTAACCGCTATCTCCTCGGTGGCTACGCCGATTATGTTTGCGCTTTTGCTGTCGATACCGTTTTCAAGGCAGTATTCAATCAGCTTCTCGGAAACCTCGACAGCCTCCTGCTCATTGCCGTTTATTGTGATGTCGCAGAAGCTGTCGCTGCCGTTTTCAGGCAGAAGCAAAAATCCCTTTTGCGGCAGCTTACCTCTTTTTTGCTGTATTTTTACAAAAAGACAGGTGATTAAAAGCGTTGCCGCCTCACTTACAACAGCCGCCGCGCACACACCGACTATTCCCCACGAATTCATAAACAGGAAGGTAAGCGGTATGAGCATTACAAGCCCCTGCAAAACAGTGTTGATGGCAGCCGGCAGCGGCTTAAGTATCGTCTGATAATACGTCTGCATAAGCTTATTAAACACATAGAAGATAAAGCACAGGCTGAACACACGAACAGACGTAAGCGCAGTGTCCAAAAGCTGCGAATTCTTATATCCGAACAGTCCGGCTATAAGCTGAGGCATAAGCAGGAATACAACATCTATTATAAATATCAGAATAACGCACAGCGTAATCACTCGCCGCACAAGACGCCTAATTCCGTAATAATCCTTTTCTCCGTAGAGTATGCCGCAGATTGTCTGCACAAGCCCGATAACTCCACCGACAAAAAGCTCGGCTATAAAAACAGAGTTGGTACATACCGAGAAGATTTCCATATCAGACTGCCCGAGCATACGCACAACGCCGGTATTGAGTATAAGCTCCTTAGCCGCCATCATCAGAAACAGCATTCCCGACGGTATTCCTGCCTTTATCGCCTCCGACAGAGCACTGCGGCATTTTAGCGGTGAAGCCGGCTTTATATTCAGCATACGCTTTTTTGAAAGCGCATACGGAATCAGCAATACAAGACCGCAGGTGTAGCCGATAATCGTTGACATAGCCGTACCGTACATTCCAAGCGGAGTAAGCTTTAAGAACAGAAAATCCAGCGCAAGGTTCACTATGTTTGCAATAATAAACATCATTGAGCCTAAAACAGGGTTGTTGTCAATATTGAAAAAATAGCTTAGCTGAATAGCAACCGACAGAAACGGAATACCCAGAATATTGACCAGAATATACGGATAAAGCAGCTCCTCAAGCTGCGGCGTTCCTGCGATAAGATGCGCAAGCGGCTGAGATATGAACGGCGCAGTTACACACAAAGCCAAGGAAATTATAATTCCTGCCGTCAAGCACGAGCCGAACACGGCGGAGGCTTTTTTCACATCTCTGTTTCCGAGATAATAGGAAGCCTGCGCACTGCCGCCGATACCGAGTATGAACGCAGGAAGCTGCAGAACATAAAGCACAGGCATACTCAGCGATATAGCCGCAAGCGCACTGCTGCCGAGCAAATTGCCGACAATTATTCCGTCAACAACATTGCCAAGCTGCATAGCCACAACCATTAACACACCGGGCAGCAGATAGCTGTAAAATTTCTTCTTAATAAGATAATCGTTTCTTTCCATACAATCAAATCTTCCGTCAATAAATATTCTTCGTTTTTTCGCTCACAAAGCCATTTTCTATGTAAAATATATACAAATTGATTTTATACCACACAGGCATTATTGTCAATATGCTTTTTTGAGAGTGGAGAGTGGAGATTAGGCTTCCCCTCAAGGGAAAGGCTTAACTCGTTACGAGATTTCTGAAAACTCAAAACTCAAAACTCTTCACTCTGCTTTGCTCACATAACCTTAATAACAACATAATAAATCCGCTTAATCAAACTGCTGTTTTTATACAGCTCTACCCTGCTTCTTTCCGCATACTCAGTCAGCAATCTAAGCTCACTCTCATTCACCTTATGGCGGCTGAAGCTTGCCTTTGCGCCTATGTCATAGATTTCTTGCGGTATATTCTGCTTTGAATATTTAGCACAGCGTTCAATATAGCGGTATATATAAACAGCTCGTTTGTTTCTGCCGCCTGTGCTAAAGCGTTTTCGCCTTATCGCCCTTATCAATACGCATCTTATCGTAACGGCAAGAGCAAAAATAAGCACGGCTGATATAATCACGCTAAGAATTATTCCGCCATAATCCTCGGTTGGCTCTGCTGTAATATAGATTGCAGACGGCGCAGACTGTATTGTTTCCTGCTGAGTTTCTGATTGAGTATCGGTCGGCTTTGTTTCCTCCTCTATCGGGTCGGCATATGCTGAGGCAGGCGAAAAGCCTGACGGTGTTGCCTCAAGCGGCACCCAGCCTACTCCGTCAACAAAATACTCCGCCCAGGCGTGCGCATTGTCGGTTGTGATTGTTGTATAGGGTTCATTGCCTGTAACATTAACGCAGTAGCCTGTCACATAGCGAGAGGGTACGCCATAGGCTCGCAGGAGCATTGCGGCGGCTGTTGCAAAGTGAACGCAGTATGCATCACTCATTCCGTTGTCCTTAAGCAGATAGCTTGCTATGTCCTCTCCCTGCGGAACATCAGACGGCTTGAGCGAATATGAGGCTCTTGAGGATACGAACTCCCTGACAAATTCGGCTACTCCCTCATTATATGAGTAATCGTACTCTCCGCTTTCGGCGTCGTAATAGCTTGATATGGCATCAAAATACATCTCACGCTGTTCATCAAGACCGTTTCTTCTGCCTATAAAGCGCAGTTCATCATAAAGCTCATCGGAAATCTGAGTGTAATTCTCATACGCAAATGCGGAATACTCTATATAGGTTGGGTCATAAATCTCGTCATAGTTTAAAAAAAGTCCGGCGTACGCACCGTCGTATGCGGCAATCGGATAAGTTCGGTAGCTGAGATTATACGATTTTTTACGCTCCTGATTATATAAATACATATCAGCGTACCGAGATATACCGCTCGGCTTTTGGCTGAGGTAATACGGCGTGTATATAATATCCTCGGTTTTCTTGGTAACAACCTTCATATCAAGCTCTCCGCCAGACAGGGAATCGGTGAAAAAGGGATTCCACGAGCCTGAGCTTGGGCAAGACATATACTGCTCATCGGTGAGCGTTGACCACTTGTTGTTTTCATAGCTTGCGTATGCCATTCCACGCAGATAGAGCGTCTGCGGAGTATCCGTATACACCTGCATAACAACCTCGTGAGTCTGCATGATTTCGCCCGTATTGCCGAGGTCAACCTCATCAACTAAGGTATTGCCCGAGCCGCCGTTGTTCGGTGTTTCACCATTCTGAAGGCTAAGTCCGACAGCCTGCCGCAAATCAAGCAACAGCTTATCCTGCCAAGGCTCACGCCTGAAGCTTTCGGGCGGTACAGCGACATACACCGAGCATAAAACTCCGAAAACAACGGCAAAGGAAGCCGCCGATACTGCGGCACTGTAATTGCCGCCGTGCTTGTGAAGCTGTGAAGCAATAAGCAATGCCGCAAGTGCGGCTATGGAAATAAACAGCGGAACGATATTCGGGCAGGTATTGACAAGAATAAAGCACGGTGCGGCAAACAAAACCGAGATAAACACAATCGGCAGAGCTGTTCTGAGCTTTAAAACACTAAAGGTAAATATAATGCTCAGAATACAGCCGATAAAACTAAGTAGCACTGTTGCGTCAACCGCTTTCTGAGTACTGATTGTAATACTCTGCGGCACAGGGATATATTTTGAAAAATCATCGAAAGCTGAATTCACGGCATATTCAAGCTGTGCCGTAAGAGTTTCCGCTTCAAGATAAAAAAGCATTAGGCAGAGAAAAACCATTGCACTGCATACGGCTAAAGCCAGCTTTGCTGTTTTGATAAATGTAAACGCAAGCGAGGAGAGAATCAGCGTAATTCCCGAAGCTATAACAACTGCATTGATTTCGGCACTTAAATTAAAAGAGGTTACAAAGCACCAAAGCACGGACGGAACAAGAACAAGAATCAACACCAAGTCGAATATACGATTTGAAACGCTTTTTGTATTCACGGCTCGCTCACCTCCTCGCTCAGAGGCAGGATATTATAGAACACAGCGCCGTCAAGGCTTGTTTCCGCTATGCTTAAGCTTCTATTATACAAGGCGGCAAGAAAGCACCTTACATCGCTTTTGCTCTTAATTTTCATCACAGCACCGCTTCGGCAATCAAGCGCGTAAAACTCTGCACCGCTCTCGCAAAGCTTAAGGCAGGCATACAAAAACCTTGCGAGGATATAATCGTTCACCTCGGGTTTGTCCGTTATATCAGGCTTTACCACAAGCTTTCTGTATACAGCCTCGCTCGGCTCTCTTACTATCAGCTCGTCAAGCTTTGATGAAAGCTTCCAGTGAACGCTCTTAAGGCTGTCGCCGCTTCGGTACGGTCTAAGCTCATAATAATCCGAAAAGCCGCCGCCCGGCTTCGGCTTGTAGCCGAGTACGGCTGTGCTCTGACTGTCAGGCTGTAAGTCGGGTCTTTCGCTCAGCGGCATTACCAAAATATTTCCGCTGAAATTAAGCCTCACGGGCAAAAAGAATATCCCTGTAAAGTCATACACTCTCGCATAACCTGCGCTGATATTTACACAGCCGCAGTGATTTGTCAGCTCAACGCAGCTAACCGAAACACCGCTGCCGACCCTGCCGCCGTATTTCATCACAACCTTTTTTCTCTTTGACGCAAACTTGTTTTGCGCCTTGAATTTAATTTTCAGAAACGGACATATAACGGCTTTTCGGCTCTTAGAGCGAACGCCGATATTAACGCTCTGAAAATTCTCCGCCGTTTCGTCACAAAAGCACTCAAGACCGTTCACCGCCGTGTGAACCATAAACGGCAGGCTCAACACAAGCGATACAAGCGGAATACAGATTATTGCAATCAGCAAAAACCACGAAAACCACGCATAATACACAATGCTGAACGCAAAAGCCGCCGCAAGTATAAAAAGATAAATCAATATATTTTTAAGCATACTATATCCTCGGCTGTTTAGTGCTGTGTAAAATATCGCTTAAAACATCGTAAACGCTTTTTCTCTGCGACGCCGCTTCGGCGTTTAAGAAAATACGGTGATTTACCGTGCTTACAAACACATTTTCAATATCCCTCGGCGTGACATAATCACGGCCACCGTAAAATGCGCTTGCCCTTGCCATTTCCGCAAGAGAGAGCGTTGCTCTCGGGCTTGCCCCTCGGCGGATAAGGCGGCTGTTCCTCGTTTTTGAGATAAGCTCAACAATATAAGCCGCAATGCTGTCGTGCATAAACACGCTTTTAACCTGCTGCTGCATTTCAAGCAGACGCTCCCTTGTAACAATACATTTCACATCATCAAGCGGATTGCCTGCACAGCGGTTTAAAAGCATTTTAAGCTCTGCGGCATTGTCGGGGTAACCCATTGAAATCCTGACGGTGAAGCGGTCAACCTGAGAGTCGGGCAAAAGCTGAGTTCCCGATGCACCTGCGGGGTTTTGCGTTGCTATAACGGTGAACGGCTTTTCAAGCGGATATGTTCTGCCCTCCACAGTCACCTGTCTTTCCTCCATTGCCTCCAGAAGCGCCGCCTGAGTTCGGCTTGAGGTGCGGTTTAATTCGTCTGCAAGAAAGAGGTTACAGAACACCGCGCCCTTTTTGTACCTCATCTTTCCGCTTTCCTTATCATAAACCACAAAGCCGGTAATATCGGACGGCATAGTGTCGGGCGTAAACTGCACACGTCCGCAGCTTAACCCCATTGCCCTTGAAAACGCAAGCGCCATCGTGGTTTTGCCAACACCCGGTATATCCTCAATCAAAATATTTCCGTTCGTCAGAATAGTCAGCAGAGAAATAACAATCTCCCTGTCCTTGCCGTTTACAACCTTTTTTACCTCAGCAATTACGGCTTCAAGCTCATTCATAGCCTTACTTACGCCCCTTTCATTTTTTCATCTCGGCATACGGCAAAAAATCATAGCCGTAGCTTTTATAAAGCCTTACAGCGCCTTCGTTATCTTCCTCAACCTCAAGTCGGAATATTGCGCCGCTGTATTTCTGATGCACAAAAGACAAAAAGCTTCCTGCAATTCCCATTCCTCTGAACTCGGGTTTAATATATACATCTTCTATCCAGATGCACTCCCTGCCGAACTCGGTTGAATAGCTCTTTGCAAGCATCGCATAGCCCTTCAACGTATCGCCGCCGTCAAAAACATAACCCTCGACAAACGGACAATCGCCGATACAGTTATCTATATCCCGATTGAATATTTCCTCCGAGCCGTTAGTGAAAACAGCAGGAGAGGAATAAAAATCACGCATCATTTCAAGCACCGCAGTCTTGTCCGATGCTCTCATTTCTCTTATATTTTCGTTCATATCAAACCAACCTTCGTTTTATACTAATCTGAAATTAGAAGTTAGTTTTGAGTTTTGAGTTTTCAGTTAATGCAGAATTCAGAACGCATAATGCATAATTGTGGTTGTC
>DKZT01000057.1:0-255 GCA_002493755.1 Ruminococcaceae bacterium UBA7067
TTTATGCTCTGCACTCTTATGTAGTGTCCCTCGCACATCAGCAAATTTGCCATTTTAAGGCTCATTTTAGGAGGGACATTGGAGGGACATTGAGCATTAAGCGGAGGGATATACGCCTAAAATTGCGTTTGCAGACGCAACCTTTGAGGTGAAATTCAAATGCGTGTAAATATTTGAGGTGGTCGAAATATCGCTGTGACCTAACCACTCCTGAATTTCTTTCAGGCTTACACCGTTTGCATACAAAAGGCTTGC
>DKZT01000057.1:575-5962 GCA_002493755.1 Ruminococcaceae bacterium UBA7067
ATCAGCGGAAAATGCTGTGTGATATAGCCGGGCTTTACAAGCTCACCGATTTCGTTTACATAGATATAATCGGTGTATTTCCTGCAATAAGATTTTCCGCACAGCTTTCGGTTTAGTTCCTGCTCTGCTTTCAGACGGTGCAATAATTCCTCGAACGGCGGTACAAGCGGCAGGCTGCGGTAGCTGGCTTTTGTCTTTGTCCGATCCTTTTGAATAATCTTGCTTTTGCCGTCTATGGTCGCCTGTGTAACCGTGTGCCGAATGGTGATTGTTTTCTTCTTGAAATCAATCGCGTCCCACTTTAAGCCGACCGCTTCACTTCGGCGCAGTCCGTAAAATGCACCGAGGATAACGCCAAGCTCTATGGGGTCGCCTTTGACGATTTCAAAAAGACGATTTAGCTCATCTTCTTCGTAAACGCTTCCGACGAACTTTTCTTTTTTCGGCCGTTCAATGCGATCCGCTGGGTTCGTATCAATCAAACCGAGTTTGAAAGCGTGCTGTAAGGCTTTACGGATATTGGCGTGGCGGTGTATGACTGTGTTTGCGGAAACTCCCCGCACAGTCAATTCGTAGGTGTAGTAATCTTGTATATGCTTTGGTGTGACCTCGCACAGAGCCAGTCCGGGGTGGTGTTCTTCAAAATACGGAATGATTTTGCTTTTTATCGCCATAGAATACGCTCCGTAAGTTGTTTCCTCCACATTCTTTTTCGTCATATCCAGCCAGTCGAGCAGAAATGCCGTAAAAAGAATTGTGCCTGCGGGGGCTTTGCCTGTGCTTCGTTCGATTGCTCTTGCCTCTAATTCAGCTTCTTTTGCGGCACGAGCTTCAGAAAGCATTTTTTCGGCACGCTTTTTGTTTCCCTTTACTGTTAGACCCGTGGACTTCGACGGCGTGTGCCGTTTGCCGTATTCGTCCACATAGTTCAGTACCATATGATAGTACCCGTTTTTTTCTCGCAGATGTCCTGCTACCATAAAATAAAACCTCCTTTGAGTGGTACAGCGTAGATTCATCTGCCATTGACATCTATATTGTAGCAGAAAGAACCTCATAGGCCAAATGTGCAAACGAGGTTTTACGCAGTAGATTTATCTATCAATTCCAAGTATTCCAGAATGTTGAGCTTCGGGATTCGATAACGGCGGCCGACGATAAAGCTCTTGATTTTGCCGGACTTTAAGAGTTTGTAAGCGGTTTTGTCGCAGATACCGCCGAGCATTTCACACATTTGCTCAACATTGACTACATCAGGATAATCCGTGAATAGCATTTTATAGGCTGTCTGTGATTCCATAGGCAGCCCCCTTAACGGTTCTTCGGGATAATCTCGTAGTCATATCCTTTTCTCTGATTACAATAGGTGCAGGTGTCTTTCACGGTCTGCTGTGGGTCAATCTTGCGTAAAGAATAAGCGCCTGTACCGTAGAAGTTGTCGGCACAAGCGCTGCAAAGGCAAAGGATTAACTTTTTCGGCACACTCTCGATCAGACCGATACTGACTGCCAGAGCGTGATTGATACCGTGTATATGCTTTTCGGACAAGTGACCGATAAAGTCACCCAACCGGCGTTTATCCACGGTTCGCAGTTGTTCTAAAAGAACGATAGAGGGCAATTCCAAGCCGTTTTCGGCGTCAATGTAGTAGTGGGTAGGTAATTTCGGCTTCGCGTCCTTTTTGCTTGTGATAGAAGCGATAATCACCGTAGGGCTGTGCTTGTTGCCGACATTGTTCTGAATGATAACGACGGGACGGTAGCCCTCTTGTTCCGAGCCGATCCCGTGTCCTAAATCGGCGTAATACATATCGCCTCGTAAATATGTGTGATTCATAGTGTTATGACCTCCTTTGAAAATTTAGGCGGTTAGCCGCCTATGTAGAGGTCAAGGGCAGAACAGAATTAAGGTCGGAAAGATATAAACAATTCTCCGTTTCAATAGACCCGTCCTGCCGTTTGACCTTGTATAAAGAAACAATCCTATTTGTCCTCGACACCCCGGATTGCTGCGGGAAGTCATCAAACGGCTGACGGCTTGCCAGCTCCACGGGAATCTCACCCTCACATGGTTCTCATGCGACCGCCCCCATTGCCTGCGACGGCTTCACGACCGAAATATCGCTTATCACGCTCGGACTGTGGCTGGACGGGAGTATCATTGTCCCTATTGCTTGTCGTCGCCATATCGGGAGCCGCCCGATACTGATAGCCGACTGTTAATCGCTCCTTGCAGGAAGTGAAAGCCAAAGACCTAAAAACATACAGGTGAAATCTCGTTGCTTTATTTCCCGCAGATCGTGGCGCAGCCGCTAATGTGGCTTATGCTTTCACAATAGCAATAGGAATGTGTTTGATGAATGGGTATTTAATTGTCAAAGGACAAGCCCATTCACCGCATAAAAGAGGAAAACAGGCAGAGAGTTTTCGTACCTCTCCACCTGTTTCCTCACTAAAAGCTCATAACACAGGGTCTATTTCAAAAGTTTTTTTAATTTTTTCAGGGCAGCATAGATGGATTCCTGTACTGTCTGATATTTGCACCCCTCCTTATCTGCGATTTGTGCGTATGTAAACCCTGCAAAGTAATACAACACAAGCCGTCGTCTTTGTGTTTCAGGCAGTTGTTCCATAGCCTTATACAGAGCTTCATAACGCAAATTACGAAAAACAGTTTCCTCGACCGATTCCGGGAGCATTGCCGCCCGGTCATATAGAGAAGCCTCGGTAAGCTCCGAATGTTCGTAGTGCCTGTCCCATTCATTGAGAACAGAAAGGTCGTCCAGCTCAAAATGGTTTAACGCCTCGAACAATTCTCTTGTTATCTGAAATTCCTGTAACACACCTTGTCCGTCCTGAAAAGAAAGAAAATGCTTGTCCTCTTTTTCGGTAAGTGTATAGGGATTATATTTGTCTTTTCTGCGTTTTGGACGCTTCCCGTCCATAGTCGTTTACCTCCGATCAATCTGAATTTTTTGAGCTTCAGATTGATTTGGAGGACTGCGCCCGCTATGGAATATCAAAAATCGGCATATTATGACATAAAAGAAACGCACCCACTTTACAGCGGGTGCGTCATTTTGTAGAGGACTGCCATATATTAGCCTGTATGGACTGAATAGGCAAAACGGTGTCGAACAAAAAAATACCGCAATCCCCTTAGAGATTGCGGTATGTAAAAATTGATATTTAGGTTTTTTATCGGGCGGTATTTTTGGCGGTTCATTTTTTCTGTGTTTCATTATATCCCCTTTGAGGGGATATGCCGACAGACACTTTCAATTTTCCCCTATCCGTTTTGTAGATAAAGGGATTATACTGTATGAAAAAGAGATTTCGCCGAGATAAAACCGAGATTACGCCGAGGAATATCGCAAGTTAAGACAATATGCGAAAGCAATCTGTCATATCAACTCAAAATATGGAAAGCCATTGAAAAATCGCTCGAAATATCTACTGTAAAATGAGAAAAGCAGCAGTCCAATGAAACAGACTACTGCTTGACATTTTTTAATTATACTGAAACCGATAGCCAACATCCCGAATACTCTCTATTTGATAATTAGGCTCTTGGTCGGTATCAAATAGCTTTTTGCGGAGATTACGGACATGGAAACCGATTGTTTCCCGTTCGCTACCCGAAGAAAAATCACCCCACACCTTTTCATAGATTTGGTCGTAGGTCAGCACACGGTCTTTGTTTGCAACCAACAAACAGAAAATATCGTATTACTTTGCTGTTAATGAAACATCTTGACCATTGCTTGTAATTTTTCTACGGGCAAGATTAATTTCAAGACCGGGGAATGATAATATCGGTTCATCTCGGAGTTCCCATTTTTTCAAATCAGGGTGGCGTGACAAAAAAGCTATAATATCCTCAAATGCAGAACTGTCACGCTCTGTCAACTCTAAAATTATTATTCGTCCGATACTATCACCTCTAAATCTATAATATTGTGTTTTATTTGCTCAATGACCTCAATAAATACATCATCACTCTGTCCCGTTGGATCAGGTAAGCCCCAATTATCATCAAAAGCTCTGCCGATATACGGACAGCCGACATCACAACCCATAGAAATAGCCATATCAGGCGTTGGGATTTGATCGATAGTCTTACTGTACTGTGTTTGCTCCATATCAATGCCGTACAACTGTTTCATTAGCCGTACTGCGTCTTGATTGATTTGCGGTTTAGTTTCCGTTCCGGCAGAATAGAAATCATATTTATCCGCTGCAAAATGTTTACCGAGTGCTTCCGCTATCTGACTTCGGCAGGAATTGTGTACGCAGATAAAGGCTACTTTTTTCTTATCCATTTTTGAACCATCCTTTCGTGCCATTTGCGATTTTTACAAGGAACAGCATTACAGGCACTTCGGTTAGTACGCCTACTGTGGTAGCCAATGCTGCCGGAGAGGTTGTGCCGAACAAGGCGATAGCAACAGCAACGGCAAGTTCAAAGAAATTTGAAGCTCCGATCATTCCTGCGGGAGCCGCTATTTTATAGGGTAATTTCAAAATTCTGCAAGCTACATAAGCGATAGCAAAAATTAAGAATGTCTGTAAAATCAACGGAACAGCAATCAAAATGATATGCAGCGGATTTTCCAAGATGATATTTCCTTGAAATGAGAAAATCATAACCAGCGTCAACAGTAATCCGATTGTTGTTATCCCATCGAATTTCTTAATAAAGATGTTCTCGAAATAATCCTTACCCTTTTTCTTTGTTACAAAGTACCGTGTCAGCAGACCACCCGCAAGAGGTATGACTACAAACAGAACAACTGACAAAATCAATGTGTCCCACGGTACTGATACATTTGAAACACCAAGTAAGAATTTGACAATCGGAACAAAGGCCACAAGGATAATTAGGTCATTCGTTGCAACCTGTACTACGGTGTAAGCCGGATCACCTTTTGTAAGACTGCTCCAAACAAACACCATAGCAGTACAAGGTGCAGCGCCGAGCAAAACTGCCCCAGCGAGATATTCGGTTGCAAGGTCAGGCGTAATAAACGCCTTGAAGATTACAAAGAAAAACAGGCTGGCAATTCCGTACATTGTGAAAGGCTTTATCAGCCAATTTGTAACCCAAGTTACAAATAACCCTTTCGGATTTTTCCCGACATTTTTAATGCTTTTGAAGTCCACTTTCATCATCATAGGATAAATCATCAACCAGATTAAAATTGCCATAGGGATAGAAACTTTGGCATACTCAAAACGGTTTAGGAAGTCGGGAATTTGGGGTAGGAACTTTCCGATCAGAATACCCGCAGCCATACAAAGAATAACCCATACAGTCAGGTATTTCTGAAATACGCTGATACCGCCTTTCTCTTTGCTCATAGGATCACCTCCTACAATAATAAATAA
>DKZT01000003.1:0-583 GCA_002493755.1 Ruminococcaceae bacterium UBA7067
AGTTTCATAATTGATATATTAATATATATTTTAGACGTATTAAAAGATATTTTCTATTGTTGGCTGCTCTGATTTTTTTATTGTTTCAAGCAGACCCAGTATTTCAATCATCTGTGAATCCGCTTCTTCCTTTTCCGAAGCAACAAGGCTTTTTGCGCACTTTATGCCAACGCCGACCCTCTCGACGCTGTCGTGATACAAAAACATATTCATCACCTGCTCACGCTCCTCCCAGAGCTTACACGCCCTGTCAAGAATGTGTGCCGCCTTGCCGGATTCACCCTTTCCGCTGTCAAACTCCTCTCTTGCCTGCGACACAAGCTTATTAAGCTCATTTGCCGAGCTTGTTGCGTATATTATTTCAAATGTGCAAAGTGACGCCGCTATGATAAAGCATACAAGAGCAAGCCACAGCCTTTTCAATTTTCGCACTCCCTTTTTATTATTTTATATTCGCCGCATTTGCCTATCGTCATAATAAATACGTCCTCAAGCTTTGTGTTCTCGGCTTCAAGAATGGCTCTGATTTTCTTATCGCTGGTGCCGCATATCTGAATTGAATGTGTTGAAAGCTCGCCGTCGC
>DKZT01000003.1:813-27432 GCA_002493755.1 Ruminococcaceae bacterium UBA7067
AATGTGTTGAAAGCTCGCCGTCGCTTATCACAACGGTTTCAACATTACATCTCTCAGGCTCTATATTCAGCTGAGAGCAGGACGGCTGCTCCTCCTCAGGCTTCTTGAGTATGCTCAATTTTCCGTTCGTTTCAATTATCGCATATTCAACCTGCGACAGCTTGAAGCAGCCTGCCTGTCTGAGCTGTTCGCACAAATCCTCCGTACTCATCCTGAGCTTTTTCATCTGCGTTTGGTCAATTTCACCGTTCTTGATAATTATCTGCGGCATACCGCATACAAGGCGGCGGAATCTTGCCCTTTTCATCATAAACACCGACAGCACTATCTCGCATATAACGAGTATCAGTATCGGAACAAAGCCGCTGAGGAGCGACTGGTCGGTGTTCTGCATCGGAAGTGAAGCAATATCGGATATTAACAGGGTGACAACAAGCTCAGAGGTCTGCATCTCGCCTATCTGCCGCTTACCCATAAGCCTTACCGCAATAATAATTACGGCATATAAAATTACGGTTCTTATAATTGAAATAGCCAAGACGATAAACCTCCTAAATGGAAAATTAGTAGACAGCCGACTGCGCCGCAGTGAATAGAGAATAGAGAAGAGAGAAAAGAGAAGAGAATTGGTTGTCGCCGCAAGCCAAAAATATTACGCAAATATTTTACTCTCCGATCGGGGTATTATACATATAACAGCATTTTCGGCAAATGTTAAGTACAAGCGAGGTGCGTTATGGGATTTTTTGATTTTATACTTAATAAAAAGCAGGAACAACAAAGCGTTCAAAGCCGCTGTGAGCCATTACTCTACTGTGAGCTTGAGAAAAATCTTTCATATATGAAAGGTCGGTTCGGCGGCAGTGCAGACTTCACCGTAAGACAGCTTATACTGAGTGACGGCACTCATTCGGCGGTTATAACAATGGAGGGAATGTCAAATAAAGAGAGCATCGCCCTGTCGATAACCAACCCTATTATGGAATTTGACTTTAAGAAATACAGCGAAAACAAAATCAATCTTATTGAAAGCCGAGTGTTGTCTGCTTCCGAAATCGTCAGGGTGATAGACTTTGCACAGGCGTTTTCGCTTGTTATGTCAGGCTTTACGCTGTTTCTGGCTGACGGCTGCGACATTGCGCTGGCTATCGGTGTTCAGGGCTTCAGCTTTCGAAGCATAAGCGAGAGCGAAACGGATGTTGTGCAGAGAGGCTCGCGCGAGGGCTTTTCCGAGCCGCTGAGAATCAATATGACGCTTGTACGCCGCAGGCTGAAAACGCCCGATTTACGCTTTGAAACAATGCAGATAGGCACTGACGTCAAGACAGATATTGCGCTTTGCTATTTAGACTCCGCAGTGTCAAAGGGAATATTAAAGGAGCTTAAACGGCGGCTTGAAGCCATACCTCTCAAAAATGTACTTGCCGCAGGCTATCTTGTTCCGTTTCTGGAAAGACAGGGCGATTTGTCGCTGTTCTCGGGCGTTGGCGTAACCGAACGTCCAGACACGGTGTGCGGCAAGATAAGCGAGGGCAGAATCGCCGTTCTGATAGACGGAACGCCGAGCGTGCTTATTGTACCGTATCTTTTTGTCGAGAATTTTCAAACGCTTGACGATTACTCAAACCGTGCCTACTTTGCTTCGCTTACAAGGCTTCTGAAATACATTGCGTTTTTCGTTGCCGTTTTCACCCCCGGAATGTATGTTGCAGTTGCAGGCTACAATCCCGAGCTTTTCCCGCAGGGAATACTCAACAAGGTTGCCGCCTCTGTTGCGCAAACGCCGTTTTCGGTATTCACCGAGGTTCTGATAATACATTTTATATATGAAATTATGCGCGAGGCAGGACTCCGCCTGCCCAGACCGCTGGGACACGCAGTAAGCATAGTCGGTGCGCTCGTATTGGGCGAAACTGCGGTAAGCTCGGGTCTTATCGGTGCGCCGACACTGATGGTTGTTGCGATAACCGCTATTTCGTCATACGTTATACCCGACCTCTACCCCGCCGTTGCTGTTCTGAGAATATCGTTCATCATCGTGGGCGGAGTAGGTGGACTATACGGAATTACTCTGCTGTTTTGTGCCGTGCTTGTAAATATGTGCGCCAAAAAGAGCTTCGGCGTGCCGTATACGTCGCCGCTGTCGCCGTTTTCGTTTTTCGGTATGCGTGACACGGTGATAAGAGCAGGCTGGCGTGTGCTTGCAAAAAAGCAGAGCCTTGTGCAGAATCAAAGGGGCAGCGAGGCTGACAACGAGGAGGAATAATGTGGGCAGCAGAAATAAAATATCATCCTCACAGCTTTTTTGCCTTTTGCTGTTAAGCCGAGGTGTACTGAGCGTTGCCTGCGGCGCTTTCGGCGGCAATATAGGCAGCGCGGCTTTATCGGCGGCTATTGCTTTGATTGCATCAATACTGCTGTCAATTCCTGTGCTGTACCTCGGCAAGGACGGCACGGCTGAATTACAAAGCGGAGCAGGCAGAGCTGTGTCGGGTATATATGCGATTTACTTTTTCTATTCCGTGTGCGTAACAATGTCGATGTTCACGGTTTTGCGTGAGGAAACCTCGGGTATGAGAATCTCTGTTATTCTTGTGCCGATTTTAATGGCTGCGGCAGCCGTTTATGCCTCATACAAGGGTATTGAGGCTATCGCAAGATGCGGCGCACTGATACTGTTTGCGGTTGCGTCTGCGTTTGTACTTTTGTGCCTGTCGCTTATCCCGAAAAGCGATATGCTGAACCTGCCGCCTGTCGGCTCTTACAAAGTGGCGGATATAATCGACAACGCCGTTATTATGGTTGGCGAGCAAAGCTGCATACCTGCGATTCTTTTTATATACCCGCACATCAAGGGCAGTGTTAAAAAGCCGACTGTGCTGTGGCTGTTTGTGTTGTTTGCCTGCGTTATTTTTCTGTCGCTGTTTATCACATCAATACTCGGCGACTATGCACTCTCTCAGCCCTTCCCCGTTTATTCCTGGGCAAGGCTATCGTCCTTCGGCGTTTTACAGCGGCTCGATTCAATCTTTCTCGCCGTATGGACTGCCGGTGTTTTCGTGCGGCTCACGCTTTTGCTCTGGGTGCTGTCCGTATGCATAAGATACGCTTTCGGCAAAAAGCCTTCAAAGCTTGCCGCTCCTGTTTTCGGTGTTGCAGCTTTAATTACAGCCGTTGCAGTTCCGTTCAACACGGCAATACGCAGCCTTGTGCTGAATCCCGGTTTATTGCTTTTTGCAACCATATTCTGCTGTCTTGTACTGCCGTTTGCACTTATTCTCAAAAGGAGGCTCGGCAAATGAAGCGTTTTCTCGCTCTCTGCTTAGGCTTGATATTCATTCTGTCAATAAGCGGCTGTTCACCGATAGAAAACAACCTCGACAAGCGGCTGATAGTTCAGGGAATCGGCATTGACCTTGACAAAACAGACTACAAGGTCACCGTTATGTATATGGATACGGCAAACCCTGTCGGCGAGGCTGATGTAAAATCGTCTTTCGTTGAGGGAAGCGGCTCAAGCGTGCTTGCCGCTCTGACAGACACCGCAAACAAAACAGGGCGTGAGCCGCTTTACGGTCAGTGCAGCTTTATTGTCCTCGGCGGAGAATTGATTAAAAACGGCATAGCCGAGCCGCTTGAGTTTTTCACCGATTACTACGAGTTTCACCCGAATATAAACATATTCTGCTCCGAAAATGCGGCGGATAAAATTATGCGTGCCGACAATATGAGCGTGCGGCTTATGCAGGACTTTGCCGACACGGAAAGCTCAACGGGCAAAACGATTTCCTGTACGCTCAACGAGATTTACGCAGATTTAATCTCAGGTAAAAAAAGCGCAGTCACAGCCTTGGTTGATATTGAAAATAAGCATGCCGTATTAAAGGGCGCCGCCGCATTTGACGGAGATAAAAAGGGTGCCGTGCTCGACAGCGAGCAGTGTATGGCGGTACTGCTGTTGTGCGGTGACGCAAAAAGCGTGTGGGATATTTTTCCGTCTGACGAGGGCGGCAATATAAACTATTCTCTCTCCTACTGCAAGAGCAATATAAGCGCAAGCACAAATGAAGCACTTGTATTCAATATATCGGTAAACGCTCATACCGCCGCATACGGTGCAAAAAGCAACGGAAGGCTTGAAGCAAAAATCAAGTCACGGATAAAATCGGTGTGTGAGGACACGCTCGACACACTGCTCAAGAAAAAAAAGCTCGATGTTTTTAACCTTGAGCGCACCCTCTACAAGGACGATTACGGCTTTTATAAGGCTCTTGAAAATTCAAAGCAGTCGGTTGTGCTGTCAAGAGTAAACGTTCAGGTTGAAATTGAGCTTGAGAAGTAAAATATTTCCGAGGAAATAAATAACGCTTGACATTTGCGAACAGTTGTTCTATTATATATCCATAGCAAACATTTGTTCTTTCAGGTGATTTTTATGGATCGAATTATACTTCACAGCGACTGCAATTCCTTTTATGCTTCGGTTGAGTGCGCCCTGCACCCGGAGCTTCGCGACAAGCCTGTTGCCGTATGCGGCGATATTGAACAGCGGCACGGAATAATACTCACTAAAAATGAGATTGCTAAAAAATTCAAAGTAAAAACAGGCGAGGCAATATGGCAGGCAAAGCAAAAATGCCCTCACCTTGTTCTTGTAAAGGCAAGCTTTGGCACATACCTTGATTTTTCAAGGCGTGTAAAAAAAATATACCTCGACTACACCGACAATGTAGAATCGTTCGGTATAGACGAGGCTTGGCTTGATGTAACGGGCAGTCGCTTTCTGTTCGGCGACGGAGAAAAAATTGCCCGGGAAATAAACAGTCGTGTAAAAAAAGAGCTTGGCATAACCGTCAGCATAGGCGTGAGCTTCAACAAAATTTTCGCAAAGCTCGGCAGTGACTATAAAAAGCCTGACGCAATCACTGTGATAAGCCGTGACAATTTCAAGAATATCCTCTACCCTCTGCCGGTAAATGACCTTTTGTACGTCGGGCGCGCCACAACACGCAAGCTTTCTCAGCTCGGGATAAGCACAATAGGCGATCTTGCAAAAGCCGACAGGCGTGTTCTTAAGCAAATGCTCGGTATCTGGGGCGAACGGCTGCACAGCTACGCTCTGGGTCTTGACAGCTCGCCTGTCAGCAAATATTACGAGAACAGAAACGTCAAATCAATAGGCAATTCAACAACCGCCGTGCGTGATTTAAAAAATATAAACGAGATAAAAATCGTGTTCAGCACACTGTGCGACAGCGTTTCACGCCGCTTACGGGAACAAAACCTGCGCTGCGGCGTTGTCAGCATAAACGTGCGTGACACCGCTCTTTCATCCTTTGAGGTACAGCACAAGCTGCTTACGCCTACAAATATAACAAGGGATATTTTTGAAACGGCACTTATGCTGTTTCAGAATTCATACAGCTTTGGCAGAGCAGTCAGAAGTCTGGGTGTTGCGGTAAGCGGCTTGATTCCCGAATGTGACGGCGTGCAGCTCAATATATTTGAGGGCGGCGACAAGCGCAGACTGGAACAGCTTGACATTGCAACCGACAAGCTGAAGCGGCGATTCGGCAGCTTTGCCGTTCAGCCTGCAATCGCGCTTGAAAACAAGCGTCTGTCAGGCTTCGACCCGATAGCAGACCACGTTATTCATCCTGTCGGGTTTGCGTTATGCTGAAAAAGCCACTGCGAATCAGCTTAACTATAAGCTTTCGCAGTGGCTTTTGCGGTTTGTATTATTATATCTGAATTGAATTATTCGTCAAGAACCGACTTATCAAATTTAATTTCGGCGATGAGAGCACCGTCTGAGTTTAAATATCTATAACAAACAATCGGGTTTTCAACATCAACATACTCAAGAATTTCAGTAAAAACTATTTTCTGCGCTGATTTCAAAGATGAAGCACTGTCCTCAATCGCTTTTTTTGTCATCTCTAAAGCGCTTTCAGGGATAAGTGACGTATACTTATACTCATAAACAAGTGTGTCGCCCTCAGCATAGCAATCGAATTCCAATGTGCTCGGGAGTGAGCTCATAGCGTTTTCAAGGGATTTCTGTGTGTTCGGATATTCTAAATATGCCTGCAGATTGCTGAACATTTTGCTTGATGAAGCTGTCTGTGACGAACCGCAGCCTGCAAAACCGATGGCCGCAAGAATCAACACCATAGAAACAGCAACTAACCTGATAACCTTTTTCAAAAAATTACCTCCTCATTTTTTACAAATACCGCAATATTTATTCTATATGACATTCCATATTTTGTCAAGATATGACATTCCATATTTTGTCAATATAAAAAAAGCTGAGGCAACAAAACCTCAGCAATAGACAAAATTTTTCTTTATTTTTCGTACTTACTATACCACAAAATCGACAAAATTTCAAGTCTTGTAATTTTATCATTTCGGGTGTATTAAGTATACGAGGTGATTTTTTTATGAAAGAAAACAGTATGACCGCTCTTATCAGCGCATTCGCAAGAGCGTATCATTCACAAACAAAAGCAGTCAAAATATTTGACGACAAAATCGCACGGCTGTTATTCCCCGATGACGAGTACCGTCAAATATCAAAGAGTATGACAGACGGCATAGGCTTTTTCAACCCGAACTTTAGCGGAAGCGACAAGGAAGCCTTAATGTGGATAGCAGACAATCAGCTCTGCCCCACCGTATTAAGCCGCTCAGCGTTTGCCGAAAGCTCGCTTAAGACCGCCGTACTCATAGGCGCGCGCCAATATCTGATTTTGGGCGCAGGCTACGATACCTTTGCCTACCGTCAGCCTGAATGGGGAAAGCTGCTTCAGATTTTTGAGCTTGACAGAAATGCAACTATAAACGATAAGCAAAAACGGCTGTGCTGTGCCGAAATTGAAACACCCGATAACGTTCACTATATCGCCGCCGATTTGGCAAAGGACAGCTTAAGCTATGCTCTTGAACAAAACAAAGGCTTTGAAAAAAGCAGGAACAGCTTGCCAAGGGTGCAAATGAAGAAATGCTCGCCTGCTACACATACGGAGAAATTGAAAGCATACTCTCGGAACACGGCTTTTTGATTTATGAGCATATAACGCCGCAGGAAATAGAGGAGCGGTATTTTATGAAGTACAATATATCAAACCGCCGTCACCGTATGCACGCATTTGAAAATGTCAGCTTTTGTCTGGCAGTAAAGAAGCTCCGCAATGAATAATGAATAATGAATAATGAAAAATGAAGAATTAAGGTTGTCGCCGCAAGCGGCTCTTTGAATTAAGAAAAACTCGTTTCACAAATTCTGTCCACTCTCAACACCCTCCACTCTTCACTCTCCACTCTCAACTCTGCGGAGCTTGCTCCGCTTTATTTGTCCTCAAGACCCTTAAGCTCCTGAATCTCCTTTTTGTCAAGGCGGATTGAGCCGTCCTTAACGAGTTTGACCTCTTTCACCTTAAAGGTATGCGGTGCGGCTTCAGGAAAACGGTCCATTCTTACTCTCAGAGTGCCCGTAATCAGGTTCACGTCAATAACCTCTCCCTTTCCGTCGGGAGTATTGACAATAGCTCCTATCTTCGGCGTTCTCTTAAGCAAATCAAGGTATGCCTCCTGCTCGTATTTAAGACAGCACATAAGTCTGCCGCAGGTGCCTGAGATTTTAACGGGACTGAGCGAAAGTCCCTGCTCCTTTGCCATTTTTATCGACACAGGCTGGAACTCGCCCAGATAGCTTGAACAGCAAAACGGTCTGCCGCATACGCCTAAGCCGCCGAGCATTTTAGCCTCGTCACGCACACCGATTTGCCTCAGCTCTATTCTTGTGCGGAATACGGACGCCAAATCCTTTACAAGCGCACGGAAGTCAACCCTGCCGTCAGCTGTGAAATAGAACATAACCTTACTGCCGTCAAAGGTGTATTCTGTATCTACAAGCTTCATTTCAAGACCGTGCTTCGCTATTTTTTCCTCGCAAATCTTAAAGGCGCGCTTTTCCTTTTCCTTGTTCTGCTCAACAACCTTTAAATCCTCCGCAGTTGCGCGGCGGATAACAGGCTTAAGCGGGTGAATGATTTTTTCATCGTCTATTTCACGGTTCGGCATTGCAACCAAGCCGCATTCTATTCCCCTTGCGGTTTCAACTATTACTCTGTCGTATTCGTCAAATTTTTCTTCATTCGGATTAAAATAATAAATTTTCCCGACCTCTTTGAATCTAACTCCAATGACCTCTGACATTTTGTCCTCCAAATCCCTTATCACATATATTTGTTGTACCTTAAATTAACAGCCAGTACAGCGCCGACAAGCGACAAACCAACATTTTTCCTTATCTGCTCCGCCGCTGTTGATATGCTCTGCTGCATATTTATAAGACCTCTCCGCTTCACGTTCATTGAAAGCTCCCTGATTAGAGGGTTTTCACCGCCCAGCGTACCCGTAATTCCGTAAGCGGTTGCCGCCCTGACAAGCTCGCTTAAAGCGTTAAGAGCGTCAAGCGCCGATTGTCTGTCGTTAAGAGCAGCACAGGCATAAACAAGCTTTATCTCCTTGCTTTGGCACAGTGCCTTTGCTATATCCTCAGCCAGACTCTGCGCCTGTTCGCTTTTGCCGCCCTCTGCTTTAAGCTTAAACACGCTGCACCGCGAGCGGATAGTCTGAAGCAGTCCCTGAGTGTTTTCACACAGGAGTATAAAAAGCATAGGCTGCGGCGGCTCCTCCATAAGCTTCAAAAAGGCGTTTTGCGGTGACGGCTCCATTTTGTCGGCTTCGGGTATAATATACACCTTGCAGTCGCTCTCGTTCGGCATAAGCACCGAATCAGCGCAGATATTGCGTATTTCCGAAATTTTAACGGCGTTTTTCTTGCCCTCGGTCTTAGCGGTGTAAACATCGGGGTGGTTGCCGCTTTTCAGCTTTTTGCAAGCAGCACATTCACCGCACGGTCTTTTACCCGATTTGCACACCGCCCACTGCGCAAGATACAGCGCACATTCGCTGAGTGCCGCTTTATCCGAGGACTCAAGCGCAACGGCGTGAGGCACTCTGTTTTCCGCCATAAGCGATAATAATTCAGCCGGAATCAAGGCTTCAATTCCCGTCACGCTGTCACCTCCCGAAAAAACACACCAAATTATCAATTATGCATCTGACAATGTAACACTATCATAACATTTTATCAGGAAAATTACAAATATTTTTGTAAAATTAGTCCGTCAGCTCATTCATAACAAGACCCGTGATAAGCTTCGGGTAGAAATAGGTCGATTTCTGCGGCATTTTCTCGCCTGCCGAGGCTACATCTCTTATCTGTGTAACCCTTGTCGGGTTCATTATGAACGCACAACAGCTTTTTCCTGTCTGAACACTCTCAATCGCCTCCTGCGTTTTCTTGGTATATGAGAGATTTGTCTGCTTCGCCATATTCTCCTTATTAATGCCGAATATTCTTTCAAGAATCAGGCTGTGCAGTACGGTAACGTCAAGCTCTCGGGAGGCTTCGCTCATATCAGGCAGGATATTTTTCATTACTTTCCTGTCCTTAAGGCTCAGCAGATAACAGCCCGTGCCGCCGCAGTAAAATACAAATGCGGTTTTTCCGCTGTTGTATTGCTCTGAAAGTATATCGTCAACCGTATTTATATCATCAATATTACTTATATCAAAGTAATTCTCGCATTTTTCAAGCAGATTCTTAACTGTTCTTTTGTTGAACACCTGAAGATTTCTTACAAGACGGTGAGTAGGAAGAACAACAAGACCCGGATTTTCCATATCGACAAGCATCATCATCTGACAGTCGACAGCATCTCCCTCCTTGGAGAGTCCGTTTTCACGGCAATAATTCCTGTATGCAAGCGCGGTTTCATAGCGGTGGTGACCGTCGGCTATATAGAGCTTTCTGTCGTCAAAATCCGAGCAGATTAAGTTTATCTGCGACTTATCCCTTAAAATCCACATTCTGTGAGTAACGCCCTCACTGTCAGTGAGAGAAACATCAGGCTCTCTGATTGACAGAAAATCGAGCTTTTTTGCCGTCTTATGCTCGCTGTCCACATACAGCGAATAAATCTGACTGAAATTGCAATTTGTCGCTTTCATAAGCTCCATTCTGTCCTCCTTCGCTTCCGAAAGAGTGTACTCGTGCGGCAGTATTATACCCTTTTCAAACTCCTCCAGCTTCACGGCGGCGATAACACCCTTGACCGAGTATTTTTTGCCAAGCAGTTCAAATACTTCTTCATATATATAAAGGGCGTCCTCCTGCTCACGCATCAAAACGCCGTCAGACTTCATTTTTTCATAGAGCTTGGCGGCGTTAGCATACGGATTGCCGCCCGTCGGCAGCTCAAGTCTAATTATATTATTTTCGTTTGTATCAACATAGGCTTGTCTTTGCTCTTCGCTTATGACATCATAAGGCGGACAAACAAGCTGTTCAATTTTTCCTGCTTTTTCAGTGTTGAAGCGTACACCTCTGAATGCCTTTACATTTGCCATAAAAAACATCTCCTTTGTAAAAAAGCAACGGCGGCAAAGCCGTATTACAACAGCCCCGTCGCCGTAATCATTCAGCCCTCCATATCGGAAAGCTTTTTGTATATCATATTGGCGCACATATACACATTACCGCCGCCCAACGTAATGATAAGGTCGCCATCCTTTGCATTTTCGCAGACATAGTCCGTGATTTCCTCAAAGGTTTCAAACCAAACGCAGCCGTCAATCTTGTCCGCAAGGTCCTTTGAGTAGATATTGTAGGTATTGGTTTCACGCACCGGCAGAATTTCCGACAAAACAGCATTATCGGGGATAGACAGAGCCTTTGCAAAATCATCAAGAAGCATTGCCGTTCTTGAATATGTGTGCGGCTGGAACACAGCCCAGACTGTATTAAAGCCCATATCCATAGCGGCGCTCAGGGTTGCTGTAAGCTCGGTCGGGTGATGTGCAAAATCATCGGCGACGGTTATTCCGCACTTCTTGCCAAGCACCTCAAAGCGGCGGTGAACGCCCTTGAACTTTTCAAGATTTTCAGCTATTTTATCGCCGTCATCACCGAGATAATGGGCGACAGCGGCACAGGCGAGCGCATTTAAAACATTGTGCCTGCCCGGAACGCTTAAATTAACCGAGGCAAGCCTTTCGCCCTTATGCATAAGGTCAAAGCTTTGTTTCGCTCCCGGAAGAGTTTTTATATTCTCGGCATAATAATCGTTCTTATTATCAAAGCCGAAGTAAAGCTTCGGAGTATCAATGTCCTTGACAACATCACGGCTGTTCTCGTCATCGCCGTTGACAACAAGAAGCTGTGATGTCTGGGAAGCAAATTTTGTGAACGAACGCTTTATACCGTCAAGATTTTTAAAGTAATCGAGGTGGTCAGCGTCAACATTCAGAATAATTGAAATAGCAGGGTGAAGCTCCAGAAACGAGTCAACATACTCGCAAGCCTCGCACACCATTATATCCGAGCTGCCTACTCTGCCGTTGCCGCCGATATACGGCAGCTTTCCTCCGATAACGGCTGACGGCTCGTAGCCGCTGCCCACAAGCACCTGAGTAAGCATACCTGTGGTTGTTGTCTTACCGTGCGTACCCGAAACGGCAACCGACCTTTTATATCTGTCAGCAATAAGACCGAGCATTACACAGCGCTCCGCAACAGGTATTCCCTTTTCTGCGGCTGCAACGAGCTCAGGGTTATCAGCCTTAACGGCAGAGGTATATACAACAAGCTCTGCGCCGTCCACATTTTCAGCCTTATGACCCATAAACACCTTAATGCCGTAGCCCTTGATACGGTCAAGAGTGTCGCCCTCGCTTATATCGGAGCCTGTTATATTATAACCCTCGGCGTGCAGAATTTCTGCAAGCGGACACATACCCGAGCCGCCTATGCCGATAAAATGAACATTTTTAATTTTATTTAAAATATCTCTGTCAATATCATGATTTTCTATTCTCAAGAAATACACTTCCCAATCCCAATAATGTTATTATCTTATTATATATCCAAAGTGCAAAAAAATAAATACGTTTTGGAAATTTTATCCGATTTATTTATTTAGCCGATAATTCAGACAATTTAATGCCGTAAATTGTTGATAAAAGTGCCCAAATGATATATTATATTGATAACACAACAAAGGACGGTACTGAACCTTGAAGCTTAAGAAAAACGATATTATAAGGCTTGAAATAACGGGAATGACATCGCAGGGCAGCGGAGTAGGCAGGTATGAGGGAATTGCAATATTCGTTGCAGCCTCGGCAATAGGCGATGTGCTTGATGTAAGGATAATAAAAACATCAAAGAACTACGCAATCGGCAAAATCGAGAGCATAATCACACCGTCGGAAGCACGAATCACGCCCGATTGCCCCGTGTCGGGCTCCTGCGGAGGCTGCACCTACCGCCATATAGACTACGGCGAGGAGCTTAAAATAAAACGGCAGAAGGTGCTTGACGCTGTAACGAGAATAGGCGGACTTGACGGGGAAATTGTCGGGAATATAGTCGGCGCGCCTGACTGTAACGGCTACCGCAATAAGGCTCAGCTTCCGATAGGCACAGACCGAGACGGAAATTATATCGCCGGGTTTTATGCATTTCACAGTCACAGAATAATAGACAGCAAAAGCTGTCTGCTTCAGCCGCCGATATTCGCAAAGGTTTGCGATGTATTTAGAAAATGGTGCGATATTTTCAAGCCGAGTGTTTACAACGAGCTTACTCACAGGGGACTGTTGCGCCACCTTTATATAAGATATGGCGAAGCAAGCGGAGATGTGATGGTTTGTCTTGTATTAAACGGCGAAAAAGCAGAGGGCGAAAGACAGCTTGCCGAGATGTTAAAAGACGAGATTGACAACTTCAAGAGCCTTATTATAAACATAAACCGTGATAAAACCAATGTAATATTGGGCGACAGGTGCCGCACCGTTTTCGGTGACGAATATATAACTGATACACTGTGCGGACTAAAATTCAACCTCTCTCCCCTTTCGTTTTACCAGGTCAACCGCACACAGGCACAGCGGCTTTACGAAATAGCCGCCGAGTACGCCGCACTGAGCGGAGATGAAATTCTTTTAGACCTCTACTGCGGAACAGGCACTATCGGTCTGAGTATGGCAAAAAACGCACGCAAGCTTATAGGCGTTGAAATAATACCGCAAGCGATAGAAAACGCGCGCGAAAACGCCAAAAACAACGGAATCACAAACGCAGAATTTATCTGCGGCGACGCGGCAAAAGCGGCAGAGGAGCTTAAGCATCGCGGTGAAACTCCCGATGTTATCATAGTTGACCCGCCTAGAAAGGGACTCACCGCCGAGCTTATCGACACGATAAGCAATTTTGACCCGAAAAGAGTTGTATATGTTTCGTGCGACTGCGCGACGCTTGCAAGGGACATCAAGCTTTTCGGAGAAAAAGGCTATTGCGTGCAAAAGCTTACACCGGTTGATTTGTTTCCCAGAACAGCGCATGTCGAGACGGTAGTACTGCTTTCCCACAAAAAGCCAGACGGACATATCAACGTAAAAGTTGAGTTTGGCGAGGGTGAGGGAAAAGTTCCGCTTGATAATATCGCTAAAAGAGCCGAAGAATATAAGCCCAAAGAACGAGTGACCTACAAAATGATAAAGGAGTACATAGAAGCTAAATATGGCTTCAAGGTACATACCGCATATATCGCAGAGGTAAAGAGAGATTTAGGCTTGCCGATGTACGATGCTCCTAATGCGGTAGAAGAATTGAAACAGTCGAGGAAGCATCCGACAGCGGAGAAAGTGGAAGCGATAAAGGATGCGTTGAAGCATTTTGAAGTGATTTAATGAGGATAGGCGTATCATTAGAAATAGTGGTACGCTTATTTTTGTACCTTTTTGCAGATTTGTCCTTTCCCCTGCTTTCCAATATAATGAAGCTAAAGAAGTGGAGGTGTGCTTATGAGAGAGAAATTTAATCATGCTTGCTAACAGTGAATTTATCATTATGCTTAACCAAGCGTCTACGGACAGGCTTGAGCTTGCCAAGCTCCTTAATATCTCCGACCTTCAGATGAGCTATATCACGAATGTCGGTGCAGGACAGGGATTACTCAAAGTTGGCAGCTCCCTTGTGCCGTTTGTAAACAAGTTCCCACGCAATACCGAGCTTTACAAACTGATGACGACCAAGTTCGGTGAGGTCTAAGAAAGGAGGTCTTTTATGGCTGATATTAAATTCCGTGATACGGCTCATCGTGATTTCTTTCTGGAAAATATGATGAAATGCAGAGTGAACGACTGTTATCACAGGGCATTTTTCTATGTAATGGGTATCGCTTCGGAAACGAGGGCGAACATTAACCAGATGTTCAATTTCAAGGAGGACTGCATCGAGCCAGAGGGTATGCACGGCGGCTGGCAGACAAGCGGAACAGTTAAGGTCTGCCATCTTGCTTTTAACCTTTGGAACGGGTATGCAGAGGAAGGGCGGGAACGGTATTTCACGCCAGAGGAGTTGTTCTGCTGTGAATTTGATCCCTACTTTATGGAGGGTATCAAGGTCAGATACCCCGAATATTGCAGGGAGCTTCCTGCTCCCAGAAAACAGACGGAAATTTCAAGATAAGAAAGGAAAAGCCTATGAAGAATTATAAAACTATTATCTGTGTTACCGCCGCCGTGTGCCTGTTAGGTACGGCGGCTTTTTGCGGCTTCCGTATTTATCATCACTATGCACAGGTGGATGAACAAACGGAAGCCTTTGAGGAGATTGCCGAAATGGTAGAGCAGACTCCCACGGAGGAAACCGTGCCAGACGATACCCCTGTCAGCGAGGGAGAAGATGTGCTTGCCAAGTATCAGGAATTGTATTTACAGAATGAGGATATGGTCGGTTGGATTTCCATAGCCGGCACAACAATCAATTATCCTGTGATGCAGAGCAGGAACAATCCGAATTTTTATCTGAAGCACAATTTTGAAAAAGAGTACAGCTATTTAGGAACGCCTTATGTGCAGGAGAATTGTGATATTGCCGAAAGTGACAATCTGGTTATCTACGGTCATCACATCAAGGGTGGCAAGATGTTTGGAGCGTTGGAGGATTACAAGTCCAAGAGCTTTTATGAGGAACACAAGAATATTCAGTTTGATACCCTCACAGAGCAGGCAGAGTATGAAATCGTCGCCGTATTTAAGACTGTGGCGTACAGCTCTGAGGGCTTCCGATACTACGACTTTGTTGATGCGGAGAATGAGGAAGATTTTAATTCCTATGTCGGGAAGTGCAAGGAGCTTGCTTTGTATGATACAGGTGTGACCGCTGAATACGGCGACAGGCTCATTACCCTTTCCACCTGCGAATACTCCGCACAGAACGGCAGGCTCGTTGTAGTGGCAAAAAAGGTCGGCTGATTTGAACGCAAATCCTCTGGGAAAGGAGGTTTTCTATGGCTGATATAAAGACCAGAGATGCGGTCAAAGGTACGATAAAGACCATAGATAAAGCCGCCATAGCCAGTGAGCGTATGAAGTCTGCCTATGTGGGGATAAAGGAAAAAGCGGAACAGGGATATTACGCTGATGAAAACTCTGCCACAGAATATGCTGCGGACAGGATTTCTTATGCGGCAGACCGTGTAAAGGACGAAAGTATCCACCAGTTCAATAAGCAGGGGCAAAAGGCAGTCAAGACAACGCAGGAGAATATCGGTAAGGCAAAAGATAAAATAACCGATTTCAAGCAAAGTCGGGCTGTCAAAGCCGCAGAGCAGAAAGCAGCACAGAATATGTCAGAACAACACGGTTTGCAGATCCGTCACGGGGCTGCAAGCCGTTCCTCTGCCCCCGATGTTTCCCAGACAGCAAAATCGCAGTTGATAAAGACCCGACAGCAGGGGCAAAAAATGATTAAGACCACAGCCCGAAATGCAGAAAAAGCGGTGAAAACAACTGCTAAGGGAACAGTCAAGACTACCGAAAAGGGAATTAAAACCGCACAGGCAACTTCTAAGGCGGCGATTAAAACGACGGACACCTCGGTAAAAACGGCACAGGCAGCGGCAAAGGCTTCTGCGAAAACTGCCCAAAAGGCAGCACAGGCGGCAAAAGCCACCGCAAAGGCAACCGCTGAAGCAACAAAAGCTACGGTCAGAGCCACCATAGCTGCGGTCAAGGCGATTATTGCAGGAACAAAAGCTCTGATTTCCGCTTTAATTGCAGGTAGTTGGATTGCAGTTGTGATTATTCTCATTGTTGTCCTGCTCGGCTGTGCTGTTTCCCTGTTTGGTGGCGGAAGCGGGAGCAACGCCTATACCCCTGTCAGTGCAGAGGTGGAAGCCTATGAGCCTTTGATACAGAAATATGCCAAACAGTACGGTATTCCCGAATATGTGGAGCTTATCAAGGCGGTAATGATGCAGGAAAGTGGCGGGCGTGGACTTGACCCGATGCAGGCGGCGGAGGGCAGCTTTAACACAAGGTATCCCCACGAGCCGAACGGGATACAAGACCCAGAATATTCGATTGAGTGCGGTGTACAGGAATTAAAGGCTGCCCTTATCTCTGCCGAGGTAGAAAACCCGATTGATATGGAGCATATCAAACTTGCCTTGCAGGGTTACAATTTCGGCAACGGCTATATCTCGTGGGCTAAGACCAACTATGGCGGCTATTCCTATGCCAATGCGGTAGAGTTCTCCACCATGCAGGCGGCACGGTTAGGTTGGGACAGCTATGGCGACACGCAATATCCCGCCCATGTGCTGCGGTATTATCCATACGGGAGAGCGTTCACAAGCGGCGGTAACCAGGCGATTGTGGAGGTCGCTTTGACACAGCTCGGAAATGAGGGCGGTCAGCCTTATTGGAGTTGGTATGGCTTTGATGGGCGTGTGGAATGGTGTGCCTGCTTCGTATCGTGGTGTGCCGACCAGTGTAGTTATATCGAAAGCGGGATTATCCCAAAATTCGCAGGCTGCGTGGACGGTGCAAATTGGTTTAAGGGTAACGGACAATGGAAAGACCAAAGCTATGAGCCATCGGCAGGCGATATTATCTTTTTTGATTGGGAAGGCGACGAAGAAACCGACCATGTAGGCATTGTGGAGAAATGCGAAAACGGTGTCGTTTACACCGTGGAAGGTAACTCTGGCGACGCTTGCAGGCAAAAGCAATATACGGTTGGAAGCAGCTCCATCTATGGCTACGGCGTTCCTGACTATTAAGAATGGGCAAAAGAAAAACCAGAGGTTTATTCCTCTGGCTCCTTTGCCTTACATAGTCCGATAACAGTTGCTTCGATAACGGACAGCTCTTTATCGTTTAGTATGTCGAGTTCTGCGTCTAAGCGTCTGCGGACGGAACTTTTCTTGACCTCATTATCTGGGAATATGTATTCATCAACCGATACACCGAACATTGTCACAAGCTGAATGAACAGCTCCAGACTTGGCTTTTGTCCCTCATTTTCAATCGCTTGAAGATGCCTTGGGTCATAGTCAATGATACGAGAAAGCTCATCTCTGGTTATACCTTTTGCAGTTCTTGCTTTCTTGATTGCCTGTCCTATCGGTGTAAAATCGAAGTCGAAATCATTGTTTCTTTTATCCATAAGCTCACCACCTTGTACTCTGAAAATCTCACCTATATATTTTACAGAGATAAGGTTTCTGATTAAACGCTGTTAAACCTCTTATAATAAGAGATTAAATACCTCATAAAAAGGGATTTAAACTCATCTGGATTAGAGTTGCTATATATAAGAAATATTTTTAGCTTTTTATGAAGTCTATTGACAATCTTGCAAATCCGTTATATACTGTACTTGAAAAAACAGTACAGTATATAACGGAGGGGGGCGATTTTTTGGAAATTGTAATTAGCAATCATGGAAAAAAACCTTTGTATGAGCAGATTGCTTCACAAATAAAAGCAGCGATTATGAGTGGAGAGTTAGGTGCCGGTGATGTAATTCCCTCAATGCGTTCGTTAGCAAAATCTCTTCATATTAGTGTTCTTACTGTTCAAAAGGCATACGAAACATTACAAGATGAAGGGTTTATTGAAACAACGGCAGGAAAAGGCTGCTATGTATCAGTACAAAATCAAGATTTTTATTTGGAGGAGCAGCAGAAAAAAATTGAGGAGCACTTCATAGAAGCCATAGATATTGCTCGGACGAGCGGAATAAGCTTTGAGAAATTAACAGGATTACTTACACTTTTATATGAGGAGGATAATTAAATGGCAGAAACAATATTAGAAGTTAAAAATCTTGTGAAAGATTATGGAGATTTTGTCCTGGATAAAATAAGTTTTGAAATTCCTCGTGGCGTTGTTATGGGGCTGATTGGAGAAAATGGAGCTGGAAAATCCACAACAATAAATTGCATTTTAAATGAAGTCCAAAAAAGTAGCGGACAAATTCTATTATTTGGAAAAGACCACATACAGAATGAGATTGAAATTAAAGATAAAATTGGAGTTGTCTTTGACGAGAATTTTTTTCCTGACATTTTTACACCGTCTGAAATAGGTAGTTATATGTCAGGTATTTACCGAAATTGGGAATCTTTTACCTTCCGTGAATATCTAAAGAAATTTGAATTACCAGAAACCAAGGCAATTAAAGATTTCTCTAAAGGTATGAAAGTAAAGTTGGCTTTTGCGGTTGCTCTTTCTCATAAGGCAGAATTGCTTATTTTGGACGAAGCTACAAGTGGTCTTGACCCTATTATCAGAGATGATATTTTAGATTTACTTCTTGACTTTGTGCAGGACGAAACGCACGCAGTACTTGTATCTTCACATATAACAAGCGATTTGGAAAAAATAGCAGATTACATTACTTTTATCCATAAAGGTAGGCTGGTTTTTAGTCATCCGAAAGATGATTTAGTTGACAATTATGGAATTATCAGTTGTGGGGCTGTCATATTTGATAGTTTAGATAAATCGGATATTATTGCATATCGCAAAGAAGATTATCAATTTAAGGTGTTGGTAAAGAACCGTCATAAAGCAGAGAAAAATTATCCAAAAGCTATTGTTGAACCTGCTGCTATTGAAGATATTATGTTGTTCTATGTAAAGGGGGAATTGCAATGAAAGGTTTACTTATGAAGGATTTTCTGACTATTAAGAAAAAATATGGCTTACCGAGAATTATCTTGGACATTGCTATTATCATTGCTCTTATGATTGTTCTGAGAGGAACAGGTGCGATTTATATCAGTTTCTTACTGATTCCTATTGAAGTTATGTCAATTATAATGTCTTTGGCGACTTGTGATGTACAATGGAAGTGGGGAAAATATGCGATTTCCTTACCTGTTACAAAAGCACAGATTGTAGAAAGCCGTTATGTGTTTTCATTAATTGTGTCTGGTATTGGTTTGCTTGTTGCTATGGTTGTCAACACAATTACTTATTTTTGCTTCGCGCAATATTCGTTTGGTTTTTATTTGTTTGTTGCGGCTGCCTCATTTTCGGTAACATTGTTGTTTTTGTCTGTTGTTCTGCCATCTAATTATTCATTTGGGGAGAATGCAGGATTTGCTGTTATGATTGTTCTGGTTATTTTACTTGTTGCTCTTGGTATTTGGTCAAAGATGACGAATAACGCAATCATGCAGTTTGTAGTTGATAATTTTGATATTTGCGTAGGGATTTTCTTTGTAGCCGTTGTGGTTATAGGGATTATGTCCTGTATTTTATCGGTTCGTTTGTTCAGAAAAAAATATATTTAAGAAAGAGGTGTCGAATATGAGAGAGTGTTTTAGGTGTGGCAAAGAAATGAATATAAATTTTGACATAAAGGTAGATGCACAAGGATATGGTATTAAAATTACCGAAAAAGGGGTGTTTGGCAAAACTATTCAAAAACCTAAAGTTGCTATATGTCCGTATTGTGGAGAAATATCGTTATATATTGAAGATATATCAAAAGTGAAGGCATAATAATATGGAGAAAATTGAATGGATACGCTGTCCTGTTTGCGGAAATAAAACTCGTGATAAATTACGTGAGGATACGATTTTGAAAAACTATCCTCTATACTGTCCGAAGTGTAAGCAGGAAAGTTTGATTGAAGCAGAGAATTTACAAATAATAGTCATCAAAGAGCCAGACGCTAAGACGCAGAGCCGATGAATTTGTGGGGAACTCACAGATCATCGGCTCTTTTTTTACAGCAGTGTATGGCAGAAAGCTATATGCTGTTTTTCGTTTTTAAATAAACGAGAAAGCCCACCAAATTAAAAAAAACGGTGCTTTGGTGGGCTGAATTGACACGCCCAGATAAGAATTTAACTGCCCTCTAAACCCGTTTTAAGGTTTGGAGGGATTTTTATGTGTTGGTCAAGCACGACCACCACGCTGCTTATCAGAAGCAGCAGCTATTTACATAGTGTCACGCAGAAGTAAGGATAACTTATTAAAAAAAGTCTTGCTTGCTCGTGGCACTTTTCTACTTTCCAAGTAGAAGTCACATATCCATATCATAGAGATAATTATGCGTATTGCCGTAGAGGTTTTAGTACCTTTGCGGCTTTTTGTTTATTGCTTTTGATCGGAACGCAGGAGAAGCCTGCTTTTGGCGTTGGCTGTCGAAGCCCACCTCAATCTGAATTTACTTAAAAAATTCAGATTGGAGGTACACATTATGGCTTACAACAAAGCCAGAGAAGAAAAGAAATGGCGGCTCTGGAAAGAAGCCGAGGAAAAGCAGTTACGGAGCTTGGGGGTTAGCGAAGACACTATAGAACAGCTCCGTGTTCATGATTGGGCGATTTTTAATTCTGACAGACGGTACTATCAGCGTATGCAGGAAGCAGGTACATACCTTGAAGAAGTCGCAGAGGATACAACACCACCCGAAATAAAAACGGTTGAGGACTTTTTGGATAACATCGAAAATCAGCAGCTCTACCAAGTTTTGATTAAAGTGGACAGGCTTACTTTGCAGGCAGTTCTGTTGCAGTTACAGGGATTTTCTATCGCTGAAATTGCTCTGATGCTCGATATGAAAGAGTACACCGTTTATAAGCGGTTGAGCAGGCTCAAAGAAAAAATAAAAAAACTTTTAGGATAGTGTCCAAAAAAGCACTTTCCCACGGGCTACAGGGTGAGAGGACAAAAACCTCTTACCCTGTTTTACTTTGTGTGGCGAAAACGGGATAGCTCCTTGACAACCGAATACCCATTCGCCAAATACTTTCTCTTTGTGATTGCGATGAGCATAAGCGTGTGCAGCGGTACGCCACGACCTGCCGAGCGGCAGCGAGCGATTGAAAGGTGGTGAGCCTATCTCTTTACCGACTCAAAATATCGGGCAGCTCCCGATTTCGCCATAACCCACAAAGAGGATAATGATACTCCCGTCCAGTCACAGTCCGAGCGTGAAAAAACCGTCGCAGGCAATGAGGGCGGCTCTGTCAGAACGACAGTTGGGGTGAAACTCCCGTGGCGTCAGTTCGCTGCTGACCGTTTGGCGACTTCCCATAGCATTTCGGGGTGTCGAGGACAAATTGAAATGCTTCTATCATATCAGCCAAACGAAAGGCGGTCATAAGAACAGAGATATTGTTAATATTCTTCCGACCTTAAATACTTCCTTTTGTTTGGCTGCCTACATAGGCAGAACTTATCTGCCTGAATCCAGATGGGAGGTCAAACACAATGGAAAGAATTATTAAGCGTGGCGACATTTACTACGCAGAGCTTAACCCCGTTATCGGCTCAGAACAAGGCGGCACAAGACCTGTACTTATCATTTCCAATGATATAGGAAACAAGCACAGTCCGACGGTAATCATTGCAGCAATTACGAGCCGAGTACACACAAAAGCAAAGTTGCCCACACATACCGCAGTAAGTAATTATGAAGGGCTTGACAAGGACTCTGTTATCCTGCTTGAACAGATACGGACGATTGATAAGCAGAGGTTAAAACAGTATATGGGAATGATGCCCAATAACATAATGGCAAGAGTTGACAAGGCTCTTGCCATTAGTGTTGCACTTAAAAAAATATGAAAAAATGTGTAAAGCAGGTATGAGGGATAGATTTGCACATTGGTAAAATGGCGGCTGTATTTCTATAATTTAGAGGTACAGCCGTTTTAGCTTTAGCGGAGGTATTCGTTTATGGGAAATGAAAATTTAATTCAAAATACAGAACTGCAAAACGAACAGTTGAAAGATGAAACCGAAACATTCAATTCTTTTATCAATGTTATGGTGCAGATAGTTGAAAAATACGGAAAGACCGTTTTGCAGGAATTGGATTGTGCTGCGTAGGTTACGCAGCCTTACATATCACATTTCCCTATAAATTTATGGAGGTGGTACGATGAACAGAGAAGGAAAGAAATGTGTTCTATATCCGAGAGTAAGTACTGAAATGCAGGTGGACGGATATAGCCTTGAAGGGCAGAAAAATAGCCTGAAACGATTTGCTGACAGAGAGGAAATGGAGATTGTTGGTATATATGAAGATGCAGGTAAATCGGGAAAATCTATTGAGGGGAGACCTGCTTTTAAGAAGATGCTTTCCGATATAAAGAACGGATTGGAGATAGATTATATTCTGGTCTATAAACTTTCACGATTTGGAAGAAACGCAGCAGATATTCTAAATTCATTGGAGTTTGTACAGTCGTATGGAATAAATCTTATTTGTATTGAGGAAGGTATTGACTCATCACAGACAAGCGGAAAACTTTTAATTTCTGTATTATCTGCGGTTGCAGAAATTGAAAGAGAAAATATCATTGAACAGACAATGAACGGACGCAGAGAAAAGGCACGACAGGGTGGTTGGAACGGCGGTTTTGCTCCGTATGGATATTATCTGAAAGACAATCAGCTCTTAATAGATGAAACCGAAGCTGAAGCAATCCGAATTATATTTGATAAGTTTGCCAATTCAGACATAGGGCTTGGCGGAGTTGCAAAATATCTTAATCTGCAAGGAATAAAAAAGATACCCCGTCAGAATGGAACATTAGAAACTTGGAGCAGCCATTTCATACGGTTGATATTAGATAATCCTGTTTATTGTGGTAAGATTGCTTATGGCAGAAGAACACGAGAAAAGGTAAAAGGAACGAAAAATGAATATAAGCAGATTCATACAGATGATTATATTCTGGAAGATGGACAGCACGAAGGAATAGTCAGTGAAGAATTATGGCAAAAAGCTCACACAAAACGTATGGCAACAGGAGTTAAGCAGCCGTCCAAAATTGGTAAGGACAGGGCACATCTTTTAACGGGAATATTAAAGTGTCCTCTTTGTGGAAGCTCAATGTATACGAATAAACATGCTTGGACAAATAAAGATGGCACATACAAAGAAGTTTACTATTATATCTGCGGTAGGAATAAGCAGGAACGAGGGCATCATTGTGATTACAAGGCATCTCTTAGAAAAACGGACATTGAACCACTTGTAATTGAAGCCGTTAAAGAACTGGTAAGTGATAAATATTTTGCAAAAGAGATAGAAAAACGTATTGGCGTACAGACCGATACTACTGCTATTGATAAGGAACTTGCCAATTATGAGAGCAAGCTGAAAGAAGTAGATTTGAATAAAGCCCGTCTGGAACGGGAGATTGATAATCTGCCTATTGATGCTCGTTTCAGAGAAAGAAAAATCCACGACATGACATTAAGGCTTGATGGATTGTATGATACGATTGTCGAGTTGGAAGAACGGATTCAAGATGCAAAGCTGAGAAGAAGTTCTATCGAAATGGAAGCAATCACTCTGGACAATATTTACAAGCTTATGCTGAATTTCGGAAAGCTCTATGATATAATAAGTGACGAGGAAAAGAAAAGCCTTATAACTTATCTAATAAAGGAAATTCAGATATATCCTAATGGAGAGTCAGAGATGCCTTTGAAGTCGATAGAGTTTAATTTTCCGATATATCGTGATGGACAAGAGGTAAGGCGGCTCTTGTGGGAAAAAGGTAATACCGTTGAGTGCGTAGTATTGATGTCAAAAGTGAACCCTAAATAGAATAAAGAGTATTGATTTATAAGGCTTATTCAGGGCCTATCGTTAAAAGGTAGGTTTGGCTCCGGATAAGCCTTTATTTTTATGCAGAAACAAAAATTTCTTGTAATCAAACTTTTATTGACATCGTCTCTATCATATGATATTATAATATTAACAGTCATAATGCGTTGGTTTTTTACAAAATTTTGGTAATTTTTGTATATATTGCGCACACCGGACATTACTACACTTCATTTTGAAAGGAGAAAAAAATGAAAAGCAATAAGGAATTCAAACCATATATTCATGCCGAAAAAATAACGCCGGAACTGACCGTAACATCAATCATTATGGGTATACTGCTCGCAGTAATATTCGGCGCCGCAAACGCCTATCTGGGACTGAGAGTAGGTATGACGGTATCTGCGTCAATCCCTGCCGCCGTAATTGCTATGGGCGTTATACGCATTATTATGCGAAAAAACTCGATTCTGGAAAGCAATATGGTACAAACCATCGGTTCAGCAGGCGAATCGTTGGCTGCCGGTGCAATTTTCACCCTGCCTGCTCTGTTTTTATGGGCAAGTGACGGTGTTATGGAAAAACCAAATCTGCTTGAAATCACATTAATTGCTCTTATCGGCGGTCTGCTCGGCGTATTCTTTATGGTACCGCTCCGCAATGCGCTGATTGTCCGCGAGCACGGTGTACTGCCCTACCCCGAAGGTCAGGCATGTGCAGAGGTTATGCTTGCAGGCGAAGAGGGCGGTTCAAGTGCTTCAACTGTATTTGCAGGTATGGGATTTGCCGCATTCTTTAAATTTATAATTGACGGTCTTAAGGTTGTTCCCGGAGAGGTGTCAATTGAGGGTACGGCAAAAACCTATCCGGGCGCTATCGGAACACAGATTTATCCGGCAGTAATGAGCGTAGGATATATATGCGGTCCGAAAATTTCATCTTATATGTTCGCAGGAGGCCTTGTAAGCTGGCTTGTGCTTATACCTATGATTGTACTTTTCGGCAGCAGCATAACTATGTATCCCGGAACGGTTTCGGTAGGAGAAATATTTGCAGACAGCGGTGCAAGCGGAATCTGGAGTACATATATTCGATATATCGGTGCAGGCGCACTTGCCGCAGGCGGAGTTATAAGCCTTATTAAATCACTGCCCCTTATTGTGCGCACATTTCGTGACGCAATCAAGGGAATGAGCGGAAGCAAAAATCAGAATCCGGCAAGAACAGCTCAGGATTTGAATATTAAAATGGTCTTGATTTCCATTTTGCTTCTTACTCTCGCTGTCTGGCTCATCCCTGCAATCCCTATCTCCCTACTTGGTGCAATTATAGTTGTTATCTTCGGATTTTTCTTCGCAACCGTTTCATCACGTATGGTAGGTCTGGTAGGTTCCAGCAACAACCCTGTTTCAGGTATGGCTATCGCAACGCTTCTTATGACAACTCTTATTCTTAAGTTTACCGGTGATGCAGGGGCATCGGGTATGCAGGCTGCTATTGCTATCGGTTCGATTATTTGCATTGTATCTGCTATTGCCGGCGATACCTCGCAGGATTTAAAGACGGGTTATCTGCTTGGCGCAACCCCCAAGAAACAGCAAATCGGTGAATTAATAGGCGTTATTGCCGCAGCCCTTGCAATCGGCGGAACATTATATCTTCTCGACAGTGCATGGGGCTTCGGTACACAGGAACTTGCCGCTCCTCAGGCAACTCTGATGAAAATGGTAATTGAGGGAATTATGGGCGGAAATCTGCCGTGGGGACTTATACTGATTGGCGTATTTTTAGCTGTATTTATTGAAATCCTCGGCATTCCCGTACTGCCTTTTGCAATCGGAATATATCTGCCCGTTCAGCTCAATGCGTGCATTATGGTCGGCGGCTTGATTCGTCTTTTCTTTGACAAAATGAAGGAAAGCGACAAAAAGAAAGGCATTATCAATGATGGAATACTGTTCTGTTCCGGTATGATTGCAGGCGAAGGTTTAGTAGGTATTATCCTTGCAATTCTTGCAGTATTCGGCTTTGGCTCCTTTATCGACCTGTCTGGTATTATTAATCTTCCCACATGGGCTTCACAAATCGGCAGTCTTGTTGTATTTGCATTAATTATTCTATGTCTGCTGAAATTCAGCCTTTGGAAAAAAACATCTAAGAAGTCCGATAAAAAATGAAAAAGAAAAACGTAATCACAAAAAACTATCTTGAAAAAATTCCCACTCGTAGTCCTGAGATTAAATGGAGTAAAGACGAAAAGGGTATTGTAACCTTGGAGATTGAAAACAAGGGTTGGGCAAACCGTATTGCTCAGGTTGTTTTCCGCCGTCCGAAGATAAGCTATATTCACCTTGACAATCTTGGCAGCTTTGTCTGGCCGCTGATTGACGGTAAATCAAACATCATTCAAATCGGAGAAGCGGTTGACAAGGAATTCGGCGAAAATGCTAAACCGCTTTATGAACGACTTGCCCGTTACTTTCAGATTCTTGAAAGCTACCATTTTATCGATTGGACAGACGCCTGATATCAGGCTGATTAAATGAGCATTTCAGATTTTCATTCTCAATTCAAAAGTCTAAGTCAAGACCACCGGTTCAACCGG
>DKZT01000026.1:0-965 GCA_002493755.1 Ruminococcaceae bacterium UBA7067
ATTGTGTACTTTATGTGTGTGAAATACAAAATATAGTAAAAAAATTTGCTTGCAATATTTTGAATTTGAATATATAATTACATTGAGAAAAAAAGAGAAAAAATAGGTGTTGACGATTTTTTGCATTTAAGTTATAATGCTATATTGCAAGGTTAATACCCGAAAGGAGGGTTTTCTATGCTGAGAACATATCAGCCTAAAAAGCGCCACAGAAAAAAAGAGCACGGCTTCAGAAAAAGAATGTCTGACGCTAACGGCCGCAAGGTTTTGGCTCGCAGAAGAGCAAAGGGAAGAAAGAAGTTGTCTTACTAAAATTGAGACCACTTAAACGTGGTCTTTTTTTTGGTTACTTTCTTTTTGCGCCAAGCTTTGATATTTTCGGAGGTTGGTGTGTTTCTTACATTTTATTGTTATTATAATGTCAAGAGGTTTTACTGTTTTACTTGGGCGGAATATTTATGACTGAAATTGTCAAAATTAAAGAAAACAGAGATTTTAAAAGGATTTACAATAAGGGAAAGTCCTTTGTTTCTCCTGTTCTGGTTACTTATGTTTTGAAAAACAGAACAAAAAATGTAAGATACGGTATAACAACAAGCAAAAAAACAGGAAATGCAGTGCAGCGAAACAGGTCGAGAAGAATTATAAGGGCGGCTTTTGCCGAAATTTCGGGAGAAATACCGCAGGGTTATGATTTTATATTTGTTGCAAGGGGCTTGACCTCGGCAAAAAAGAGCACCGACATTGTCGACTGTATGCACAAACAGCTGAAACGGGCGGGTGTTTTGTAATGAAGCGTCCGCTTATTTGGCTTATCAGATTTTATCAGAAATATATTTCACCGCGAAAAAAACCTTGTTGTCGTTTTACTCCGAGCTGTTCACAATATGCTGTTGAGGCTATTTCAACGTATGGAGCTTTTAAGGGAACCTTTATGGCTATATGGCGGATTTTGCGCTGTAATC
>DKZT01000026.1:1264-14052 GCA_002493755.1 Ruminococcaceae bacterium UBA7067
ATGGCGGATTTTGCGCTGTAATCCCTTTTGCGCAGGCGGTTATGACCCTGTACCGGAGAAAAAAGTAAAAGGTAAAAAATAAACGGGAGGTCATGGCAAAGCTATGGATATATTTAATTTTATAGGCAGTCTGCTTGGATACGTATTGTATTTTTGCTTTATGATTGTCAAAAATTATGCCTGGGCGATTGTATTATTCACTATTATTGTAAAGGCTGTTCTGTTCCCAACAGCAATCAAGCAGCAGAGGTCAATGGCGAAAAATGCCAGAATGGCTGCAAAACAGCGTGAGCTTCAGGAAAAATACGGAAATGACAAGATGAAGCTTAATGAAGAAATGCAGAAGCTTTATCAGAAAGAGGGTACAAGCCCGACAAGCGGATGTCTTACCACAATGGCTCTTCCTATGATTCTGCTTTTCGGTATTTACTATTCGGTTATCAATCCTCTTACAAACACTCTTCATTTTGCAGCTGAAAGTGTAAATAACTGCGTTTCCTACTTAAACACCCTTCCGGGTATAGGAAACAGCTTCAATAATTTTTACGGACAGATTGATATTTTAAAGCTTGCTCAGTCAAACGAGGGCGTAACCTACTTAAACGGCTTCTTCTCACCCGACCAGATATCTCAGATTAAGGAATTCGGCGCAAGCTGTAACCTGTTCGGACTTGATTTGCTCGGCAGACCGAGCGAGGGCGGCTTTAATCCGTTTACAAACGTTCTCATTCTTGTTCCTGTTTTCTGTTTTCTCTCTTCTGTTATTACACAGCTGATTACAATGAAATATCAGAAAGCGAATACAGGACAGCAGCAGCCGGGCTGTATGATGGTAATGTTCCTTATTATGCCGCTTTTCAGTGCATATATTGCTTATACAGTTCCTGCGGCGGTTGGTTTCTATTGGATAGTGTCAACATTACTCGGATTGGCTCAGACATTGATTCTCCAGAAATTCTACAATGTCAATATTATGAACGCAAACTCAGAGGCACGCAGGGTTGCTTTGCTCAATGCTAACGAGGCAAAGGTTAAATATGAATATAATCCGAGAACAAGAAACAGCTCGGAATTAAATAATGTTACAAATAATGGTAAAAATGCCGCTAAAAAGAAAAGCGGAAAGAAAAAATAATTAAGATTTCTAAACGGAGGTGTAGCTCGTGATCAGAGAGGCAATAGGCGTCGGAGAAACAGAGGAAGAGGCGCTGCAAAACGCCTGTGACCAGCTTGGCGTTGAAACTCACGAGGCAGATTTTGAGATTATCGAAAGACCTGCAAAGAAAAGATTCGGAATAATCGGCAAAAAAACGCTTGCAAAGGTAAGAGCGTTTGTAAAGGTTTCTCCTGCCGAAATAGCTGTTAATTATGTTAAGAGTATATTGGCGGCGATGGGTTTTGATTCAATAACCGTAACGGTGCACGATATTGAAAACGGAGCCGAAATAAATCTTGAGGGCGAAGAGGTCGGAGCTGTTATAGGCAGAAGAGGAGAAACTCTTGACGCTATTCAGTATCTCGCAGGTTTGGTTGCAAACCACGTTGACAACAGCTATTTCAGAATAACAATTAATACCGGCAATTACAGAGAGAAGAGAGAAAAAACTCTTCAGATTCTCGGCAGAAAGCTTGCATTCAAGGCTATTAAGTCGGGAAGGAACGTTTCTCTTGAGCCGATGAACCCATATGAAAGAAGAATTATCCACACTGCTGTGCAAAGTGTTAACGGAGCAATCTCGTTCAGCGAGGGCGAGAACATAAACCGTCACGTTGTAATTGCGCCGGACCCGAAAAATCCGCCGAGAAAACAGTACAACAACGGATATAATAAGAGGGGTTACAACAAAAAAGGTGGATACGACAGAAAGAGCTATGATAACAGAGGCGGCTACAACAAGAGCTTCTCTTCACAGGAGAAAGCAGACGAAAGCCAGCCTAAAAGAAGCCCGATAAACGAGGGCGGCGGTTATTCGCTTTACGGCAGAATTTCTGTTCCGAAAAAGACAGGCGCAGAGGAAGAATAATAATGAATCTAAGCAGGGGTTGCCGTGTGCAAGCCCTGCATTGTTTATGTATAGGTAATTTTGAGTTTTGAGTTTTGAGTTTTGAGTTATTAATAATCTTACAATTCCAGACTCTAAACTCTAAACTTTGAACTCTAATGCGAGGTTATGAAGATGAATAATGACACAATAGCCGCTATCTCTACGGCTCAGGGAGCCGGCGGCATAGGAGTTATACGAATAAGCGGAGATAATGCAATAGACATTGCCGACAGAGTGTTCAGAGGCGTTAACAATAAACCGCTTAGAGAATATGAAGGCTATAAGGCAGGCTTTGGTTATATATATGACGAAGATGAAAAGCTTGACGAGGCTGTTGCGCTTGTTTTTCGCGCGCCGCACAGCTATACGGGAGAGAATGTTGTGGAGCTGTCGTGTCACGGCGGTATCTATATAACAAAAATGGTTCTGCGCACTGTATTAAAAAACGGCGCACAGCCTGCCGGTGCGGGAGAATTTACAAAGAGAGCTTTCTTAAACGGAAAAATGGATTTAACCGAATCAGAGGCTGTGATGAATATTATCTCTGCAAAGGGTCAGGCTGCGGCGAGGGCGGCTTTATGCTGTAAGGAGGGAAATCTGCGCAGAAAGCTTGACGGCATAGCCGAATCACTGATTGATACGGCGGCGCATATATCCGCTTGGGTAGATTTCCCCGAGGAAGATGTTCCCGAGGTTGAGGAAAATGCTTTAATTACAGGCTTCAATAATGCGCTCAGTGAGCTTAACGCTCTTATCAGCCGATATGACAGCGGCAAGGCTGTAACTCAGGGTATTGATACTGTTATTGTCGGCAAGCCTAATGTTGGCAAATCTACGCTTATGAATCTGCTCTCAGGCTGTGAAAGGTCTATTGTCACAGATATTCCCGGCACTACTAGAGATATAATTGAAGAAACGGTCACGCTCGGGAATGTTGTGCTCAGGCTGTCGGATACGGCAGGACTGAGAGAAACGGACAATGTGGTTGAAAAAATAGGCGTTGAAAAAACAAAGGAAAGGCTTGAAAGCTGCGGTCTTGTTATAGCTGTGTTTGACGGCTCAATTCCGCTTGAAGCTGCTGATATAGACCTGCTCGAAAAAATAAAGGCTTTGCCGACAATAGCTGTTATCAATAAAAGCGATTTAAAGAGCAGGCTTGATATTGACAGAATAAAGAGCTGTGTTAATAATATAGTTGAGATTTCAGCTAAAAGCGGAAAAGGATTAACATTATTGACAGAGAATGTGGAAAAGTTGTGCGGCACTCAGAGCTTTGATCCGTCTGACCCTATTCTGGCTAACGAAAGACAGTTTTATAAGGTGAGAGAGTGCGTTTGCGCTCTTGAGGAATGTATAAACGCTTTAAATATCGGGTTCGGACTTGACGCGGTTTCGGTTGCACTCAGCGACGCTATTGACAGTCTGCTTGAAATAACAGGCAGAAAAGCCGCCGACAGCGTGATTGACGCTGTGTTTGAAAACTTCTGTGTAGGAAAATGATTGTGAGGAATTTATATGGGATATAATGCCGGTTTTTATGATGTAGCAGTTATCGGCGCAGGACACGCAGGAATCGAAGCAGGACTTGCCTCAGCACGTCTTGGGTGTAAGACAGCGATATTTACTATTAATATGGACGCTGTCGGAAACTGCCCGTGCAATCCGTCCATAGGCGGAACTGCTAAGGGTCATCTTGTAAGAGAAATTGACGCGCTCGGCGGAGAAATGGGCAAAACAGCCGATGAGTGCTTGTTGCAGATGAGAATGCTGAACCGAGGAAAGGGACCTGCTGTTCATTCATTGAGAGCGCAGATTGACAGAAGAAAATACGCCTCGGTTATGAAGCATAAGCTTGAGCTTCAGCAAAACCTTGACCTAAGGCAGGCTGAGATAATCTCTGTCAAGCAGGGCGAGGACGGACAATGGCTTCTTGAAACACGCTTAAATGCCGTTTTTACCTGCAAAACTGTTATAATTGCAACGGGAACATTCTTAGGCGGCAGAATTTATGTCGGAGAGGTATCGTATGAGAGCGGCCCTGACGGAATCTTCCCTGCGGCTTTTTTGGGACAGTCAATAAGAGATTTAGGCATTACAACAAGGCGGTTTAAAACAGGAACTCCTGCGAGAGTGCTTAAAAGCTCAATTGATTTTTCACAGCTTGAGGAACAGCCGGGCGATGAGCCGCCCATTCCTTTTTCCTATGATACTAAGGAACTGTGTGAAAACAAGGTTGTCTGCCATATAAGCTACACAAATGAGCAGACAAAAGAGGTAATCGAAAGAAATATTCACCGCTCTCCATTGTATGCAGGAAAGATTGAGGGAATCGGCCCGCGTTATTGTCCGAGCATTGAGGATAAGATAGTGCGCTTTGCCGATAAACCAAGACATCAGCTCTTTATTGAGCCGTGCGGTCTTGACACAGAGGAAATGTATATTCAGGGAATGTCATCATCACTTCCCGAGGAGGTTCAGCTTGAATTTTATCATACAATCAAGGGACTGGAAAATGCACTTATAATGAGGAGCGCATATGCCATTGAATATGACTGCATTGACCCTCTCCAGCTTGACGCAACTCTTGAATTTACGGATTATCCCGGCTTATACGGCGCAGGACAGTTCAACGGAAGCTCAGGATATGAGGAAGCGGCGGCGCAGGGACTTATAGCAGGAATAAATGCGGCTCTTAAGGTTAAGGGCGAAGAGCCGTTTATTCTCGACAGAGCAAGCTCATATATAGGAACATTGATAGACGATCTCGTTACAAAGGGCGTTGCAGACCCATACAGAATGATGACATCGCGCAGTGAATACAGGCTTATCCTACGTCAGGATAACGCAGATACTCGTCTTACTCCTTTTGGCAGAAAAATAGGCTTAATAAGCGACAGCAGATGGGAAAGCTTCAACAAAAAGCAGGAGGAGATCAAGGCTGAGTATAAACGTCTGAAAAAGACAGTTATTTCTCCGAGCGAGGAGTTGAACGAGATACTTGTTTCACGTGAAACATCACCCGTAACAACAGGCATAAGATTAATAGACCTTATCAAAAGACCACAGCTTGACTATGACAGCCTGAAGAGTATTGACAAGACAAGACCCGACTTAGACCCGAATATATTTGAGCAGGTTGAGATTGAGGTAAAATACGAGGGCTATATCAAGCGGCAGGAGGCTCAGATTGAGCAGATGAGACGGCTTGAAAACAAGTCTCTGCCGAAAAACACCGATTACAGCACTATTGCAGGACTCCGCCTTGAAGCGCAGGAAAAGCTTAATAAAATAAAGCCGCAAAATATCGGGCAGGCTTCAAGAATCAGCGGAGTAAGTCCTGCCGATATATCCGTGCTTGTAATATGGCTTTCACAACTTAAGAATAAGGACTGATAATATGACTATCGCTAATATAACCGCAGAATTTGCCGAAAAAAGCGGATTTCACCTGAAAAAAGAGCAGATTGAAAAGCTTGACGTTTATGCAGAAATGCTCCTTGAATGGAATGAAAAAATAAACCTTACAGCCATAACCGACAGTGAGGGCATTGCAATCAAGCATTTTTATGACAGCCTTACCCCGCTGTGGTACCTAAATATACCGAAAAACGCAAGGGTTATTGATGTCGGCACAGGTGCAGGCTTTCCGTCAATTCCGATGGCTATTGTAAGACCCGATTTGCGCTTTACCCTGCTCGACAGCCTTAATAAACGTCTGAATTTCTTAAACGAGGTATGCACAAGGCTTGATATTAGCGCGGAGCTTGTTCATATGCGTGCCGAGGACGCGGCACAAAAGGCTGAATACCGTGAAAGCTTCGATGTTGCTGTTTCACGAGCAGTTGCGGCTTTACCTGTTCTCTGCGAATACTGCATACCGTTTGTGAGAAAGAACGGTATGTTTATAGCTATGAAAGGCTCAAAGGCTGAGGAAGAACTGGAAATAAGCAAAAATGCAGTTAGCACGCTCGGAGCGGCTGTTGAAAAGACTGTAAAAATCAGCCTGCCTGATGACAGCGAGAGGAATATTATAGTTATTAGGAAGAAAAACTACACGCCTAAGGCGTATCCTCGCCACGGGTCGAAGATAGCTAAGAAGAGTCTTTGAGTTAGAGTTTAGAGTTTTGAGTTTAGAGTTTTGAGTTTTGAGTTTTGAGTAGTTAGTTTGTAGGAAACCGGCTTGCCTGTTCCGGTTTGAGCCGCAGAGTGTTATACTCTATTTGATTTTGTAGAGAATTGCGGTTACTGCGTCTATCCCGGAACGGTCAAGACCGTTCCCTACAACCTCGTTTAAAAGTTTCTCAAAACTCTTAACTCTTTTTTTTTGCAAAAAGCACTGCATTAACACTATTATCTCTCGCATACTACAAAATTACGCATATAAACCCAAAATAAATTTTTTATCCGCCTCTAAAATATGACAGATTATCGGCTTAAATGATGATAATATAATAGCCGTAAGGACAAGCAAAATAAACGCATATGGAGGTGCAGCAGTTGCTTTTTCAAACTAAAAACGAAAACAAACTAACAAATCTTTCAATATCACAAATAAACCAAAACCGCTTTCAGCCCCGGTCTGATTTTAACCGCGATGAGCTGATGAAGCTTGCAGAGAGCATCGAGCATAACGGACTTATTCAGCCGATAGTTGTCCGCAGAGTTACTCCGGACAGCTATGAGCTTATTGTTGGCGAACGGCGGCTGCGAGCCTGTGTTATGGCTGGTCTGACACGAATACCGGCGGTTATTATTAATTGCTCACAGCGGCAAAGTGCAATACTTTCTCTTATTGAAAACCTCGAAAGAACCGACTTGAATATGTTTGAGCAGGCTCGGGCAATACGCAGGCTTCTGCTTGACTGCAGAATGACGCAGGAACAGGTTGCAAAGCAGCTCGGAAAAAATCAGAGTACAATAGCGAATAAGCTCAGACTTCTGCGCTTAGAGGACGAGGAACAGAATATGATATTGTCGCTCGGATTATCGGAGCGACACGCAAGACTTTTTTTAAAGGTTGAGGGTGAGCAGAGAATACAATGCATTAACAAAGCAGCGAAATATAATATGACGGTTGCCCAGACTGAGCAAATGATTAATAATATGCTGTCATCACACGAAGAACCGCACAACAAGCCGAAGATAGTAATTAAGGATGTGCGCATATTTATGAATACGATAAATAAGGCGCTTGAAACAATGAAGCAAAGCGGAGTGAGCGCCGCCTTGTCTAAAAAAGAAAACGACGATTACATAGAATACACTGTGAAGATAGCAAAATCCCCCTCACCACCTCAGACAGGCAGAATATCTGCATAATACTAACTCAGAGTACGACTAATTTATTCATACCCATTTCCTTATCTGAACCCCTTATGCGAAAGACCTCGGTTAAAGCCGGGGTCTTTTGCGTGTTTCACGTGAAACAGTTAATGCGGCTTTGCCTGTTAAGATTCTCATTGCTGAATGTATGATAGAATCTTGGCTCCCATTGAGGGGAGCTGGCGGCGAAAGCCGACGGATGAGGTGGTGTTTGCTCTGCTGAGTATATTCAAAGCGTTCATCGGTTCGAGCATCCCCTCATCAGTCACTCCGTGACAGCTTCCCCTCAAGGGGAAGCCTAAACTCGTAGCAAAATTCATATCAACTTTAAACTAAAAACTAAAAGCTCAAAACTCTAAACTCAAAACTCAAAACTCTAAATAAATTTAAAAAATGGCTTTAAAATGCCGAGTAAAAGTGGTATAATACCAATTACAGAACAGTATATGAAATTATGCTTTTAAAGTAAAAGGAGGAAAAGCTCCGTGGCAAAAATTATAGCAGTTGCCAACCAGAAAGGCGGCGTGGGAAAAACAACCACAGCCGTTAATTTATCGGCGGCACTTGGAATAAACGGCAAAAAAACCTTGCTTATCGACATTGACCCTCAGGGCAACGCAACAAGCGGCGTTGGTGTTGACAGGCGAACAGTTGAAAAATCAACCTATAACATTCTTGTTGACGGAATGAAGGCTGAAGATGTGCTGATACATACTGATTTCAAATGTCTTGACCTGCTTCCCTCAAGCCTTGATTTAGCGGCGAGTGAGATTGAAATTATTGATAAAAAGCACCGTGAAGCAATTCTTAAAAATGCGGTAAACCCGATAAGAGGAAATTATGATTATATAATTATCGACTGTCCTCCGTCACTCGGATTAATTACAACAAACGCTCTGTGCCTTGCTGACAGGCTCTTAGTTCCTATTCAGTGTGAATACTACGCTCTTGAGGGTCTGTCACAGCTGATGAACACCGTAAGACGTGTTAAGCGCCAGTATAACGAGCGCCTTGAGATGGAGGGTGTTCTGCTTACTATGTATGACGGCAGGCTTAATCTTACTCAGCAGGTTGTTGAGGAGGTAAAAACCTATTTTCCGAGAAAGGTTTTCAATACCGTTATTGCAAGAGGAGTAAGGCTCTCGGAAGCGCCGAGCTTCGGTCAGCCGATTATGTACTACGATAAAACCTGCAAGGGAAGTCAGGCTTATATGGCGCTTGCAGAGGAAATAATAAATAAGAATTAGGAGGGAGATAGATGGCGGTAAAAAAAGGCGGCTTGGGCAAGGGCTTAAGCGCAATATTTATGGAAAATGAGAGCGAGGACAGCCGCTCAACCGTAACGCTAAAAATATCCGAGCTTCAGCCGAACAGAGATCAGCCAAGGCGTGAATTTGACGAAAAAAGCCTTGCCGAGCTTGCTGATTCAATATCACAGCACGGAATACTTCAGCCGCTTCTTGTTCGTCCGTTTCTTGACGGCGGCTATCAGATTGTTGCAGGAGAAAGACGGTACAGAGCGGCAAGAATGGCGGGACTTACAGAGGTTCCCGTTGTAATCAGGGATTTATCAGACAGCGAAACAATGCAGCTTGCGCTTATCGAAAACCTGCAAAGAGAGGATTTGACTCCCGTTGAGGAGGCAAAGGGCTATAAGCAGCTGATGGACAATTACGGTCTTAAGCAGGAGGAGGTTTCAAGAGTAGTCGGCAAATCCCGTCCTGCAATAGCAAATACACTCAGACTTTTAGATCTTCCCGAGGATATACTTAAGCTTATATCGGACGGCAAGCTGAGCGCAGGACACGGCAGAACGCTGTTAGCATTTAAAAACCCTGCTGAAATGGAAAAGGCGGCAAGGCTTGCTTCAACCGAGGATATATCCGTAAGAGAGCTTGAACGGCTTGCAAAAAAAAGCAACAAGGCGCTTGAAAATGCAGATGTTCAGAAAATATATGAAAAGAAGCTTTCTTATTACGGCGAGGTTGAGCTTGCGCTTAAGGAGCATCTCGGCAGAAAAATCAAGGTAAACGGCAATGAAAAAAAGGGCGTGCTTGAAATAGAATTTTACGGCAAGGACGACCTGACATATATAGCAAAATTATTGGGACAAGAGGAAAAGTGAGGAATAAAAAATGTTAGACATTAAATTTTTAAGGGAAAACCCTGAAATCGTTAAGGAAAATATCAGAAAGAAGTTTCAGGACAGAAAGCTTGTGCTTGTAGACGAGGTTATCGAGCTTGATATTCAGTCGAGAAAGGCAAAGCAGGAGGCTGACTCGCTCAGAGCCAACCGCAACAAAATTTCAAAGCAGATAGGCGCGCTGATGGCTCAGGGCAAAAAGGAAGAAGCCGAGCAGACAAAGCAGCTTGTCAAGGAGCAGGGCGAGCGTCTTGCACAGCTTGAGGAGCAGGAAAAGCAGCTTTCGGACGAGATAACAAAGAGAATGATGGTTATACCGAACATTATCGATTCGACAGTTCCGATAGGCGAGGACGACAGCAAAAATGTTGAGGTTAAACGCTACGGCGAGCCGTTCGTGCCTGATTTTGAGGTTCCGTATCACACGGATATTATGGAGAAATTAAACGGAATTGACCTTGACAGCGCAAGAAAGGTTGCAGGAAACGGATTTTACTATCTGATGGGCGACATAGCAAGGCTTCACTCGGCTGTTATCTCATACGCAAGAGATTTTATGATTAACAAGGGCTTTACCTACTGCGTACCGCCGTTTATGATAAGAAGCAATGTTGTAACAGGCGTTATGAGCTTTGACGAGATGGACGCTATGATGTATAAGATTGAGGGTGAGGACCTTTATCTTATCGGAACAAGCGAGCATTCAATGATAGGCAAGTTCATTGACACAATTAATAAGGAAGAGGAGCTGCCCTACACACTTACAAGCTATTCACCGTGCTTCAGAAAGGAAAAGGGCGCGCACGGAATTGAGGAGCGCGGAGTTTACAGAATACATCAGTTTGAAAAGCAGGAAATGATAGTTGTCTGCAAGCCTGAGGACAGTATGGCTTGGTTTGACAAGCTGTGGAGCTACACCGTTGAGCTGTTCCGTTCGCTTGATGTTCCCGTAAGAACTCTTGAGTGCTGCAGCGGTGATTTAGCTGACCTTAAGGTTAAGTCAATCGACGTTGAGGCTTGGTCACCCAGACAGAAGAAATACTTTGAGGTAGGCAGCTGTTCAAACCTCGGCGACGCTCAGGCACGCAGACTTAAAATCAGAGTGAACGGAGAAAACGGAAAATATTTTGCACATACTCTTAACAACACTGTTGTTGCTCCGCCGAGAATGTTAATTGCATTTTTAGAGAATAATTTAAATGAAGACGGCTCAGTGAGAATACCTGAAGCACTTCGTCCGTATATGGGCGGCGCGGAGGTTATTGCTCCGAAAAAATAAGTTGACAAAAGCAGGTTTTACTGTTAAAATCGAATTTAAAATATTCATTCATCAGCAAGAGAATATTAAGTGAATTAACAGGAGGAAAGAGAGTATGTTAAACACAAATTTCAGTGGAAAGTTTATCAAAGAGGGTCTTACCTTTGACGATGTTCTTCTGATTCCGGGTGAGTCAAACGTAGAACCGAAAAATGTTGACGTAAGCACATATGTCACAAAGAAAATCAAGCTCAACACGCCGCTTATGACAGCAGCTATGGACACCGTAACCGAAACAAATATGGCTATTGCAATGGCAAGAGAGGGCGGTATCGGCGTTATTCACAAGAATATGTCAATCGAGCGTCAGGCTGACCAGGTTGACAGAGTTAAGCGTTCTGAAAACGGCGTTATTGTAAACCCGTTCTATCTTGCTCCGGAAAATACCGTAAGCGAGGCAAACGAGCTTATGGCGAAGTATAAAATCAGCGGCGTTCCGATCTGCCGTGACGGCAAGCTTGTCGGAATCCTTACCAACCGTGATTTGAGATTTATGACGGAATATGATTACTCTCAGCCTATTTCAAATGTAATGACAAAGGAAAAGCTCATTACTGCTCCGGTAGGCACAAAGCTCGCCGAAGCTCAGGAAATCCTCCGTCAGCACAAGATAGAGAAGCTGCCGCTTGTTGATGAAAACGGTTATTTAAAGGGACTTATCACGATAAAGGATATTGAGAAGTCAAGCCAGTATCCGAACTCCGCAAGAGATGAATCCGGCAGACTTCTCTGTGCAGCCGCTATCGGCGCAACCGCCGATGTGCTCGACAGAGTTGCGGCTCTTATTGAGTCACAGGTAGATTTGCTTGTTCTCGATTCCGCACACGGTCACAATATCAATGTTATCAATGCCGTTAAAAAGGTTAAGAAGGCTTACCCGAATGTTCAGCTTGTTGCAGGTAATGTCGCAACCGCAGACGCAACTAAGGCTCTTATTGAGGCAGGCGCAGACTGCGTAAAGGTTGGTATCGGACCCGGCTCAATCTGTACAACCCGTGTTGTTGCAGGTATCGGTGTGCCGCAGATTACTGCTATTTATGATTCGGCCTGTGCTGCGGCGCAGTACGGTATTCCGGTTATTGCAGACGGAGGCATCAAGTATTCGGGCGATATTGTTAAGGCTCTCGCCGCAGGCGGCAGTGTTGCAATGATAGGCTCGCTTGTTGCAGGTTGTGAGGAATCTCCGGGTGAGAGTGAAATTTATCAGGGCAGACAGTTCAAGGTATACAGAGGAATGGGCAGCCTTGGCGCAATGGGCAAGGGCAGCCAGGACAGATACTTCCAGAGCGGCTTCAAGAAGTTTGTTCCGGAAGGCGTTGAGGGTCGTGTTCCTTACAAGGGAATGCTCAGTGACACTATTTATCAGATGCTCGGCGGTCTGCGTGCAGGTATGGGTTATACAGGCTGTGCAAGTATTGCAGAACTTCACGAAAAGGCACAGTTCGTAAAGATTACGGGCGCAGGTCTTAAGGAAAGCCATCCGCACGATATTCAGATTACAAAGGAAGCCCCGAACTACTCATTCTCAATTTAATTTATAGAGTTTTGAGTTTAGAGTTTTGAGTTTAGAGTTATTAAAAACTCCACTCTCCACTCTAAAACAGAACATTATAAAAAAGACCTTCGCAATATGTGAAGGTCTTTTTTGTGGTTGAAATTAAAAGTTGAAATTAAATTAACATTATTAACAGGAAAATGAGGAAAAATAACGCAAAATCACCCTTAAAACACGAAAAACGCCGTAAAAAGGACGAGTTTTATTAACATTTCTTCAAAAGAATAAACATTTTAAAACCACAAGATATTGCGTTATTAACATTCAAAAATTATAGATGTGGACAAAAATTATAATATATCGAACAAGTTCAAAAAATTAATAACATTATCAACATTTTGATGTTGATAACTTGAATTTTTGCGCCGTTTTTGCGGCTGTGCCGCAGAGTGGAGAGTGGAGAGT
>DKZT01000008.1 GCA_002493755.1 Ruminococcaceae bacterium UBA7067
AAGCCACCGGTTGAACCGGTGGTCTTGACTCAATTTTATTCCCGCAATTCAAGTGTTTTTGCATATAATACTCTTGACGAACGCTTTAGCGTACGCTAAAATATAATCAAGGGAGGAATGAGCCGTGAATGCTATAAATGCTACCAATGCAAGAAAAAATCTGTATCAGCTTATTGCTGACGTGAACAATAACAGTACGCCGATTACGATTACAAACTCTCGCGGCAAGAATGCCGTGCTTTTGTCGGAGGACGACTGGAACGCCTTGCAGGAAACCATATATCTTAATTCCGTGCCGGGAATGGCTGAAAGTATAATTGCAGCAGATGAAGAGCCTTTGGAAGAAAGAACGGTATTTAACCCTGAAGAGGAATGGTAAAATATGTATCTTGTGACTTTCAGTAAGCAGGCGGAAAAGGACAAAAAGCTGTTAAAAGAGGCAGGACTTGATAAAAAAGCAGTTGAGCTGCTGAAAATTATTTCAATAAATCCGTTTCAGAATCCGCCGCCGTATGAAAAGCTTATCGGAAATTTAAGCAATCATTATTCACACCGTATAAGTCTGCAGCACAGGCTTGTTTACAAGCTTGAGGAAAATACACAGGTGATAGCCGATACAGCAGGGGCAGCATATGACGGCATTGTTTTTGTAAAAAGAATGTGGACGCATTACGAATAGGCATTACCCGCCACTGCATACTTCAGCATAATAAATGGGCAGTCCCGAGAGATGGGATTGCCCATTTTAAACATAATAAACAAAGTCGGATATGTAACTATTTTTGTTTATTAAACTGAACTCGTATTATGTTAAATAAGTTTGAAAGAAGAATACAGAAAAGCGCTGAAGCAAGATACCAATTATTCTTTTCTTCTCCGAAAATTGAAACCAGCAGGAAAATTATTCCCGACAAAGTCAGCAGTACACTTACGATAATAAACAGCAAATTTAATTTTTTCTTATCCATTTTTTGTCATCCGAAAATTCATAGATTTCATTATTATATAAATAAATTATAGCATAACGATATTCATAAATCAAACACAACGGTGTTATCGGAGAGCAGGAGCATTTTTTGCAGAAAAATTCCACGAAGGATTGCGAATATAGCAACAAACGAGTATAATATAGATAGAATCTTACTATAATTTTATTCGGAGCGAAGCGACAACCATAACATTTGCCGCAGGCAAATATTTCATATCGCAAAGCGATATTTCACTCGCCGTCAGGCGAATTTCATATGACCGTAAGGCATATTTAATTGCAAGGTCATTGTGATAATGACCTTGCCACAGGAGGTGTTTTTATGATTATCCGTCCGTCAGCGGCAATCCGCCAGAACTACAACGAAATTGCCGAAATGTGCAGAAAGACCGGGGAACCGATTTTCCTCACAAAAAACGGCGAGGGCGACCTTGTTGTTATGGACATTGAAACCTACAACAGAAGAGAAAAAATGCTCAAGCTCAGGGAGGAACTTCTCGCTGTTGAGGAGGACAGAATGCACGGAAGTAAAGGCTATACAGTAAGCGAGGTCGCTGCTATGATGCGACAGGCGATTGAGGAGACATCTGATAATGGAACAGGAAAATAAGTACCGTGTTATCGTGTCAGAACGAGCGGCACAGATGCTGGTATCGCACGCCGCTTTTATAGCGCAGGTAAGTCCGTCAGCGGCTGAAAGACTTACCGATGCGTTTGAAAAGGCGGCTGATTCCTTAGAGCTTATGCCGCACAGATGCCCGACACTTGTTGACGAGAGTATTCCGAAAAATGCTTATCGATATCTTCTTTTTGAAAAAAGATATATGCTTATCTTTCAGATTAAAGATGATGCTGTGCTGGTCGATTATGTGGTTGATTGCAGGCAGGACTGCACTTGGCTCATACGCTGAATATCCGATGATAAAACCGCTCGTACTCGGGCGGTTTTGTTACAATCCGCCGCCCTTGACACAGGCGGCTTAAAAGCTTATAATTAAGTGTAAATGTGCGTTGTGCGGCTATGCCGCAGAGTTTAGAGTTTTGAGTTTTAAGAAAACCCGTAACGAGTTCTTCTTAATTCAAAGAGCCGCAAAGCGGCGATTACCAAAACTTCACTCTTAACTCTTCACTCTCAACTCTATTTTCTATTCTTTCGGGGAGGGAACGGCTATGTCAAAGGAGCCTATCGGTGTTTTTGATTCGGGGCTTGGCGGTCTTACGGCGGTTAAGGAGCTTTTAAGCGTTCTGCCGCACGAGGATATTGTATATTTCGGAGATACGGGACGAGTTCCCTACGGCAACCGAAGCCACAGCACTATTAAAAAATACGCTCATCAGGACGCCGCGTTTCTGCTTTCAAAAAATGTAAAGTTTATCATTGCCGCCTGCGGTACGGTTAGCTCGGTTGCAGGTGATTTGGGCGGCAGAATACCCGTTCCGTTCACAGGTGTTTTAAAGCCAACTGCGGCATCGGCTCTCAATAAAACGAGAAACGGCAAAATCGGCGTTATCGGCACAAGCGCAACAATAAGCAGTAACTCATATAAAAACGAGATTGAACGCCTGAACCCGAACGCTCGGGTGTATCAGCAGGACTGCCCTCTGTTTGTGCCGCTTGTTGAAAACGGCTTTATATATGAGGACGACCCGATTGTTGTTATGGTTGTCGAGCGTTACCTTAAAGGACTTAAGGAGATAGGTGTTGACACGCTGATACTCGGCTGTACGCATTATCCTATACTTAAAAAGGTTATTTCAAAAGTGATGGGGCAGAGCGTTGCGCTTGTCGATTCGGGCAGAGAAACTGCGCTTTACACCGCCGCACTGCTTAAGGAGAGAGGTTTGCTCAATGACAGCAACGCTTCGGGCAAGAGCAGTTTTTATGTCAGCGATACGCCCGACGGCTTCTCGCGCCTTGCAGGAATGTTTCTTGACAGAAATATTGACGATACTGTGGAGCAGATAGATATTGAGCAATACTGATTTGGCGGATAATTTTCCGCCAATCTCCTGTACTTTATCACGTATATTTTGGAATTTTTACTTAGAATATATGAGGGCGAAAATGGAAGGACTTAAAAAAGATTACTTAATAAAAATCACGGGCAAGCAGACCGTTGACGGCGAGCAGGACGTGATTGAGCTTGAAACCACGGGTCATTATGAAGAGGTTGACGGCGTAAAATACATATACTATACGGAATATATAGAGGAAGAGGACGGCGACTCCGAGCGTGACACCGTTGTTGAAATCAAGGGCGACAGCCTTGTTTCAATAATCCGCACTGGCGAGTATGAAAGTCGCTTGATGCTTGAGCTTGACAGCCAGCACCAGTGTCTTTATCAGACGCCGTTCGGCAACCTGATGATTACCGTGTTTACAACAGTTATCGACTTTAAGCTCAATGATGACGGCGGATATATCAGCGTTGTGTATTCGCTGAATTTCAACAGCGACTTCGGCAGTGAAAACGAATTTTCAATCGAGCTGAAAAGGCTCAGTGCGGCGAAGCCGCAGTAAACAGAGTGAAGAGAAAGGATGATTTTAATGTCACATACGGCAAATATAGCGTCAGCTCAGCTGATGGACGAGATAAAAAACGCGCTTGACCTTGCGGTTAATAAGGGCGAGCTGCCGCAGTATGAGCAGCTACCGAAATTTATAATTGAAACTCCGGCGGATAGAAGCCACGGCGACCTTGCGACAAACGCCGCTATGGCTTGCGCAAAGACGTTCAGAATGCCGCCGTTTAAAATTGCAAATGCAATCAGAGATAATATAGATTTAAGCAAGACCTACGCGGAAAGCTGTGAGGTTGCAGGACCGGGCTTTTTGAACTTCGTGCTTGCGCCGAGCTACTATGCCGCCGTGCTTGATGAGATTGAGGAAAAGGGCGAGGACTACGGTAAGAGCGACTACGGCGCAGGCAAGAGGATTCTGCTTGAGTTCGTGTCGGCAAACCCTACCGGCCCTATGCACATAGGTAACGCAAGAGGCGGCGCACTGGGTGACTGCCTTGCCTCTGTTCTGCAGGCGGCAGGCTATGAGGTGTCGAGAGAGTTCTATGTAAACGATGCAGGAAATCAGATTGAAAAGTTCAAGACCTCGCTTGAGGTGAGATATTTACAGCTTTTTGACCCGAGCGTTGAAATGCCCGAGGACGCATATCTCGGCGAGGATATCACAAATCACGCAAAGGCATTTGCCGAGCTGAACGGCGATAAATACGTGAATGCTCCGAGCGAGGAGAGAAAGCAGGCGCTTTGCGACTTCGCGCTGCCGATTAATATTCAGAAGCTCAAGGACGATTTGCGCAAATACCGCATTGAGTATGACAACTGGTTTCTTGAAAGCTCACTGCACCAAAGCGGCGCAGTAGCCGATATTATAGAAAAGCTCAAGGCAAGCGGACACACCTATGAGCAGGAGGGCGCATTGTGGTTTAAGACAACCGACTTCGGCGAGGACAAGGACAGGGTTCTTGTTCGTGCAAACGGTATCCCGACCTACCTTGTTCCCGATATTGCATACCACTACAACAAGCTTGTAACAAGAGGCTACGACACGGCGATTGACGTTCTCGGCGCTGACCATCACGGCTATATTCCGCGAATGAAGGCGTCAATGGAGGCTCTGGGCGTTGACTCGAACAGGCTCGATATGATAATTATGCAGATGGTTCGCCTTGTAAAGAACGGCGAAACCTACAAGCTTTCAAAGCGCAGCGGCAAGGCGATTACGCTTGAAACACTGCTTGACGAGGTTCCCGTTGACGCGGCGCGCTTTATGTTCAATATGCGTGAGGCGAACACACAGATGGACTTTGACCTCGATTTAGCGGTTCAGCAGGACAGCCAGAACCCTGTTTATTATGTTCAGTATGCCCACGCGAGAATCTGCTCTATCGTGAAAGCGCTTAAGGAGGACGGCATTGAGCCGAGAAAATGCACGGCTCAGGAGCTTGAGCTGCTCACAGCGCCAGAGGAAAAGGAGCTTATCCATCACCTCGCCTCATATACAAACGAGATAATCTCAGCGGCTAAGGAGTACGACCCGACAAAGATTACACGCTTTGTGCTTCAGCTTGCGTCACTGTTCCATAAGTTCTACAATGCGTGCAGAATAAAGGGCAGCGAGGACGGACTGCTTCAGGCAAGGCTCACGCTGTGCCTGAGCGTTAAGAGCGTTATAAAAAATGTGCTTGATATGCTCAAGATAAATGCACCGGAAACAATGTGATGCGGCTATCCCGGAACAGTCATGACCGTTCCCTACGAACTCACAAACTCGTTGCGAAATTCATCTACACTCTTCACTCTTCACTCTCTTGTATTTGGCATCGCTAAACACACAAAAAAATCGGGCGAACCCGCTGTGGGTTCGCCCTTAATTTATGCTTTGTTTTATTGTTTGCTTTACTGAGAAAGCGCAAGCTTCTGAATTATAATTGCGTCGTATACTGTTATTTCACCGTCATCGTTCATATCTGCGTTTAATTTGCTTTGTTCATCAAGAGTCGTAAGCCTGAGTCCCGCTTTCTGAACGGTGATTGCGTCAATCAGCGTAACCTTTCTGTCGCCTGTTACATCGCCCTTAATGAAATAGTCTGTCCATTTGCCGTAGTAAAGCTCGCCCCTGCCCGTAGAGGCTGAATTCTCATAATCGGGAATCCAGACCTGATTTGTCTTAATCGGTGCAATAAGATTCTCTGTCTGAGCGCCGTTGTTGCCGTTGTTAAAGATGACATTCAGTATGCTTTTGTCAAGCCTGTATTTCCAGTAGCCGTTGCCGCAGTCTGTCATCGTAACACCGGGCCAAGGCGGTGTTCCCACATCGTCGCTGTCCCACCAGTAGATATAAACCTCGTTCCACTGCGTCTTTGTGTTGTCAAAGTAAACGTAAATATCGTCCAGTGCGTATTTCATTGCTGCCTGTGTGTCAGTCAATGCGGTGGCAACCTCTACACCATTAGTTGCGGCGCTTATTGCTTCAATGCCTTTGTTATATTCCGCAAGGAAGCTGCTCCATGATTCGGAATCGTAATCAGCCTCATTAACCGAGTTTTTGTATCTTGTGAGTTCGGCAAGAGCAAGGCTCTGAGCTGTTTGCAGGTCGACAAAAAAGCTGTCCATAAAATTTTTGCGAGCCGAAATCCATTTAAGATAATACGAAAGCTGGCTTTTGTGCGTCGTTCCTGCGGAGTATACAAGAATGGTAGAGCGGATATTCCAGCGTGTATAATTCAGCCTTGCGCTGTCGGAAACAAGGCTTGAATACTGCTCAAAGCTCTTCAGCCTGCCTGTTCCTTCTGTGTAGCCGTTTAATATGTCAAATGCAGGAACAAATCTTTCGTTCCACAGTCTCTTTGCCTCTTCAATGAAATCCTCGTGCTGTGCAAATTGACCTATAATTGTGTAATAGTCGGTTTCGTAGCGCTTTGAAATGCCTGCGAAAATATCAGTAGTTGAGAGCATTGACACGCTGTCCTTGACTGCACTGAGGTTGCCGAATGCAACATCATAGTCCCACACCGGTGCAGCGTGAAGCTTGCCGTCGCCCTTGGTGTCGGAGTCCTTATAGAAGAAGCAGCTTGAAATACCTGTGTCAATGTTTACCGACAGCTCCTCAAGCAGATACATAAGAGCGGCGGATTCAAGGTCAAGATAATCCGTGTAGTGCTTGCCCTTTGAGTTGTAGCCTGTGTCGGAATACAGAGCATCCTCCATATCCTGAACAAAATCGGCTATGTAGTTTACCTGCTCGATAGAGTTGACAGTTTTGAGGTCAACCACCTGTTTTCTTGTAGTTATAAAGTGGCACGGCTCCTCGGGATTTACAACATATTCAAGCAGATAGCCGCCTGTTATATCGTCGGGGTTAAGCGGCAGAGCATAGCCCTGTCTGTTGCCTGACTTTGTGAGTGAGTATGACTCAATGTCGTCATTCTGTCCTGCGGCTAAAAGAGCGTCCTCGGTGTTGCCCTGCAAATCTGTGATGCTGACGAGATTGTTTTTGCCGAGGTCAACCTTTTCGCTGAGCTGATATGTGCCGAGGTATTCGCCGTTTGCATAAAGGTCAAGGAAGCGTGACTCGGGTGAAAAGTCAAGTCCGACCTCGTCTGCAAGGTCATATGCAACACGGTTGCGCATCATTGAATGCTCCTGCGCGTTTGCAAGCAGACACCACTTTTTGCTCGACTTCATACCGAGCAGGCTTGCCTTTTTCGGGAGCTTGATGTTGTACGGCTTCTTGTCAAGCCGCCAGGTTGTGTTTCCTCTGCCTTTGATTGAGTCGAGCGCACCGTCATAGGAAACAGCACCCTCGCCGTCAACAAGAAGCATCTGACCCGATTCTGCCGTTTCGTGGTATAGGTCGGCGTTGATAGCGTCCATACTGCCGCTTTCGGTTGTGATGAACATTGAGGCTATGCTCGATGATTGCATAATGTAGGCGGTGTAGTCCTCGCCGTCGGCGGTAACGGTAAATTCCTTGTTTTTAGGCAAATCAGTGAGAATGTCGCCGCTTGCGACAGCCTTGCCGTTAATTTCAACGCTGTCAAAGTTGTGATACAGTGCGGCGGATTTAATGTCAGCCGATGTCGGCATCAAGAAATAATATACTCCGTCCGTGTGAAGAAACCATTTAACGGCGTCAATTTCTGTAACGCCCGCTGTCTTACAGCCGTCGAGCCATATTGCCTTCTCACCGCTTGAGCCGACATAAGCCGGAACACCCGATGCGGCTGTGCCGTTGTCTGCGGCAAGCGCACCCGAAAACGGCAAAACAGCCATCAGTACGCAAAGTAGCAGTGCCGTGATTTTTTTAGCTGAAATGTAATTTTTCATTTGATTTCCTCCTGCGTTTAAAATTCCTTTAAGATAATTATACTACTGTCGGGCAACTATTTATATTGATGGAGTTTTAGAAAATAGCAGAGGGAATTTGTGCATTTTATTATAAGAGTGGAGATGTGCGGCTGCGCCGCAGAGAAGAGAGAAAAGAGAAGAGAATTGGTAGTCGCCGCAAGCGGCGCTTTCAAAAAGAATGGAGAGTGGAGATGAGTTTCGCAACGAGTACAGCCTCCCTTTCAAGGGAGGGGGACCGCTTGCGGTGGAAGGATGCCGCTCGAACCGATGGATGTCTTGGATAGTTTCAGCAGAGCGAGCATACACCCCTCAGTCGCCTTCGGCGCCAGCTCCCCTCAATGGGAGCCTGAATTTTGTCACACATTCAGCAGAGCGACCGCAACCCTCAGTCAGTTACGCCGACAGCTCCCTTCAAAGGGCGCCAAAACCACGTTTCGGGTAACAGCAGTTGTTGCACACTTCTTTATTCAAAGAGCAGCGAAGCTGCGACACCTTAACATTTGCCGAAGGCAAATATTTCATAGCGGAGCTATTTCATATCGCGAAGCGATATTTCACAAATCCCAAAGGGATTTATTTCATTGCACAGCGGCGTAGCCGCCCATCTCCACTCTCCACTCTTCACTCTCCACTCTCCACTCTCAATATATCCCCTGCACCGCGACCTCGCCTGTGCTGATATATTTTTTTTCGCCGCTGTCGGTTTCGATAATCAGGCCGCCGTCTGGTGCAATGTCAATAGCTGTGCCGCTGATTTCTTCGCCGCCGCGCTGAGTGCCGACGTGCCTGCCGATGGTTGCGCACAGCGTTTTATATTCGTCCTTTAAAGCCTCAAAGCCGCCCATTATAAACTCATTGTAGACGTCCTCAAAGCTCTGCGCAAGCCTTGCTATTATTTCACTGCGGCTGAAGCTTCTGTCCTTTTCAAGGAATAGAGAGGTTGCCTTTTCCTTGATTTCATCGGGAAAGGAGCGGTTGTTGACGTTTATGCCCATTCCTACTACGGCAAAGGACACGGCGTTATCCTCAATCGTCATTTCCGTAAGAATACCGCACAGCTTTTTTCTGCCGATAATAATATCATTCGGCCACTTAATTTTTGCGCCGAAGTCTGCAATACCGTTTATCGCATTGCAAAGGGCAAGTCCTGCCGCAAGCGTTATGCACGGAACCTGTGACGGCGGCAAATCGGGACGGAGCAGAATGCTGACATAAACGCTTGTACCCTTGGGCGATTTCCACACCCTGCCGAGCCTGCCCTTGCCTGCAAGCTGTTCGTCTGACACTACGGTCAGGCCCTGCTTCTCGCCCTGCCTTGCACGGCGCTTTATCTCCTCGTTTGTCGAGTCAACGCTGTCGAGCACTACCGTCGGTCTGCCGATAAATAAAGTGGTGAGCCTTTCGTTTATCTCCTGCGCCGACAGCCTGTCAGGCTCGCTTATAAGCTTATAGCCTCTGTTTGTCGCGCTGTCTATCTCATAGCCCTGTGAGCGAAGAGCCTTGATATGCTTGCTTATGCCGTTTCGTGAAATGCCGAGCGAATCGGATATTTCCTGCCCCGAAATATATCCGCCTCTGTGCAGAAATTCGAGAATTGAATCAACCGTACTCAAAATATATCAGTCCTTGTGATTAATAGTAATGCTGTTATTAATGCCGTTATTTTACATTCAATGTCATCAACTTAAGCACGAAACCTGAAACGAGATTGTAGGGAACCGGCTTGCCTGTTCCGGTCTGAGCCGCAGAGTGTTATACTCGATACTGATTTTGTGGAGCATTGCAGTAAATATGCCTATCCCGGAACGGTCAAGACCGTTCCCTACGAACATTTTCGGAATACGGATCCTTAAGTTGATGATATTGCCTTTACTTTCCGATTATAGCATAGCGGTGCAGTGAAAACAAGCTTTTGGAAATTGCTGTTGAATCTTTGGCTGCGCTGAGCAAAATTATGTAAAAAGGTGTTTATTTTGCTTTTATCGAAAAATAGTATAGTTCTTTTATGCTATTATTGTTAGACGTGGAGAAGGCAATCTGCCTTAATATAAGCTAATTCCAAGATTTACAGCGTTTTAATACGGTTTTATACCTTGCTCTGCTTGGTATCACAAGTCATACAGTAAGAAAGGAAGATTTCGTATGAACAGTACAGAAATTCTTGAGCTTAAAAAGCTCGCCTGCAAAGCGAGAATGGGCGCAATTATCGGTACCTACAATGCAAAATCGGGTCATCCGGGCGGCTCGCTGTCAGCAGCCGACATTTTCACCTATCTCTATTTCAAGGAGATGAATGCAGACGCAAAAGACCCGAAAAACCCCGACAGAGACCGCTTTGTGCTTTCAAAGGGTCACGGCTGTCCCAGCCTTTATGCAACTCTTGCTTTAAAGGGCTACTTCCCGTTTGAGGAGCTTGAAAATCTTCGCCACGTCGGCGCAATGCTCCAGGGTCACCCCGATATGAAGGGCACTCCGGGTATTGATATGAGCAGCGGCTCGCTCGGTCAGGGAGTATCTGCGGCTTGCGGTATGGCGGCTGCCGGTAAGCTTGACGGCAGGGATTACCGTGTTTACACCGTTTTAGGCGACGGCGAATGTGAAGAGGGTCAGGTATGGGAGGCTGCAATGTTTGCTTCTCACTACAAGCTTGACAATCTGTGCGTTATCGTTGACAACAACGGACTTCAGATTGACGGCAAGGTTGAGGACGTTGCAGGACTTTGCAATTTAAAGGAAAAGTTTGAGGCTTTCGGCTTCGGTGCAATCGAAATTGACGGTCACGACTTTGAGGATATAGAAAAGGCTATGAACGCAGCCCGCGAGTGCAAGGGCAAGCCGTTTGCGGTTATCGCTAAGACGGTAAAGGGCAAGGGCGTTTCATTTATGGAAAACCAGGTTGGCTGGCACGGCGTTGCTCCTAACGATGAGCAGTACAAGCAGGCTATGGCTGAGCTTGAGCAGCAGCTTAAAGAGACAGAGGAGGCGTAAGCGATGGCAGAAGTAATAAACAAGGCGACAAGAGAGAGCTTTGGTATGGCTCTTTGCGAGCTTGCAAAAACAAATAAAGACATTGTTGCGCTGGACGCCGACCTTTCCGGCTCAACAAAAACGGCGATGTTCCAAAAGGCGTTTCCCGAAAGATTTTTCAACTGCGGTATAGCCGAGGGCAATATGATAAGCACAGCGGCAGGACTTGCCGCCTGCGGAAAAATTCCGTTCGCCGCATCGTTTGCAATGTTTGCAACGGGCAGAGCGTATGAGCAGATAAGAAACTCGGTCGCTTATCCGCACCTGAATGTTAAAATCGCAGGCTCTCACGCAGGCATTTCCGTCGGCGAGGACGGCGCAACTCACCAGTGCTGTGAGGATATTGCGCTGATGAAAACTCTGCCTGGTATGACGATTATCAACCCTGCCGACCACTGGGAAATGATGGCGGCTGTAAAGGCGGCTGTTGAGTATAACGGACCTGTATATCTCCGTCTTGGCAGACTTGCCGTTGACAGCTTCAATGACCCCGACAATTACAGCTTCACTCTCGGCAAGGGCATCACACTGCACGAGGGCAATGACATCACCGTTATCGCAACGGGCATTATTGTTAAGGACGCATTAGAGGCAGTAAAAGAGCTTGAGGCTCAGGGCATCAATGCAAGGCTTATCAATATCCACACAATAAAGCCGATTGATGAGGACATCATTGTTAAGGCGGCTAAGGAAACAGGCAGAATTGTAACCGTTGAGGAGCATAATGTTGTCGGCGGTCTCGGCGACAGCGTATGCGATGTTACCGCAAGAAAGTGTCCTGTTCCCGTTACAAAAATCGGTATTCAGGACCAGTTCGGCTATTCAGGCCCTGCAAAGGAGCTTCTGAAGCTGTTTGGTCTTTCAAAGGAAAACATCGCAAAGGTAGTTTCCGATATAGTTAAGAATAACTGATGCCTGTATTAAAAAATTCAACGTCTCCCGTACCTTTTGGTGCAGGAGACGGCTTTTTTTAGAGTGAAGAGTGGAGCGGTGCAAGCACCGCAATGAAGAAATGAAGAATGAAGTCGCTTCGCTAATGAAGTGTGCCTTACGGCACATTGTGGTTGTCGCAGCTTCGCTGCTCCGAAATCAAAAAAATACTCGTAACGAGGTCTTGGCTCCCTTTCAAGGGAGCTGTCAGCGTAGCTGACTGAGGGTTGCGCTCGCTCTGCTGAAATTATCCCAGACATTCATCGGTTCGACCCGGAACAGGCAAGCCAGTTCCCTACACCCTCGTTTCGGGTTTCCCGCTTAAGTTTACAACATTATCTTTTCAGCAAGATTAAGTACGGTTTTTCCTTTCTTTTCCGAAAGTTCTTTGAACTTTGCGGCGTCGCCTGTGATGTGGCTGACGTAAGCTACAACGTAATCAGACCTGTCTAACATCCAAATGTTACGTTTGTTTATTGCGTATTTTGGAGGTACATTTTCCAGTGCATCAGGAAATATAGTATCAGAATAATCTTCGTTATACGATTTTTTCGTTTTATAGGGCATATATGCAAGCACTACGGCGTAATTTATATGCGAATATTTTTGTTTTAGTTGCTTTAGAACTTTTCTGACCATATTATCGAAGTTTCCGTTATTGCCTACGTAAAATAAATTAACCTGTTCTTTTTCAATCAAATTTATTAGAGTCGATCGTAAGGTCGGCTCTATTTTTTCGGATACATCTCTGTGACCGAAGAATGTACAAGTGCTCATAATATCTCTCCCTATATGGGGGGCTATATCCCCTTAATATATACGATTATAATCCCCATAATAAAAAAGTCAAGGGGGATATATATGATTGTGTACGACAAGCTTTGGGTTACAATGAAGAATAAAGGTGTTTCAACATATGTTTTGCGTGAAAGGTGCGGCATTGACAGTAAAACAGTTCGTCGGCTTAAGGCAAACGAGAATATAGAAACAAAAACTCTGGATAAGCTTTGTACTGCGTTAGATTGCAGAATAGAGGATATTGCAGAGTTTATAAAGGAATAAGGTGCGACTTCGCCGCAAAATTTTTTCTAAAATCACCGACAAATTATTGACAAAATATCTGCGTGACTGTATAATATTATTCGGTGTTTTAATGTGCCGCAATTTGCGTCAAAGAGGTGTGCTTATGCTTCTCGATTTTAAGAATGTTTTTTTGAATGAGGGAGTACATCGCCTTGCCGATTATAAGCTTGATTTAAGCTCGGTTGCGGTTGACGGAGTTAACCCCATGCCCGAGCCTGTGGCTGTGACGGCTGAGGCGGTTAATACGGCAGGAGCTGTAAGACTTATCATTAAAGCTGAATTCTTATACTCACGACCGTGTGACCGTTGCTTTTCGCTGACCAACACGAATATGTCCTTGGAATTTGAACATAATCTTGTTGTTTCCCTAAGCGGCGAAAGTAATGACGACTACATTGAAATTCCCGATTACACGCTTGATTTAGACGAGCTTGTAACAACCGATATTTTGCTGGAGCTTCCGCTGAAGTATCTGTGCAGGGAGGATTGCAGAGGCTTGTGCCAGAGCTGCGGTCAGAACCTGAACGACGGCGATTGCAAGTGCGGCAAAACGGCAGTGGATCCTCGGCTTGAGGTTCTGAAGCAATTACTAAATTAAATCTGAGAATAAAACTATATTTTAAGGAGGCACCTTAGAAATGGCAGTACCGAAGAATAAAACATCAAAACAGAGAAAGAATACAAGAAGATCAAATGTCTGGAAGCTTTCCGCTCCTGCTCTTGCAAAGTGCTCAAACTGCGGCGAGTACAAGCTTGCTCACAGAGTTTGCCCGAACTGCGGCTACTACAACGGCAGAGAAGTAGTTAAGAAGGAAGCTTAATTATTTTTGACTCGAAGGCGGAGAGGAAGGCGAGATCCTCTCCGCTGTTTTTGTTGAACGGGAAAACCGTTTAATTCGGAGCGAAGCGACCCTTAACTTTTCCGAAGGAAAAATTTCATATTTGCAAAGAAAATATTTCATTCGCCTTAAGGCGAATTTCATATGACCGCAGGTCATATATCATTGCAAAGTCATTATTCAAATGACTTTGCCAAGGGAGCGTATGTACAAATGGCTGTATTAATAAAGTCCGTCACAAAGGGCGGACGCTGCGACAAAGCCGGTGTTATGCCCGGCGAGAGCCTGCTGACCATAAACGGCGAGGAAATTGCTGATGTGCTTGACTATCGCTTTCACCAGCTCAACAGAAGCCTCACGCTTGAAATACGCTCTGTATCGGGCGAAACACGGCGGCTTGAAATTAAAAAGGGCGAATACGAGGAGCTGGGTCTTGAATTTGAAACCTACCTTATGGATAAACAGCATTCCTGCCGCAACAAGTGCATATTCTGCTTTATCGACCAGCTTCCCAAGGGTATGAGAAAGAGCCTTTATTTCAAGGACGACGATTCCCGCCTTTCGTTCCTGTTCGGTAATTATGTCACGCTTACGAACATTACCGAGCACGAGATTGACAGAATAATCAAGATGCATATCAGCCCTATAAATGTGTCCGTTCACACAACCAACCCCGAGCTTCGCTGTAAAATGCTCAACAACCGCTTTGCAGGCAAGGCTCTTGATATATTAAAACGCTTTGCAGACGGCGGAATTATGATAAACTGCCAGATAGTGTCCTGCCCAGGCATCAATGACGGGCAGGAGCTTGACAGAACGCTTGACGATTTGGAACAGCTTTTTCCGCAGGTCGAGAGCATAGCCGTCGTGCCTGTCGGACTGACAGCGCACCGAGAGGGCTTGTATCCGCTTGAATCCTACACCGAGGAAACGGCGGCGAAAACCCTTGACCAAATCGAAAAAAGGGGAGAGCAGTTCCTTAAAAAGTACGGCAGGAGAATAGTTTTCGCCTCAGACGAGTTTTATTTAAAGGCGAAAAGAGAGCTGCCCGAAGCCGATTTTTACGAGGGCTTTATGCAGCTTGAGGACGGAGTAGGACTGCTGTCCTGCCTTAAGGACGAATTTGACTTTGCGCTTGAAGAGGCACAGCCATCCGACATAAAAAGAAAGGTAACTCTCGCCTGCGGCAAGGCTCCCGAAGCATTCTTAAGGGAGCTGCTTGCGCAAATCGGCGAAAAGTTTCCGAATGTTACGGTTCAGGTTATCGGAATAGAAAACAAATTTTTCGGCGGCGAGGTTGACGTGACGGGACTTGTCACGGGCGGCGATCTGATAAAGCAGCTTAAGGGCAGAGAGCTTGGAGATGAGCTGATTATTTCAAGCTCAATGCTGCGCCGTGAGGGCGATTTGTTTTTAGACGATGTTTCGACAGACGATGTTGAACGTGAGCTTGATATAAAGCTTACCGCCGTGCCGAATGACGGACAGGCGGTGCTTGCCGCTGTTACGGCAAGCACCGCAGAGTGAAGAGTGAAGAGTGGAGAGTGAAGATGTCAGCCTACAACGAGGTTGTAGGGAACAGGCAAGCTAGTTCCCTACGAGCATACAGCCACGTTGCGAATGAATACTTAAATCAAAGAGCCGCTTGCGGCGACTACCACAATGCGCCGTAAGGCGTGCTTCATTAGCGAAGCGACTTCATTCTTCATTGCGGTGCTTGCACCGCTCTGTTCTCCACTCTCCACTCTTAACTCTCAACTCTATAAATAAAGAAGGGATGATGCGAAATGGCTAAACCGGTTATTGCTATTGTCGGCAGACCGAATGTGGGTAAATCCACGCTATTCAACAAGCTGACCGGCAAGAGAATTTCAATAGTTGACGATACACCCGGCGTTACAAGGGACAGAATCTTCGGCGAGGTCGAATGGGGCGGCAGAAAGGCTACCCTTATCGACACAGGCGGCATTGAGCCGTACTCGGACGACATAATTCTATCGCAGATGCGCCGACAGGCTGAGCTTGCCATTGACTCGGCTGACGTAATCATACTTGTAACGGACTTGCGCTCGGGCGTTGTCGCAACAGATATGGACGTTGCCGCAATGCTCCAGAAAAGCGGCAGACCCATTGTGCTGTGCGTAAATAAGTGCGACAAAATAGGCGAGCCTGAGCCTGAGTTCTACGAGTTTTACAACCTCGGCTTAGGTGACCCTGTGCAGGTTTCGTCTGTACACGGACACGGAACGGGCGATTTGCTTGAACAGGCGTTTTCGTATCTTCCCGAAAATCAGGACGATGACGATGACGGCGAGCTTATCAGCGTTGCGGTTATCGGCAAGCCGAATGTCGGCAAGTCCTCGCTTATCAACAAAATATCGGGCGAGGAAAGATGTATAGTTTCCAACATAGCAGGCACAACGAGAGATTCAATCGACACGCTTGTTGAAAACGAGTACGGACTTTTCAACTTTATCGACACCGCAGGGCTGCGCCGCAAAAACAAGGTTGACGATAAAATCGAGCAGTACAGCGTAATAAGAGCAAAAATGGCTGTTGAACGCTGTGATGTTTGTGTTATAATGATAAATGCGGAGGACGGCTTCACCGAGCAGGACTCAAAGGTAGCAGGTCTTGCGCACGAAGCAGGCAAGGCGTGTATTATCGCCGTTAACAAGTGGGACGCCATCGAGAAAAACGACAAGACAATGAACGAGTACAAGAAAAAGCTTGACGTTGACTTTTCGTTTATGTCATACGCGCCGATGATTTTTATTTCCGCAAAAACAGGTCAGCGGCTTGACAGGCTGTTTGAGCTTATAAAGCAGGTTGCAAATGCTCACGCAATGAGAATACGCACAGGCAAGCTCAACGAACTTCTCTCACAGGCTACGCTGAGGGTTCAGCCGCCGTCCGACAAGGGCAAGAGGTTAAAGATTTATTATATGACTCAGGCTTCAACAAAGCCGCCAACCTTTGTCTGCTTTGTCAACAATCAGGAGCTTTTCCACTTCTCATATCAGCGTTATCTTGAGAACAGAATCAGAGAAACCTTTGGTCTTGAGGGCACGCCGATAAGGTTTGTTATCAGAGAAAGAGGAGAGAATGCTTAAATTCAGAGTTTTGAGTTTTGAGTAAAGATGAATTTAGCAACGAGGGTTGTAGGGAACAGGCTTGCCTGTTCCGGCTCGAATTGATGAATGTTATATTCTATTCTGATTTGTTTAAAATCGCAGTAGCTGCCTTTATCCCGGAACGGTCAAGACCGTTCCCTACGAACTAACAGCCTTGTTACGAGTAAATTTCTTAATTCAAAGAGCCGCTTGCGGCGATAACCTTAACATTTGCCGCAGGCAAATATTTCATAGCGTAGCTATTTCATATTGCGGAGCAATATTTCACAAATCCCGTAGGGATTTATTTCATTGTATTAAAGGGAGTATTACTAATGCAGGAATATTTAACACTACTGTCAAACGGCTGGCTTCAGCTTGCGCTTACCGTTGTTATTTCATACTTGCTCGGAAGCGTCAGCTTTTCAATCATCATTACAAGAATTGTAAACAATCACGCCGATATCCGCACAATGGGCAGCGGCAACGCAGGCTTTACGAATGTTCTGCGCTCTGTCGGCAAGGGTCCTGCCGTGTTCACAATAGTTTTTGACTTTTTAAAGGGAGTAATCTCGGTTATAATCGGCTGGCTGCTGTTTGCAAGCATTGCAACGGTTGACGGCGGAGAGGTGCTGCAAAGCGAGATTATCTCATACGGCAAGTTTATTGCAGGTATGTGCTGTATGCTCGGGCATATCTACCCGATTTATTTCGGCTTCAGAGGCGGCAAGGGCGTTGTCACCGTTGCGGCTATGCTTGCCGTAGCCGACTGGAGAATTTTCCTTGCTGTACTGCTCACATTCGGAATTATCTTCCTTATCACAAAGACGATTTCAAAGGCGTCTGTCCTCTCGGCGATACTTATGCCGATATACACCTTCTGCATTACATACTTCCTTGATTATCTTCCGAGCCTCAGCGGCACAGACGGCAGTCACACCATTGTTTATCCTGTGGTTGCAACCGTATGTATGGCTCTTGTAGGACTTATCGTTGTGCTAAAGCACAAGGAGAACATAAAGAGAATTTTAAACGGCACAGAGAAGAAGATAACGGCGAAGAAGTGAGTTTGGAGTTTAGAGTTTGGAGTTTAGAGTTTGGAGTTTAGAATTTAGAGTTTTGAGTGAAGAGAGAAAAGTTTTGGTAGTCGCCGCAAGCGGTTCCCCTCCCTTCAAAGGGAGGCAAAACCCGTTTCTACATTCTTCGGTTCGACCCGGAACGGTCAAAACCGTTCCCTACAACCTCGTTTCAGGTAACTGCAGTTGTCGCACATTTCTTAATTCAAAGAGCAGCGAAGCTGCGACAACCATAATTATTCTTTATTCTTTTTTCTTTATTCTTTGCGGTGCTTGCACCGCACCACTCCACTCTTCACTCTACAAAAAAGGGGGTAAATCTATGCAAAAAATAGAAAGCTTCAGAATAAACCATATTCTCCTCGACAGGGGAGTTTATGTTTCACGAAAGGACTACGACAAAAACGGCGAGGTTATGGCGACAACCTTTGATATCCGCCTGAAAAAGCCGAACCGTGAGCCTGTAATAAATATCGCTGAAATGCATACTATGGAGCATCTCGGCGCAACCTTTCTGCGCAACCACGAAAGCTATAAAAACGAAACAATCTACTTCGGCCCTATGGGCTGCCGCACAGGCTTTTACCTGATATTAAAGGGCGATTTATCCTCAAAGGACGCACTTCCGATTGCTCGGGAAATATTCGGCTTTATGGCTGATTTTGAGGGCGAAATCCCCGGCGCAGACGCTTTTTCCTGCGGCAACTACCTTGACCAGAACTTACCTATGGCAAAATATGAAGCGAAAAAATTTCTTAATGAAACGCTTGATAATATCACGGACAGTCAGCTTGTATATCCGGAGGGGTAATTGATGAAACACTACATAAAAAAATCGGCTGTATCTGCACTTTCAATTATTACCGCGTCACTTCTGCTGCTTTGCTCCTGCTCGCAGGAGAACATACCGTCTGCCGTTGAAACCTCAGATCCGACAGAAGCACCGTCACAGGTTCAGACCGAGCCTGCAACCGATGATGAGGTAACGGCTCAGCGCAGGGAAAGACTTAAAGCCGCAGTTGACGGCTATATGGAGCAGTACGATTTTTCCGGCTCAATCCTGATTTCGGTTGACGGCATTTCCCTTTGCGAGTATTCAAGGGGTTTTGCCGATAAGTCGAACGCTACGCCGAACACCTCAACCACTAAAATTGAGCTTGGCTCAATTACAAAGCAGTTTACTGCGGCGGCTATAATGCTTTTGCAGGAGCAGGGCAAGCTTTCGGTTTATGATACGGTTGATAAATATATCCCCGAATATGACTTCGGCGGCAATATGACTATTGAGAATCTGCTGAATATGACCTCGGGCATACCGGATTTTCTCAATTCGATGATATATTTAAACGATATTCACGAGATTGATATGATGGAGCCGTGCAGCTTTGAGAATGTTCTGAGATTTGCAAACTCAAACGGTATAGAGTTTACACCCGGCTCATCGTTCAAATATTCAAACACGAACTATATGCTCCTGGGCGAGATTATAGCAAGGCTCAGCGGCGTAACCTATGAGCAGTTTGTTGAGAACAATATTTTAAAGCCGCTCGGTATGACAAACACAACTATGAATATGAATGACGCGGACGCAGTCGGCTATCTCATAGACGGTAGTGAGGGCGATAAATCCGATACCACATACTTCGGTGCGGCAGGCGAGATTGCCTCCTGCACGGTAGATATGAACAAGTGGCTTAACGGCTTTGTAAACGGAAAGGTAGTAAACCAAAGCTCAATGTATCAGATGCTTAATGACAGCGGAATGGGCTACGGCTACGGCTGGTTCATATCGCAGAACGGCTACTACTGGCACACGGGACAGTCTATGGCTTGCTACACAATGGATTTAATAAGCCTTGACTACGGCATAAACGTAATCGTGCTGTCGAATGTTGACGATGAAAATGTAGAAACCATCTGCACCGATTTATTCAACACAACAGTCGGAACAATTTTCCAGTGAGGTTAAAATGAAGCTATCGGTAATTATTCCTGCGGCAGGAAGCTCAAGCAGAATGAAAGCATCGCAGAGCAAACAGCTTATGAAGCTTTGCGGCGTTGAGGTGCTGGCGCACACGGCGCTTGCCTTTGAACGCTGCGATATAGTAAGCGAGATTATAATAGTGTGCCGTGACGAGGAGAGAAGCGAGTTTGAAAGGCTGATGAAGCAGTATGAAATCAGCAAATTCAAGTGCTTTGCGCCCGGCGGCAGGAGCAGGCAGGAGTCTGTATTCAGCGCAGTTCCGCTTGTATCACAGCAGTGCGATTATATAGCGGTTCACGACGGCGCAAGACCGCTTGTGAGCGAGAGCATAATAAGGCGAACGGCAGAAGCCGCCGAAAAATACGGAGCGGCTGCACCGGGAGTGCCTGTAAAGGACACAATAAAGGTAATAAATAACAGCGGAATAATAACGGCAACGCCGAACAGAGAAAGCCTTGCCGCAATACAGACGCCGCAGATTTTTGAAAAGCGAATGTACCTTTCGGCTATGAAAAAGGCGCAGCAAAGCGGCAGAGAATACACAGATGACTGCGCTCTGATTGAGCAAAACGGCGGCGAGGTGTTCGTAAGCGAGGGCAGCTATGATAATATTAAAATCACAACCGCACAGGATATTCCTCTTGCGGAGAGGCTGATGGAGGGGTTAAAATGCGAATAGGTCACGGCTATGACGTACACCGTCTTGTTGAGGGCAGAAAGCTGATTTTAGGCGGAGTTGAAATTCCGTTTGAGCTTGGTTTGCTCGGACACTCAGACGCAGACGTACTGCTTCACGCAGTGAGCGACGCTCTGCTTGGTGCGGCAGCTCTCGGCGATATAGGCAGGCACTTCCCCGACACCGACCCGAAATATAAGGGTGCCGACAGTGTGAAGCTGCTTGAAAGAGTGGTTGAGCTGCTCGGCGAAAAAGGCTTCAGTGTCAACAACATAGACTGCACAGTGATAGCGCAGAAGCCGAAGCTTGCGCCGTATATCGCGCAGATGAAGAGCAATATTGCAGGAGTATGCGGAATAGACAGCGACCGCGTGAATGTAAAGGCGACAACCGAGGAAAAGCTTGGCTTTACGGGCAGTCTTGAGGGCATATCGGCTCACGCCGTTTGTACTATTGAGTAATCGACAGGAATTTACAGTGTTTTTACTTTTAGTGAGATATAATAAAATCGGGTTATCTCTTCAACTCAAAACTCAAAACTCTAAACTCTAAACTCTAAACTCCAAACTCTAAACTGATTTCCATTTGACACGTCAAATAAATTGTGATAAAATCTTTTCGTTCGGAGGCGATGAAATGACAAAGGAAAGCACAAAAACAATAGCTCAGAACAAAAAAGCGTATCACGAATATTTTGTCATTGAAAGCCTTGAAGCAGGCATTGAGCTTTGCGGAACGGAGGTTAAGTCACTGCGTGCAGGGAGGGTTAACCTCAAGGACAGCTGGTGCAGCGTTGTTGACGGCGAAATATTCGTCAATGCAATGCATATCAGCCCATACGAGCAGGGCAACATCTTCAACCGTGACCCAATGCGTGTGCGCCGTCTGCTCCTGCACAAAAGAGAGATTCTGCGCCTTTTCGGACTTGTAAAGCAGGGCGGCTATACGCTTATACCGCTGTCGCTCTATTTCAAGGGGTCAAGGGTTAAGCTTCAGCTCGGACTGTGCAAGGGCAAAAAGCTCTATGACAAGCGAGCCGACATAGCGCAAAAGGACGCCAAGCGCACAATGGAGCGTGCGCTCAAGGAGCAGAACAGATAATAGAGTGAAGAGTGGAGAGAATAGGTGGTCGCCGCTTTGCGGCTACTTAATTAAATCGGAGCAAAGCGACCCATAATATTTACCGCAGGTAAATATATCACATTGCGCAGCAATATTTCACTCGCCGACAGGCAAATTTCACATGACAGCAAGTCATATTTCACCGCAATGGTGTTTTAACGACATTGCAATATATGGGGGTGTAAAGGTTTCGACGGGGATTGTAAGCCCTGGTAAGCGAGCAGCGGTGCGGAGCCGCTTTAAAATCCGCAATTTTAAAAAATAAACGACAACAATAAAGTTGCATTAGCTGCTTGATTTAAGCAGCCGTTCTGTCCGATAGTACTGCGCATCGGATAAGAGCGTCGATTAGCAGTGAACGTGAACCGGAAAGAGCCTTGTATCCGGTCATGATTTAAAGGGCTACCCGATTTCAAAGCCTGTTGACGGGCGTTGATTTCGGGGAAGCTAAAGCATCAACTACGCTCGTAGAAAGCCTCGGTAAGCGATTTTCGGACAGGGGTTCAATTCCCCTCACCTCCACCAAATAAGAACCGCAATTTTGATACAAAGCGTATCTTAATTGCGGTTCATTTTTTATGCCTTGAAAACGGCTTGTAATCAGTGTTTACGGCACTTTTAACCTTTAGTAAAGTGTCAGTGTGATTGCTGAATATGGCTGTTTTGTAATAAAAAAGTCAGTCTTTAAGTGTGTTTTTTTTGCTCGATTTTTTATTCTGACACTAAACTTCCAGACCGTTTCATTTTTCAAAATCAGAGTTTCATTTGCTGCTTTTACATATATAAAATTGACTTCAAGAAGGCGCAAAATAGCCTAGTGAAGGTCATTGAATTTAGAACTGTATTTTGAAGTTTTGCGAGTCTTTTTACCTTCAATAATATCTACATTTGACCTGCGATTGCGTTCCTCCTGAACAGCTTCAAACTTATCTTTACTGATAATGGCAGTATGGCTACCAACTGCATAATACTGCCTACGCTCTCCACGGTTTGTTTTACTTTTCATCTCAGGAAAAGAAGTATTATGATTATTGATTTTAACAGCGGTGCAATTCTTGCAAAATCGGAGATTTTATGCTATTATTAAATATAATATAAACATTGTTTTTCGGGTGAGAAATATGCCTTCTTTTACAAAATACGCAATCAAGATTTCTTTTATGAAACTGCTGAATAAAAAGCCGTTGAATAAAATTACGGTTAAAGATATTGTTGAGGACTGCGGAATCAACCGCAACTCTTTTTACTATCACTTCAATGATATTCCGTCGCTTATTGAGGAAATTTTTACCGAAGAAACTGACAAGCTTATACAGTCGCAGACCGAATCCGGTACAATTTTTGACTGTCTGCTTTCGGCAATTGACTTTGCCCTGGAAAACAAGACGGCTATGATGCACATTTACAATTCGGCAAACAGGGAATTATTTGAGCAGTATCTGAACAGGGTATCTCAGCACGCTGTTGCAAGGTACATAGACGCCGTTTCGGGAAACTATAACATAAGTGATGACGATAAAGAAGTTATCGCTATGTATTACAAAAGCCTGCTGGTAGGTTTTGTGCTTGACTGGCTTTGTGGCGGAATGAAGTATGATTTAAGTATTAAACTGCAAAGAATTTGCGAGCTTTTTGACGGCTCAATGGAAAATGCGTTTAAGAACAGCTCAAAAAATGAATAATACATTTAATAAACAGACATTCGGACATTTCAAGCTGAATGTCTGTTTTTGATGTCATAGGAAACTGCTCCGGAACAGTCGAGCCAAGAATGTTTGATAATATCAATCTGTCTGTCCGAATAGCGTGTCGAGGCGCTTGACTGTGTAGACAAAATTGCTTCCGTGCCTAAAAACAAGGCACGATTTTTTTTGTGTCTATTTTATTCTGCCTGTTTAATTATTAAAATATTAAGACAAGAAAATACAGGTAAGGAGTAATTGAAGATGAAATTCGGAAAAGCGGTTGTAAAAAGCCGCATAGCAATTCTGATTGTCGCAATTGTGCTTCTCATTCCGTCGGCGCTGGGAATGATATTCACACGTGCCAATTATGATATGCTCAATTATCTTCCCGATAGTCTTGACACTATCAAGGGACAGGATTACCTTCTTGAGGATTTTGACAAGGGTGCGTTTTCGTTTCTGATTTTTGAGGACATGAACGAAAAGGACATTGTCAGAACCGAAGAAAAAATTAAGGAGATTGATCATGTAGTTACCGTACTCTGGTATGATGACATAGCTGATATGTCAATTCCAATGGAGGTGCTTCCAGACAAAATCTACGATGCGTTCAATTCAGACAATTCAACACTTATGGCGGTGTTCTTTGACACCTCTAGCTCGGCTGATGAAACTATGGACGCTATAACGCAAATCAGAGCCGTTGCAGGTGATCAGTGTTTTGTTTCGGGCATCTCAGCAATGGTTACCGATTTGAGGGATTTGTGTGAAGAACAGGAAGCAATCTACGTTGCAATCGCAGTAATTCTTGCCGTTGTTGCGATGATGATATTTATGGATAACTGGATTATCCCGTTTGTTTTTCTTGCAAGTATCGGAATGGCAATACTTATGAACCTCGGTTCAAACTACTTCCTCGGTGAAATTTCGTACATCACTAAAGCGCTGTCTGCCATTCTTCAGCTTGCCGTAACAATGGACTATTCAATTTTCCTGTGGCACAGCTACGGAGAGCAAAAGAAGATTTACGGCGACCACAAAACCGCAATGGCTGTTGCAATCAAGGAAACAACACGTTCCGTACTCGGAAGCTCAATAACAACCGTTGCAGGCTTTATCGCACTCTGCTTTATGACCTTTACGCTCGGACGTGACCTCGGAATCGTTATGGCTAAGGGCGTAATCTTCGGAGTAATCGGCTGTGTGACAATTCTCCCGTCGCTCATTCTCGTACTCGACAAGCCGCTTGAAAAGACAATGCACAGATCGTTGGTTCCGTCAACGAAAAAGCTTGCTAAAGGTATTATTAAAATTTTCCCCGCTTTTCTTATTCTGTTTGCAATGATAATTTATCCGTCATATTACGGCTACAGCAACACAAACAACGAGGTTTACTACGATTTGTCAAAGAGCCTGCCCGAGGATATGTCAAACGTAATTGCAAACACAAAGCTCAAAGAGGAGTTCGACATCGGTACTACTCACATGGTGCTGACTGACTCAAAATTGCCTGCAAAGCAGGTGCGCAAAATGACCGAAGAAATGGAGAACATAGACGGCGTAAAATACGTTCTCGGACTTGAAAGCGTAGTCGGCTCGCTTGTCCCCGAGGAAATTCTCCCCGAATCTGTTACAGCTATTCTTAAAAGCGACAGGTGGGAGCTTATGCTGATAAACTCGGAATATCAGACTGCTTCCGATGGGGTAAGTACGCAGATAGAACAGCTTAACAGCATAATCAGAAAATACGACAATGAAGGTCTGCTGATTGGTGAGGCGGCTTGCACAAACGACTTGATTGATATCACGTCGGTTGATTTTCAGGTTGTAAATATGATTTCGATTATTGCTATCTTTTTAATCATAGCAGTGGTTGAAAAGAGCATAAGCCTGCCGATTATCCTTGTTGCAGTAATTGAGCTTGCAATATTCATCAACCTCGGTTTACCGCACTATATGGGCGAGTCACTGCCGTTTATCGCGCCGATATGCATAAGTACAATTCAGCTCGGCGCAACAGTTGACTATGCAATACTAATGACTACACGATATAAAAAGGAACGCTCGCTCGGCAACGATAAAAGGACTTCTGTCACTACTGCGCTTGAAACCTCAATCCCGTCAATCATTGTCAGTGCAATGGGCTTGTTTGCCGCAACGGTCGGTGTTGCAATTTACTCCGACGTTGATATGATAGGCTCGCTTTGCGCACTTATGGCAAGGGGAGCAATAATCAGCGCACTTTGCGTAATTCTTATTCTGCCTGCAATGTTTATGCTGTTTGATAAGGTTATCGGAGTAACAACATTGGGCTTTAAGTCAAAAAAACAATACGGAGGTAACTGTAAATGAGTAAAATAAAAAAATATATGCCAAAGGTGCTTTCAGGCATCTTAAGTCTTACAACTCTTTGCTGTACAATTGGCGTTGCGTCATATTCGGCAGGTGCAAAGAGCACGGATACTGAAACAACGAATATAAATATTTCGGACACTTCTTCAACCGTAAAAAACGCTTCGGAGGACAAAACCAAAAAGCTTTCAAAGAATGAAACGGTTTACATAATTGCAAACGCAGACGGCTCAGCAAAAAAGGTTATCGTGAGCGACTGGATTAAAAATACCGCAAAGGCAAAGAGCTTTGAAGATATTTCAAACCTTGATAATATTGTAAACGTAAAAGGCGACGAAACCTACACAGTAAACGAAAATAATATGTACGAGTGGAGTGCAGACGGAAATGACATTTACTATCAGGGTGCGGGAAAGTCGGAACTCCCTGTCGGACTTTCGGTAAGCTATACGCTTGACGGCAAAAAGATTTCAGCAGATAAGCTTGCAGGTCAGAGCGGCAAGGTGAAAATCCGCTTTGACTACACGAACAGACAGTCGGAGAAAATAAAAATTGACGGCAAGGAAGAAGAAATCTACGTTCCGTTTGTAATGCTTACGGGTATGATGCTCGACAATGATGCTTTCAGAAACGTTGAGGTTTCAAACGGCAAGGTTGTCAATGACGGTAGTCATACCTTCGTTGCAGGTTTTGCACTCCCCGGAATGCAGTCAAATCTCGGCATAGACAGCAAGGATTTTGAAATTCCCGATTATGTTGAGATAACAGCTGACGTAAAGAATTTTGAGCTTGCAACAAGCTTTACGCTTGCCGCAAACGATATGTTCAGCGATATTGATTTTTCAAAGGTTGACGATAAGATTGATGCGTTGTCAGACTCTCTTGATGAACTGACTGATGCCGCAGATCAGCTTATTGACGGTTCATCACAGTTGTATGACGGGCTTAAAACTCTTCTTGACAAGTCGGGAGAGTTGATTGAAGGCGTTGATCAGCTTTATGACGGTGCAGAAAAAATCAGCAGCGGTGCACAAGAGCTTGACAACGGTGCCGGTGCACTTGCAAGCGGCGCAAAGGATCTGGACAACGGTGTGGGAACGCTTAAAGATGGTGCAGATTCGCTCGACAGCGGTGTAAGCTCACTTAACGATGGTGCAGTAAGTCTTGATTCGGGTATCTCGCAGTTGCAGGGCTATGTGGCAACGCTTTCATCGGGACTTAATACGATTTCAGGCAACAGCGAGTCGCTCAATGCGGGAGCAAAGCAGATATTTGATACTCTTCTTGCAACTGCCGATGCTCAGATTGCCGCAGCAGGACTTCAGGCTGATAAGCTGACAATTTCGAATTATGCTCAGGTGCTTGATAAGCTTGTCGGTTCATTAAGTGAGGATAACGTGAAAACTGTTGCTTATAATACTGCGCTTGAAACCGTTACAACTACGGTGAACAGCCAGAAGGATGTAATCAGAGAGGCTGTTGAGTCAGCAGTAAGAAAGCAGGTTACTGAGAGCGTGTTAGCTTCGGCAGGCTATTCAATGAGTGCAGAGCAGTACGATTCGGCCATAGCATCGGGACAGATTCCTGATGAGGTACAGGTGCAGATTAATACCGCAGTATCAACGCAGATGAGTTCTTCCTCAATTCAGTCGACAATTGACATCAACACACAGAGCCAGATTCAGTCGCTTATCGATACAAATATGCAGAGTGATGAGGTGCAAAGCCAGATAAATTCTGCTGTTGAAAAAGCAAGTGCAGGTAAGAATTCACTTTCTTCACTCAAAGAACAGCTTGACAACTACAATATATTTTATCAGGGAGTGCTTACCTACACCGACGGCGTTGACAAGGCGAACGCAGGAGCACAGCAGATTCTCGGCGGAACAAATACTCTTAAAGAAGGTTCTTACACTCTTAAGAACGGCTCAGAACAGTTAAAGAGCGGTTCGGGCTCGCTAAAAGACGGCGCCGGAACTCTGAAGGACGGTGCAGACTCTCTTAATAGCGGTGCACAGTCGCTCAAGGACGGCACAGGCGAGCTTAACAGCGGAGCGAAAAATCTTGTGCAGGGAGTTGCTTCACTCAAAGAGGGAAGCAGTGCCCTTGTAAGCGGAGTAAAACAGCTTAAGGACGGCTCAATGACGCTTAACGATGGACTTAAAAAGTTCAAAGAAGATGGAATAGACGTGCTTGTTGACGCAGTAGGCGGTGACGTAAATGGACTCGTAAGCAGACTAAAGGCTGTTTCGGAGGTTTCTTCACACTACAAGAGCTACAGCGGAATTTCCGATGAAATGGACGGCAAGGTCGATTTCATTTACAAGACTGATTCCATTGAGAAATAACAGTAGGTGTTGCTGTAAATATTGAAAATAGATAAAATGCGTTGTGAAAATACTCACAGCGCATTTTTTATATCAAAATGAGACTATCCAAAAAATTGTGTAAACCTACATTTTTACATAAAAAAGAAAGGGACTTATTCAGCCCCAACCTCGATGCTTGTTCCGTTTTTAAACAGGAATGTTATCTGCCCGTCCTTGGCGCACGGCGTGATCGTCATGAGG